>JAJYFA010000245.1 GCA_021790995.1 Acidobacteriota bacterium
AGAAGTAGGCTGAGCTGCGCGGCGGACGCGCTCGAAGTTCCGCCCACGGAGAGCGACGAATCGGAGAAGCCGAAGGTGAAGTTCTGGCCAGCGCCGCTCATCTGCGCATCGATCGCGTTGCCGATGGCGCTGAGCGCGTTCAGCGTCAGGCTGCTCTGGAGCGCGCCGCTGGCCAGACCCGACGCGGTCGAGCTGCCGCCCGGCGTTTGCGTTGCGTTAGCGGTGGTCTGATCGATGACGCTGCCCAACTGATTCAAGTCGTTCGAAAAGGTGGCGACCAATGAGGCTCCGCTGGTCATCAAATCGCCCGCAGCCGCCGACGCGGCCTTCGAGAAGTCGCCCAGCGTGGCCTGTGCTTTCATCCACTGCGCCACGGCGAGGCCATCCTTTTCGGCTGTCTTGAGCAGCGAGGCCATCGAGGGATCCGTCTGCCCCGCCGAACCGCTTACCTGCGAAGACGCGGCCGCCGCCAGCAGCGCCGAAACCTGCGAATTGGCGCTGTCTTCCGCGACAGACTGCGTTGGCTGGCCGGCTTCCGAGCCGCCGCCCGGTGCGGAAACTGCTTGCGAGGCCGAGTTTGCGGGTGTGTACACATCGCCGGCGAGAAGCTGGAGAGACGATGCGCTCTGTGCTGCGCCGGCCGTGGCGATTGTCCGCGTGGAAGCGGACGAGGCCGGGAACGCGCTTCCGAAGGAAGAGACGCTGTTGAACAGAAGCGGATTCGAAAGCGAAAGCAGCGCCACGGCGCCTCGCAGAGGTCTGGAAGTATCCTGCCGTTTCCTTGTATCGGCGGCGGAGGGACGATCCGCTGTGCGCCGGAATTTCACGGCTGCAGCGATTCCCCGGTTGGGAGCGGAGAGCGCTTCATTCCCCTTTTGCGCCGCCCGCTCTTGTATACTCAGCCGTGCCAAGGCTTCAAGGTTCGAGCCTCCGCCCAATGAACCCATCTGCCCTGCATCGCATCGTCCATCTGCGTATTCTCCGGTCGCGTATTGTCCAGCCGCGCACGGTCCGCTTGCTTGCCGCCTTCGTGCTGGCGTCGCTTTTGTGCAGCTCGCTGGCGCAACGCTACTTCGGCCACGCGATGGCCGTGCCGAATATCGATTTCTACGATTACTACTTTGCCGCTCAGGCCGTGCGCGACCATCCCCGCGCCAATCTGTACGAAGGCGCGACCGGGGGCAATCCGCAGTTGACGTCGGCGCCGGCGCAGAGCGCGCTGGCCGCAGAGGCCCGGGCGGCGGGCATTCAGGATACGGAGCTCTATCTTTATCCGCCGCTGCTGGCCGACCTGCTGACGCCTTTCGCGCATCTGCCCGCGCACATGGCCGCCGCGTTATGGAGAGCCTTGAACCTGGCGCTGGTGCTGCTTGCGATGGCTTTGCTGGCGCCCTTGCTGCGCGTGCGTCTGCTGAGCGGCGAATTTGCGCTGCTGGCGGCGGCCGCCTACTGGTTCTGGCCGGTGCACGAGGCGGTCTCCGACGGTCAGGTGACAATTGTGCTGCTGGCGCTGTGGGCTTTTGCCGTCACCGCGTACGCTCGTGGCCGCGTCGCGCTTTCGGCCCTGGCGCTGGCGCTGGCCACGGCGCTGAAGGTGACGCCACTGGCGATTCTCCCTTTGTTTCTGCTTTGGAAGGAACGGCGCTGGCTGGCCATGTATTTTTCCACGCTTCTCGGCCTGACGGCGTTGATGGCCGCGGGGAACGGACCGGAAAATCTCCGCCTTTTTGCCGTGGCCATCGGGGCGATGGGGCAGGGCATCCCCGCTCTTGCCAACAAGAGCCTGACCTCGCTGACCGCCTGGATCTTCTATGGCAAAGTTTTTACGTTGAGCACGGCGCGCGCGGCGATGGGCGGTTCGCCATGGCTCTTGCGGCTGGCGGCCAAGGCCCTGAGTGGTGCATTTTTCCTGGGCTGTCTGGTTCTTGTCTGGCGGGCGCGCCGGCGCATGGACCCGTCCGCAAAGGCCGTCGTACTGGCCGTCTTCGCGCTGGTCCTCTGCTGCATTGCGCCTGTCTCCTGGCGACACGGTTACACGGTGGCGCTGCTTCCGCTGGCCATGCTGTGGGCGCGGGCCCTGCGCCGGCCGCCGCGCGCATTGCACTTGGGCCTGCTCACCCTGACCACCTTCACACAAGGCTCGCTCTTCTTCGATCTGGCCGCTGCAGCCCCGATCCCCGGTTGGGCGCAGATCGTCTGCGCCAGCCTCTGGATCGTCCTGAGCTGTGCGCTATGTCTCGACACACTCTACGCGATGCAAAGCGAAGAAACGCCAGTGTTGGTCGAAAACTCCGGCGCATGATCCTCCTCCGTCCCGCATCCCTGACGGCCGAATGGCCTCTGCCATTTGCGATCGACCACAAGCCGCTGGAAGAGCTGCGGACAGCCTGGGGTGGTGTGCCCATAAGCGCTAAGGTAACAACTCCAGTTGAGGTCTTCTTCGGCGAGATGATTCTGCGAGAGCATCCGCGACGCGGTTCCATTGGCTCATGACTGATTGAAGTGGCAGCGAAGGCTTGATTGCAGCAGTGACCTGATGAAAAGCAAATTGAAATTCACGCCATGGACTGGGTGTCGGGCGTATGCGGTAACTGGTAACCCCAGGGGGAAATGGTTTTCCCCACCTGGACCATCCTTTGGCTGAGCAGTGCGACCAGAAGCTTTCCATAGAGCCATGCTCGACTGCTCTTTTCATCGTGCTTTGGGAGATGCCCGATCTGTGCGATGGACTTCAAGCGCTTGAAGGTCAACTCCACCTGCCAACGCAGCCGATACGCTTCCAACACCTGCCTGGCGTTGGCTTCCAGATAGGGCAACGTGGTAAAGACGAGAACGTACTCTGCGTAGGTTCGCGTATCGAGTCCAACGCTTTTGCCTGCCTGTTGTTTCAGCGTGAGTTTACGTTGCGCACGTTCGATCTGTCCCTTGCTCTTGCGAATTGCGCAGACCCTGCCTGCGATGCGGCGCCGGCCTGCGTGGCTCGATACTGGCCAGTCGGCCACATCGCCGGCATGGCGCAGCAGACTGAGACGCTCAAGTAGCGAAAAGGGCTGATTTTGCTCATCAAAAAGCGGAAGCGCGTGCGGATTGAAACGCACGCAGAGATCGGCCTTAGCCTCCACAACTGCTGCGATGCCGTTGGGATGGCAGTAGCCCGCATCGGCCAGCAAAAATTCGCCGGGTAGAAAATGAAATCGGCCAAAATGCTCGCCCGTACCAGCGCCTCGCGTCGAAGTCAGGTCGAACTGATCGCATTCCAGCCCAGGCAGTTGAAGGCTGTAATGGATCCTCCACTGGCTGCCTGTCTTGCCCGGTTCGCACACCACCGTCGCGTCCAGCAAACGTACGCGGCGCCGAGTGAAACCGGGCTCAAGCGTCACGCCGTTAGCCCTCCACAACTGCTCGCAGAGCCTCCGCAACCAATCCTCCGCGTCTCGCAGTCGATTCAGCAACGTTACATCCGAGACATCCGCGAGGCCTGCTAACTTAGCTTGAACTGCGGTTTCGCGGAGCGACCAGCCACAGCCCACATGCAGGAGGAGCGTTCGAAGTAGTGCATCCAGGGAAGAGAACCCGCGCAAACGGCGCACCGCCCCGCTGCTCCTGCCTAAATCCTGCCAACCAGAAGGGAAAAGCCCCGTCAACACTTGCCAGTCGTCGAGCTCCGCCATGCAAATAGGCTATCCCTACAATCACAAATAATCAATTGTTATCTTAGCGCTTATGGG
>JAJYFA010000080.1 GCA_021790995.1 Acidobacteriota bacterium
ATGACCTGCGGCCAGAATCGTGATGGCGAAGGAGTTACGCGGATCGTGGCCCACGCCGGAAGCGCGAAGGCCGAGGCGCACGCACCCGACGCTTGTGATTCCGCCTGGAACCATGGTAGCGGATGGGGAGAAATACTCTGCAAAGATTGGGAATCGCGGTCTTCACCAGTCCCCAAAGGGGAGGGACCGGACTCCCTACCCTTTGTCAACTGTCAAGCAGGTAGGGACCCGCCACCCGCCAGACCTCCGGTTTGACAGGTCGATTTCACCTGACCACGCCGCGAGGAGCGAAAAACAACCGCAGATCCCTCACTTTGTTCGGGATGACATTGCTCGATGAGTGGAGTAAGCAAGCAAAAGACCGGAACTCCTATCCAAATGCGATTACCCTGGCAAGATCCGGCACCAGATTCCACGTAACTGGCTGATTAAAGGCGAATAATACACAAAAAAATCGTGAAGTAACATCGAAAAATGTTACGAAAGATATACGCAAATGATTACTTAGGTAGAAAATTTCTCCAAATATCACTTTATGGGTAGTCAGGCTACATCTTTTGGGGTACTCTGATTTTGCAATGTTTTAGGCGCATTGTCTGCGCCAGGAGAGTGCTTCTATGAGGTTGGTTATGTATAACTTTACAAAATTTGCTGTAGTTTCTCTGTTTATCGCTTCTGCTTGCGTCGCGAGCGCTTCAACGCGTCCATGTGCGCCACTGCCGGTGCCGCCTTCCGCGCGTCCATGTGCGCCACTGCCGGTGCCGCCTTCCGCGCGTCCATGTGCGCCACTGCCGGTGCCGCCTTCCGCGCGGTGAATTGCGCCTTGAATTTCGGGCGTGATTTCGGATGCATTAGGTTGATTTGGACTCGATCTCACAACAAATCCCCCCTATCTTGGGGGGATTTCCTTTTGTAGTACATCTTTGCAGGAGCGTTACGTAATTTATTCTTGGTTCATCGCAATTCAGATAAACTGTAGCGGTGAGCTTGGATACCGCACTTTGGCTGGCCGGGGACATCGCGGAAGCAGCAATCATAGGTCTGTTTATCTACCGCCGTCTCTGGCGGTCGTTCCCCCTATTCTTTTTGTATATTGTCCAGGCGATCATCGGTGACGTTGGGTTAGCGATCATACTTCGACATTTTCGCTCAGCCTATATGATCTGGTACCTTTCCGAAACGATCACGGATTCAGTACTACTTTTCGCAGTCCTTGTAGAGCTTGCGTGGTCAATTCTCAAACCACTTCGGGCCTCTCTCTCGCGTCGTGCCCTTATTCCGGTCAGCGGCTTCATCCTGGCCGTCGGAGCGGCCGTTTGGCCATTCACAGCCTTGCCGGCAGTTGCCGGTAGATCTGTAGAGTTCCGCTTGCTTGTGCAGCTCGAGCAGACCGTCTCAATTCTTCAGATCATCTTCCTGCTTGCATTAATTGCAAGCAGCCAGGTGCTGTCGATTGGATGGCGTGATCGCGAGTTGCAGATTGCAACCGGCCTCGGTTTTTTCTCTGCCTTCGATGTGGCTGCAGCGATATTACACACACATCAGACCTCGTATCTCCAATATAAGCACCTCGATCAGGCTCTCGTGGGTGCATGGCTTTGCAGCCTGCTGTATTGGGCCGTGAGCTTCATACAGAAGGAAGCGGAGCGCCGTGAGTTTACTCCGGAGATGCAGCGGGTTCTCCTGGCTGTGGCTGGAGCCGCGCACGCAAACCGTGTTGTACTTACTGAGTCTCAAGCCGGAAGGCCGCATCGGCACGATCAACATTAATACGGGCCTCGCGCTTGGGCCACATGCAAAATTCGAGAATGTTCAGATGCAGTTTCCCTCAGGGGCTAAAGCCCCATCATTTTATTGGCTTTATTGGCACGACTGAAGTCGTGCCCTTTCAAAGCCGCGACTGAGCAATGAATTTTGCAAGTGGCACGCTTGACTGGCATCACCACAACCTTTCCTTTCCCGGATCGGATGAGGCATAGTGAACCTCGATACTGCGCTTACTCTCGTTTTTATGGTGATGGCGTCGCTGCTTGTTGCTACGATGGCGAGTAAACGGGCCTTTCGCTCTTCGCCGCTTTTCTTCGCCTATGTCTGCTTCGACCTCGCCGCCACCGCTGCCGGGCTGGCAATCTATCTCGACGTAGGTCTTTCCATGCGGTACTGGAGCATTTTTCTTTTTGGGATTGCAGGCGATTTCCTGCTCTACTTTTGTGTCCTGGCTGAACTAGGGAAAAACCTACTGCGCATCAATCGGAACGCCCTCCCGCGTTGGCAGCTCGCTACCTGGATCTTCGCCGGAGCTGCTGTCCTGATCTTTGCCCTTTCGCGGTGGACTGCCGAGCCGGGCCGCTCATGGCTCTCGAACATGTACCTCTTTGGCATGCGCGCCACCGCGATTGTTCAGTTTGCTGGCTTTCTGGCCCTGATTTCATGGAGCAGCCTGCGAAAGCTGCGCTGGCCTGAACGCGAGCTGCAAATTGCCACAGGCCTGGGAATCAACGTCTTCGCATGGTTTCTGGTCGCGCTGTTACACGCCTGGTGGACCAGCGGCCCGGCCTATCACTGGCTGGACCAGGGCGGCCAGGCGGTCCAATTGATCGCACTGGCGTATTGGCTGCATTTCTTTCTGATCTCGGCTCCGCGAGAAGATCCGGCGCGCAAATCGGCTGAGGAGTGCGACAGCCAGCGCAGCCGGGACGAGTCGAAAATGGTCTCGCGCCGCGATCTTGCCAGGGGCGTGCCGCCGCGCTAATCATCCTTTGGAGTCCGCAGATCCCTTGAAGGTGATGAAGAGGGTTCGCGGTAGAGACTCAAGGATGCGCTGCGGCGGCCGTACGTGGTTGTCGAATCCTGCTGGGGAGTTCCATGAACCGTCGCGATCTTTTAAAGCTCTCGTCTTATGCCGTGGCGGCTGCATCGGCGCCCGCGCTTGCCCAATCGGCCCCATCGCACGCTGCGAGCGGCTCAGTTGCGCGGTGGGATTGCCTCGAACTCGCGTTTCCCGGGCCGTCCACGGGCAATCCGTTCCTCGAAGTTTCGTTCACGGCTACTTTTCGCCAGAAAAATCGCGCGCTCACCGTCGAGGGCTTCTACGATGGCGACGGCGTATACAAAGTCCGCTTCATGCCTGACGATCTGGGCGAATGGTCGTGGGCCACGGCGAGCAACGCGCCGCAGCTCAACGGGCAAGCGGGCAGCTTTGCGTGCGTCGCGCCCGAGGCCGGCAATCCTGGGCCCGTGTCGGTGCGCGATGGCTACCACTTTGCCTATGGCGACGGTACGCCTTACGTGGAATGCGGAACGACCTGCTATGCGTGGGCCTTTCAATCCGAGGCCATCGAGCGACAGACCATCGCGACACTCACAACCTCGCCCTTCAACAAGCTGCGCATGTGCCTGTTTCCCAAGTGGTATCAGCACAACCGCAAGGAACCGCCGCAGTATCCCTTTCCGCGCACCGGTGAGGTGAACGACTACTCCACCTTCAACGCCGCGTACTTCCAGCACTTCGATCGGCTGATCCTTGAGCTACGCCGTATCGGCGTGCAGGCCGACCTGATCCTCTTTCATCCCTACGACAAATGGGGCTACCAGTCGATGCCAGCCGAGGTCGACGACCGTTATCTGCGCTACGCGATTGCGCGCTTCAGCGCCTATCGCAACGTGTGGTGGTCGCTGGCCAATGAGTTCGATCTGATGCGCTCGAAGACCATCGCGGATTGGGACCGCTACGCGCGCATTCTTGGCGAGTACGATGCCTTCGACCACCTGCGTTCGATCCACTACAGCCGCTATCCTTACGAGTACGGCCGCGGCTGGTGCACGCACGCCGGTGTGCAGGATTCGCGCATGCAGTTGGGCGCCGGGTGGCGCAACGACTGGCGCAAACCCGTGGTCTTCGATGAATGCCGTTACGAGGGTAACATCGCGTCACGTTGGGGCAACCTCTCGGGCGACGCCATGACGCGCCGCTTCTGGCAGGCGGCGGCGCAAGGATGCTACTGCGGGCACGGCGAAACCTATCTCGACGCCGACGACATTCTCTGGTGGTCGCACGGCGGCGTTTTGCACGGCACCAGCCCCGCGAAGATCGCTTTCCTGCGCAAGCTCCTTGAAGAGACAATCGCCATCGGTCCCGGCCCCATCGGATTCACCAACTTCGCTGACGATCCCATGGGCGCGCGCCGCGCTAACGGCTCCGTTATTTTTTACTACTTCGACGAGCACCAGCCCGCTGAAGGAACCTTTGCGCTACCCGAGGGGAAAATCTATACCGCCGAGTACATCGATACGCTTGAGCTCACGCGCTCGCCGCTGGCGGGTGAGTACTCCGGCAAGGCACTGGTGAAACTGCCCGGCAGGCCGTGGGGATCACTCTGGTTCAGGCAGAAAGCCTGAGCGCGAAGCAGAGCCGCGTTGCCGCTCCAGCCGCACGAACGCGCACGGCTGCCGTTGGTGATCTGTTGCGGACGCGGCATCCGCGCCTTGTCCGGCAGCAACCTAATTCAAAGCATACGTGTCTAATAAATCGAAGTCATGGGAGCCACTTGCAAAATTCGAGAATGTTCAGATGCGGTCTTTCCTCAGGGGCTAAAGCCCCCTCATCTTATTGGCTTTATTGGCACGACTGAAGTCGTGCCCTTTCAAAGCTGCGACTGAGCAGTGAATTTTGCACGTGGCTCATGGTAGTGGAGGATTCCGCCGGGTTGACCCCTTATTCTCCAGAGCATAAGTGACAGTGCTCACCAACGATTCGCACCTTGCGGGACGCCGATACGACTTTTCATCGTTCGGTTTTTCAAAGTGATGCATACTGAAGAGGAGAGTGGAAGCCAACTTACCCCCAAAAAGGAGACGGATGCTCTCGAATCGCAAGCTTCGGTTTCTGATTTTTTTCTTTCTTCTCGCAGCGGCATTTTTATGTCCGTGCTGTCGCGCGCAGGCGGCGCTGCTGATGGAGGAGCCGTATGGCTTCTTCGGCGCGCTGAACCCAACCGGGCACAACGCCATCTATTTTGAGCGCATCTGCGCTGCGACCCCCGTAAAGCTGCGGCGCTGCCAGCCCGGCGAGTTGGGCGCGGTCATCGCGCGCTATCAGGGGATCGACGGATACGATTGGGTGGCGATCCCGCTGGTTCCCTATCTCTACGCAGTTGAGAAGCCAGTTGACGTGCCTGCGCATGTTGACCGCAACACGGTTATGCGGCTCAGGAATCGCTATCGCGAGAGCCATCTCGACAGCTTCGGCGACAAGTTGCCCGCGGGGAATTTGATCCACGGCGGATGGACACAACTGGTGGGCGCTGCCTATGAGCGCCGCATCTACGCCTTCCGCTTTGCGACGACACCCGAGCAGGACGAAGCACTGATCGAGCAGATGAATGCAGGCCCCAACCGCAGCCGATTCAACCTGCTGTTCAACAACTGCGCCGACTTTTCGCGCGTCATCCTCAATCACTACTTCCCGCACAAGTTTAAGCGCAGCATCTTCCCCGACGCCGGCATGACCACGCCCAAGCAGATTACGTACAAGCTGGTGCGCTATGCGCGCAAGCATCGTGAGACAGATCTGACGGTCTTCGAGATTCCGCAGGTTCCCGGCTACCGGCGCAGCAGCGGCTCCGTAAAGGGCATCGACGAATCGTTTGTCACCACAGCCTACGCCGTTCCGCTCGTCGCGGCGAATCCTTATCTTGCCGGCGGCCTCTTTGTGGACTACCTGGTGCGCGGCCGCTACCATCTCATCCCCAAGCACCCTGAGGTTCTGGGCCCGCAGAATCTTGTCGCATTGACAACAGAGCAAGCGTCTGTGCCGGATCTGGCAAACGCCGGAGATTTCCCGGATAGGCCTTCGACGGCAATAGCAAGCACCAGTTTCGAGGCGTCCGGCGCTGCTTCAGACGGCTCGGAAACGATGCGGCCTTCGGAAGGATTTCAATCCAACGCGCAATAAATCGCGCAGCATACAGTTGACTGCCGCGCGATCTGCCCGCATTCCGCGAGGTTCCTGCTGGAAGCCGAAAGCTGAGGGTTTCGCTTCTCAATCGAAGTATGCGGTCAGCGTGAGAACGAGAAGTGTCAATCCGATAAAGATGGCCGTGAATCCCACCACCCTGGAGAGCTTGACGAGCCAGTCAGGCGGCGCGGTGCTTACTTTCTTTTCAAGCTCGCCGCGTTTGGAGTTGCGCTCATATTCGAGCGGCCGCTTGTGCTTGAACTCTTCTTCGCTTTCGACGCCGGTGAAGATCACCATGTCCATGGGAAAGCTGTCGGGGCGCAGGTGCGTATTGACGAAGTGAATCGAGAAGATAAACAGGATGGCAAGCAGGCCCTCTTCGCTGTGAATGACGAGTACGGCATTGAGCGCCCATCCGGGCAGGAAGTGCGCAAAGAAGGGCGCAAACCACATGGCGTAACCCGAGAAGCCGATGACGACCATGCCCCAGAAGACCGCCCAATAGTCGAACTTCTCCCAGTAAGCGTAGCGGTCGAACTTCGGTTTGGGGCCGAGGCCGAGGAACCAGCGAAAGTGACCGAAGAGATCCTTCGCGTCTTTCCAATTCGCGACCATCGAGGTCGGTCCCCAGAAGATGCCTTTTTCGCGGTTCATGAAGGCGCGCTTGAACACGTCCTTCACGTGGAACAGAAATGCAATGGTCAGCACTACGGCGCAGAGCTTATGGAAAAAGAGGATAGCGCCGAATCCGCCCACGGAGGAGGCGAACTTGCGCGCCCAGAAGCTCTCGCTGAAGCGGATGGGGAGTCCTGTCGCCGCCAGGCCCAGAAACGTGGTGAACAGCACGGCGTGCATATACCGCTGTTCGCGCGAAAAGCGCAGGTAGTATTTCTCCTGGCCGCCGCTCTGCGGATGAGTGCCTGCCTGCTCCAGCTCAGTCATGCTTGCCTCCATTGGCCGCTCGCCGCGGCGAGTTATTCATCTGGTTCAAGCGCGAGCGCACCACCCACAGAATGGTGTGCAGCAGGAAGAACGTCAGCACGCTGATCAACAGCAGGTTCATAAACAGCCGCACAAAATAGAGCCCCGGGTTCAGCTTGCGGTCCCGCGCATTGGCGTGTGGCTGATACCGGACGAAGCTTGCATTGGCGTCGGCGTGGCACTGGCGGCAGGTGGCGATCAGGTTGGCCGGGTTGATGGGCGAAGCTGGATCGCTGGCCGGCCGCACGTCGTGCGCCCGGTGACAGTCCCAGCAGCGCGCCGTCTCCACGTAGCCGCCCAGCGAACCCAGTTGCGAGTGGAAGGTGTCGCGGTAGGTGGAGTACTTGTCCTTGTGGCAGTTGCCGCAGATCGGCGTTGATTGCATCCGAAACTGGGATTCGGTCGGTTGCAGAATGGCGTGGGCCGTGTGACAGTCTGTGCAGACCGGCGCCTTCAGGTTGCCCTTTGCAATGGCCTGCCCGTGGATGCCGGCGTTGTATTCCATCTCGATCTTGGCGTGGCATTTGCCGCAGGTGGCAGGGATGTTGGTTTTGTACGTCGGGCTCTGCGGGTCGGTGCGGCTCAGGATGTGGTGCGAGCCGTGGCAGCTCTGGCAGTTGGCGGCCACCAGCAATCCCTCTTGGGTCAGCGCGAAGCCGTGAATGGAGTCGATGTAGTTGGGGTAGATGCTGGGCAGCCCGTGCTTGCGCGCCATGCCGTTGTTACTGTGGCACTGGCCGCAGGTCTTGGGCACGTTGAGGGGATAGACGGCCGAGCGCGGGTCAGTTTTGGGGTAGATCTCGTGCGCGTTGCCATGGCAGCTTGTGCACGGATGTTCCTTGCCGTCGGAGTGGACGCTGGCGCTGAGCTGGCTCGCTTCGTCGGCGTGGCAGGTCTTGCAATCCACTGGCGCCATCTTGTCAGGGTGCGGATAGCCTTTGATATCCGCATGACAGTTGGTGCAATGCAGGTGGCCGTGAATGCTGCCGCCGAACTTTTTGCCGTCGACCGCGATGCTATGGCCGTTACTGTCGGTCATGCTGGCGTCGCCGTGGCATGCCAGGCAGTTCTGTGCGCGGAGCGCCCACGGCGCTAACGCCACTCCCCCCAGGCCAACCGCGAGCGCCAGGCCGCGAATGCTCGAAGTTGCGTGCTTCCATGCCGCTTGATTCATCCAGCCGTCTTCCTTCCCCTGGGCGAATCGAGCCGTGTTCGCGCACCGATAAATCCCATCGGGCACCGCTGTTTTCGTCCATCTTTTACGGGGAAGCGCAATCTAAAGGTGCTTCCTTTCGAGAATTGCGGCAGTGATAGTCATCACGAGCAAGACAATAGCGGTCACAAAGATGTGGGCCGTAGATCACTGAAAATCGCGAGAATTCGAGGGATAACTCGCAGAAATCGGGAGGCCAGTTCTTGGATCGAGGCTGCCCGGATAGCGCCGGACCGTGCCGCATGCTGGGTAGCGGCCGGAACCCGTTTGCTCGGAAAATTCACTTCGCGCGAATCTCCCGATCGCTGACATCTGCTCTGCCTGAAGGCGCGGTTTTCTCCTGCCGACTGCTGGCCTCTTTGGGTGATACAGGTCACATGCCTCTATGCCTCCGGTTGAGGAAAATAGAACCGCTAATAGAGGAGACCCTCCATGGGCACAGTTGCAATGCCTGAAACAAAGACGATGCTTACCCTTCCCGGTGACGCGGTGCGACAGATTCTCTGGCGCTTTGCCGACCGGTTCGACCTGCAGATGCTGGTACAGTCGGCGCGTGGCGTGGCGCGTGGGACCGTGGCGCGGCTGGTCGCTTCGGGTGAGCGCAATACGCACGAGTGGACAGCGGCCAAAGACGAAATGCTCAATGCCTTCGACCGCGCCGGTATCACGGCGGCCTTCATGGAGCCCGAAGAGGGCGGGTTTATTGCCGGGCCCAAGAATCTGGCACTCGGTCTGGCGGCCTTCGAGCTTGCGTGGGTCGACGGCGGCGCGGCTACGGCGAGCCTCGCCGGTTTTCTCGCGCTCTCGCCCATTCACGAGCGCGGGACGCCGGAGCAGATGAAGCGCTACAAGATGCTGGCCGCTCCCCCGCAGCCCGGTGAGGACCGCAAGCCCTGGCGCGGCGCCTTCGCGCTCACAGAGCCGATTCCCTACGTGGGCGTCGACGCCGGCATGTTGAGCGGCAAGTTGCGCATCGCCGAGTGGAAGGACGGCGAGGAGCCAATCCTCGAAGTCGACAAGCGCGGGCGCTTTATCACCGGCATCGCCGTCGCCAACTTCGTCACCGCCGCCGTCTACACCGACGACCCGCGCATCAAGGGCAGTTGTGTGGTCATCCTGGAAGAGACCGACCCCGGCACCTTCGATCGCGGCACTGCGACCAAGAAGCTGGTGCACCAGCTCTCTTCGACCGGCGATCCCGTCTTCAACCTGCGCGTTCCCGCGAGCCGCATCGTGGGCGGCTACACGGTGAAGGACGGTGTGATCGTGCCGAACTTCAATCACAGCGAGGTGATCGAGGCTGTTTTCCGGCGCACGCGCGTGCCAGTGGGGTTGATGACAGCCTCGAAGCTGCTTTCGGCCGTCGAGCCAGTGATTCGCTATCAGCGCCAGCGCTATCGCGGGGCCGAGGGCGCGAAGCCCGGGTCAGTGCGCTACGAGCAGGGATTGCAGCAGCGCGAAGATGCGCTGCATCGGCTGGTGGATGTGTGGGCCACGGGCGAAGCAGCCTCGTCGCTGGGCTTTGCCGCGGCGCGGTTGTTTGACGAGCTTGACCCGCTCGAAAAGCAGAAGACCGCAATTCTTAAAGAGCGCGGCATCGCCGGCGGACGCGCCGAGATGAAGGCGCTCAAGGAGAGCGAGCAACGCGCCATTGAATTCCTGAAGCTAAAGGAAGGCGATCCGCGCCGCGCGGAGCTTGAAGCCGATCCGCTGGTGCAATTCGTTCTGAAGGACTCCGAGGCCAACGTGCTTTGCCCGGCGACCAAGCTCTGGAACACAGGCCACGGCGCCAACATGATGCGCGAGGCGGTGAGCCTGATGGGCGGCTACGGCATCACCGAGGACTGCCCCGGCTTCCTCGCCAACAAGTGGATGGACGCGCAGCTCGAAGCCACTTACGAAGGCCCCGAAGCCGTGCAGCGCCGCCAGTTGACTGTCACCATGACGAGCGAGGTCTTCCTGGCGCAGTTCTCGGCGTGGACCGCGGAGATGCGCCGGATTGCCTCGACGCGTCCCGGCACTGGCGCGTGCACCCTGGCCTCGGCGATGAACCTGTGGACATGGTCGCTCCACTATCTGCAGAACGCCACCGACCCGACAGGCGGAAAGCTCTACCACGGCCAGAGGCAGGGCGTAACCTTCGCGCTCGCCGATGCGCTCAGTTGGCTGATGGCCTCGCGCTGCCAGATTCTCGACGTGCTGGAACTCGAATCGCGCGGCGCAAGTGACGCCGTCGCCGCCGAGGGGCTTGAAGGCACGGTGCAGTTCCTGAGCGACCTTTGCCACGTTCAGGCCGCCGCGGCTGCCGGAGAAGTCTCACGCATCTGTGCCGAGCTGGTCTTTGGCTACACGCGCCATCCGGCGTGGGACGAGGAGGAACATCGCAGTTGCTTCCTCGCGGCCGAACTCGAAGAGCTGGAAGAGACCATGCCGGGCATCATGGCGATGGCTGTTGACGTTGTCGAGATCGACGGCAGCCATCCGCAGAAGGCAGGCCCATGCGCGGGTTGCGTGGGATCGAGCGAGTTCCTCCGCCTGCAAAGCCGCCTGACGATGTGCCTGACGGGCGCGCGCCTGGCCAAGGACCGCGCCGCCGACACCGTCAGCAAAGTGATGATTCCCGAAGCGCTGGACTACCCCGCGGCAGGGCCCGCATGAGTGAGCCGTTCGACCACATCGAGACCGATCGCCAGACGATGGAAGTCGACATCGCCTGCGCCGGGTTTGGCCCCGCGACAGGCGGATTTCTGACCACGCTCACCGAGGCCTGGAACCGGAATCCCGCTGACCCCGCATTTGAAAGCCGCGTGACGCCGGGGATGCCGCTGCAGGTGGTCTGCTACGAACGCGCCGACGACCTGGCCGCGGGCGTGAGCGGCGTGGTGACGCGCGCCCAGGGCATTCGCGCCAGTTTTCCCGCGCTCGACCCGGCGCAGATTCCCATGGCCGCCGCAGTCAAGCAGGAACGCATCTTCTATCTGCTCGATCCCATCGGCGCCAGCAAGCGTTCCGCGCTCCTGCGCTTCGGGGATTTTCTTCTTGGTCTTGGCCGAGGGCGGTGGGTGAAAGATGATGCCTTCGAGCTGCCCTGGGCGCCCGCATTTCTTCACAAGCACGGCGGCCTGATTCTCTCGATCGGCCAGTTCAACCAGTGGGTCGCGTCGCAACTGATGGCGAGCGGCTTTGTCCAGATCTGGCCTGGCATGCCCGCGGCCGCGCCTATCTTTTCAGGCGTCGCCAGTGCGCAGCACCGCGGTGTCACCGGTCTGCGTCTCGCCGATCAGGGCGTCGACAAGCTGGGCGCGCCGGCAGACGGCTTCATGGCAGGCATGGATGTGCACGCGCAACTGACCGTCGTTGGCGACGGCCCGGTGGGCGCCATCGGCCAGCAACTCGACCGGCACTTCGGTCTGCCGCACGGCCACGCGCATCGCGAGTGGGCCCTCGGCATGAAGTTCGTGATCGAGCTGCCGGAAGATACACCGCTTGAAGCGGGAACCGTCTGGCACACCTTCGGATTTCCCGAGCCGGAGATCTTCGGCTTTCTCTACGTGCATCCTGAGCGGCTCGCCTCAGTCGGCATCTTTGTTCCCTCGTGGCTCGGCAATCCGCAGCGCACCGTCTACCGCTACCTGCAGCACTACATTCAGCATCCCGCGCTCTGGCGCTACCTCAAGGACGGCACGCTGCGCTCCTGGGGCGCGAAGTCGCTCGAAGAATCCGGCAAGCACGGCGAGCCGTTCCTTACCGGCGACGGCTTTGCGCGCATCGGCGAGGGCTCAGGCTCGACCAATATGCTCACCGGCTCCGGCGTGGACGAAGCCTGGACCACCGGCGTCGAGCTCGGCGAGGCGGTTCTCGATCTGCTCCGCGCCGGCCTGCCATTCTCACAGGAAAACCTCGCCGAAACCTACGAAAAACGCCGGCGCGCGAGTTGGGTCGAGCAGGGCGCGCTTCAGGCGCAAAACGCCCGCAATGGTTTTCACAAGGGATTTGTGCGCGGCCTTATCGGCATGGGACTGGCGGGTCTTACCAGCGGCCGTTTCTCGCTCGGCGCACAGATTCCGCCCGCTCCCCGGCAGATTCGTTCCACCCAGCCCGGCAGCCAGGCCGATCTCGATCTGCGCAAGGCCACCGTGCTGGCTCTCGAAAATGGCCGCCCGCTCCACGACGCGCTCATGTCGGCGCGCGGCTGGCCCGAGATCGCCTATGACGGCCGCCTCCTCGTCACGCACCAGGACGCGCTGCTGATGGGCGGCAAGGTTCAGGCCATGCCGGGCTACGCCGACCACGTGGTCTTCCTCGACCGCCGGCACTGCATCTCGTGCCGGGAAAAAACCTGTATCGCCATGTGTTCCGGCCAGGCCATTACGCTCGGCCCTGACTCGGAGCCCGTCTTCGAACGCGAGAAGTGCGTCCACTGCGGCGCCTGCCTCTGGAACTGCCCGCATTCGCCCGACGGCGAGCGCGGAAACATCGAGTTCCATGCTGGCAGCGGCGGGCTGCACTCGGGGGAGAATTGATAGAGGGATAATCAGCCAGAGTTCGAAAGAAGCTATCAGCTTTCCGCCGCAGCTTTGGTCGTCAGCAATCGCAATCAGCTTTGTCCGCTTGCTCCACTATTAGGCTGTCATCCAGAGCGAAGCGAGTCGAAGGATCTGCGGTTGTTTTACGCGCACTTCGGATTTACTGCACGCCCGGCTTGCGTAGGCCGCTTCTTTGAAAGGGCACGACTACATTCGCGCCGCAAATACGCAAGAGAAATTCGGGGCTTTCGCCCCTGAGGAAAGAAAAGCCCGATGTCAAACTCACTCCACATCGTTGTCTGCGCCGGAATCGTACCGGACCCATTGCAAACGCTGGAACCACTTGCAACGCCCACTGGCCCCGGCCTCAAGAACGAAATGGTCCTGCCGGCGGTGCTCGATCCGTGGGCCGCTAGCGCCCTCTACGAAGCCGCTGCCCTGGCCGCGAAGAATCCCGGCAGCAAGCTCTGGCTCGTTGCCCTCGGGCCTAAGGCCAAGCTGCAGCAGGTAATGATGACCGTGGCGCAAAAGGTCGCCTTCGAGCTTGTGCCTGTCGACGGCCCCATCGGCGGCTTCCCCGACGCGCACGCGACGGCGGCGGCCCTGTCCTCGGCGATTGAGTCGATCGCCGGACTGGATCACACGAAGCTGCTCCTGTTTGGCGGCTGGGAGTCGGCCTCGCGCGGCGCGGGCGTCACTTTGCAACTGATCGGCGAACGGCTCGGCATCGTGGACCAGTTCTTCGGCGTCGACGAAATCTCGCTCCGCGAGGACGGCTCCTTTGAAGTTTTGGAGCGCGTTGAAGGCGGAAAGCACCAGGTTTCGAAGTGCGCCGGCACGCCTGCCGTTCTCGGCTGGGCCACGGGAAACCTCGCCGAACCGCGCAACAATCCGCAGGTTGGCATGGCGAATATGCGCACCATCATGCCAGCCCTGCAAAAGGCGCAAACCGCAAAGCTCGACGCCAACTCGCTCAGCTACGTTTCGGTCAATCTCCCCAGGCAGCAGCGCGAAACCCGCGTGGAAAAGAACATGACGCCTGACGAGATCGCCGCAGAGCTGGTGGATTGGCTCGGGAAAGACTTCTAACAGCGAACAGGTTTCCGCCTTCAGCGGCACGGAGGCGCTGAGAGCGGAGGGCCAAGGAAAAAGCACATGGAATCGATTTTTGTACTGACTCACGCCGACGAATCCGGCGTTGCGCTCACCCGGGCTTCGCTGGAGGCTGTCACTGCCGGCATGGAACTGGCCGCGCGGCTCAGCGCGACACTGAAGATTGGCATCGTGGCCGCAGATCCGCAACCTTTGTCCAAGGGGCTGCCGGGCGCGGTGCTTGCCGTTGCCGGTCCCGCCTTTGCGCAGCCGCGCTTTGCCTCTGACGCGGCGGCGTGCGAGGCCCTGTGCCGCGCAGCAGAGGCGAGCATCGTTCTCGCGCCCGGGAGTTCGCGCTTTGCGCGCGTGATGGCTGCGGTTGCGCATCGCGTTGGCGGAGTGATTGACACGCACATTACCGCTCTCGGCGGCGAAGCGGCAGTTGAGGCCACGCGCTGGTTCTATCGCCAGCGTATCGAGGCCGTCGTGACACGCACGGCGCGGCCGTGGTTTCTGCTTTTGGATGCGGGCACACATATGGCCTGCGCGGGCGAAGGCGCGAACGCCACCGTCGAGATTGTTCCGGTCAACCTGCCCTCGTTGCGCACGGAGGTTACGGGCATTCGCGCGCCCAGGCAGGATGAACAGACCATCCGCCCCGACGCGAAGCTGCTTTTTGTTGCCGGCGCCGGCTGGACCAAGAAGCAGCCCGACGGCCAGATGCACACAGACGAAGCTGGCAAGCTGATCCACGGCTTTCTGCGTCTCTCCGGCGCCTCGCTCGGCAGCTCCAAGTCGCTCGTTGACCAGGGCGGTGAAGGGCATTCAGTGCTTCCATTTCTGACGCATTTGAATCAGATTGGGCAAACCGGCTCCACGCCGCGCCACCCGAAGGGCCTCTCGACCTGCTGCCACGGCGAAGAGCCGCATGTCGTCGGCTGGCGTTTCATCGGCGAGCGGCGCGCCATCTCGCTCGACCCCAACTGCGGCTGGACCCGTGGCAAGGCTGACGTCGTCTACATCGCCGACGCGTTTCAGGTGATGGCGAAGGTGAATGAGAGGCTGGCGAAGAGCTAGCCGGCAGCCTCAATCCAGTAGCTTGGAGCCGGTAGCTTGTGGCTGCGAGCAAAAGGCTGCCCGCCGACTCCAGATCCCTGTCTTCCGCATTCACCGGCAGCCGTTGGCGCTGTGTTACGGTGAAAGATTGGAGTATTCGAACGCCATGAAACCCATTAGCGACTTCATCAAGCACCATTACCGTCACTTCAACGCCGCGGCACTGGTCGATGCGGCAGAGGCATACAACAAACTGCTTGCTGAGGGCGGCAAGATGTTTGTCACCATCGCCGGGGCGATGAGCACGGCTGAGCTCGGCCTGTCGCTGGCCGAGATGATCCGCCAGGACAAGATTCACGCCATCACCTGCACGGGCGCGAACCTCGAAGAGGACGTGTTCAACCTCGTCGCGCACGACTTTTATGAGCGCGTTCCCCACTACCGCGACCTGACGCCTGCCGACGAAGCCGCGCTGCTCAAGCGCCACATGAACCGCGTCACCGATACGTGCATCCCCGAAGAGGAGGCGATGCGGCGCATCGAGAACGAGGTGCTGGCCGAGTGGGTAAGGGCCGACAAGGCCGGCGAGCGCTACTTCCCGCACCAGTTCATGTACAAGATTCTGCTCTCGGGCGTGCTCGAAAAGAGCTACCAGATCGATCCGAAGAACAGTTGGCTGCTGGCTGCCGCCCAGAAGAACCTGCCCATTTTTGTGCCGGGCTGGGAGGACGCGACGCTCGGCAACATGTACGCCGGCCACTGCATCTCGGGCGATGTGAAGAACGTGCATACGGTGCGCACGGGCATCGAGTACATGATGGAGCTGGCCGAATGGTACACGGAAACGACCAAGACCGCGCCTCTCGGCTTCTTCCAGATCGGCGGCGGCATCGCGGGCGACTTCCCCATCTGCGTGGTGCCGATGCTGCACCAGGATCTCAGGCGCGAGAGCGTGCCCCTGTGGGCCTACTTCTGCCAGATTTCGGACTCGACGACGAGCTACGGATCGTACTCGGGCGCGGTGCCGAACGAAAAGATCACCTGGGGCAAGCTCGGCCAGAAGACGCCGAAGTTCATTATCGAAAGCGATGCAACGATCGTGGCGCCGCTGGTATTCGCGTACGTCTTGGGCTGGTAGCAGAGAATCAGCCTGTAGCCAGCAGCTTGTAGCTGTCGGCCTTTAGCGACTGGCTGCAAGCTGCCAGCTTGCAGAATAAGGAACGGACATGAAGAGAGTTTTGCTGCTTAGTGCGGCGATGGTGTTTGTGCTGGCGTGCGCGGCACGGGCGGGCGCGCAGGAGGATCGTGGTTATTGGCAGCCGGCAAGCACCAATGCGCGCGCAATCACAGGCCAGGTCGACATCGGCGAATCCAAGGTAACGATCGATTTCTGGACCTTTCCGCTGGCCCGGATTCGCCGCCTGAAACCGGCTGAGGTGAGCGCGGTCTTCGACGCCGATGTAAACTCGGGGATCGAGGGAACGCTCTACCGTCTGCGCGTACCGGCTGGACAACGCTTTGAGCACAAGAACACCCTGTGCGCGGACGCGGATGCGCAGTGGATGGCAACATACGCCACCGGGCGCACACTCAATGTGGCGTTTTTCTCCGGCGATGACATACCGGTGTTTACCTTCGATGCCATCCAGCACACGTCGGCGCTGTGCGGAACATTTATGTATGCGAGATAGTGGCCGGGCGTCAGTTCCATGGGACGAGCCTGTGAGGCAAGAACGCCAGATTCTACGCTGGTTACCCAATTCTCGTGTAGCATCTCCGGCTCGGTCCGGGGCGGCTTTTTCTTGATGAAGCGGCCACTAGGCGACTGCGGTTCCCACTCGATACAAATTGGAGAATCGCTTCAGTCGCCAGACAGCACCGTGAACGGGCCGCTGCTCTTGTCTCCGCCAGCGCCTTCAAACACAACATGGCCCAATCCGGACATTCCAACATCCCACTTCGGCCCTTCGAGCTCTGGCATGGGACGCGCCTGGAATAGCTTTTTGCATTGGCGAGCGGTCCACCGTGCCCATCGCTTCGACTTTTTCCGCCGAGCGCTGTCGGTGGAGATGCCCGTGCCTGCATACATCTGGCGGTAGAGCTTGGAAAGGAAGATGAATCCGAGCCGAGCGCGCAGAGTGGGTGTGCAGGAGGAGCGTCTCCAGATGGCTGGCCAGGCGTAGAACTTGTCCCATACTTTTTGCGTTCGCATGCGGATCTCTTCGGAGGTCATGGTGGGATGCGGAGTAAACATCTTGGGCCGCACCTCGGTGGGAATCATCCAGTAGCGCGTAATGGGCACGCTGCCTACCATCACAGGGTCCACGGCCTGTTCTTTCTCCCAACGCGCAAAGTCCACGGTGCCGGGAAACGGCGTCATCATGACGAATTGCGCAAAGGTCACACCTGCTTTGAGCGCCATCTCGACCGTCGCGGTGAAGGTGGCGGGCCGATCGGTGGGGAGACCGAAGATGAACGAACCGAGCACGTGCACACCGTGCCGCCTGAAAGCCTGGAGCTGTTTGGCGAGCGCCTCGCCGGAGTAATTCCAGTCTTTATAGATCGCCTTGAGCCCCTCCGGGGTGACGGCTTCGACGCCCACCAGCGCGCCCTTGATGTTGGCCTTGCGCATGGCGTCAAGATAGCTTGGGTCTTCGCCGGCCTCCATGGTCACCTGCGTGAAAAACACCATGTCCTTGGGTAGCTTGGCCAACTCTTCCATCAACGATAGGCGCTCGTTGCGAATGGCCGTGAGCTCGTCGAGCTTTGCCGTATTGCCTTGCTCGCGCGCCAGACGCAAATCGGCAAACGTGACGGGATAGAAGTTGTCGTCAGCGAGGGCAATGAAGCGAAAACCGAGGCGGCGCAGCGTCACGATTTCGTCGACGACATTTTGGAACCTTCGCTGGCGCGGTTTCTGTCCATCGGTGCGCCACACGCTGCAGAAGGAGCAGTGCTTGGGGCAGCCGCGAATGGTTTGCACCGAGGCCCACATATACTTCCGGGGATCCATGAGATCCCAACGCGCAGAGAGAAATTCGCTGCCCTCGATGCGGCCGCCTTCGTAGATCTTCTCGGGCTGGCCTGCGAGACAGTCGGCGACGACCCTGGCCCAGACGAGATCACCGTCGCCTTTGACAACGGCGTGGCCCTGGCCGCACTCCAAGGCTTCCTCAGGGAATAGCGTGGCGTGAATTCCGCCATAGACCACCCAGGCGCCGCGCGCGCGCGCCATGCGGCCGACGGTGTAGCCGCGCAAAGCATTGCCGGTGTGGACGCTGATGCCGACAATGTCTCCCGGTTGAATGGTATCGGGCACAATCTGCTCGAGAGACTCATCAACTAGAATGGGGTCGCCAACGGCAGTGGGGGT
>JAJYFA010000246.1 GCA_021790995.1 Acidobacteriota bacterium
GCGCGCCAAGGTGGCGGCGTTATGAATCTGCGCCTGATTGTGCGCCAGCATCGTCCAGAATCGCCGCAGGGTCTCAGCGGGAATGCGGGGGCCGAATTGCGGGATGTCGCGCTCCAGGTAGGTGCGGACAAAATTGCGCCGCCAAATCAGACTCAGGTCATCGGACTCGGCCAGAAAACTGCGCGGAAATCCACCCCTGACCCAGAGCATCTCAAGAGAGGCTGGCTCGATCTCCAAGGCATCGAAGGGGCCGAGTTCGAGATAAGAGATGCGCCCCGCCAGACTCTCGCCGGATTGCTTGAGCAGATCCATGGCTGCCGATCCAAGCAGTAGAAACCGGCCGTTGGCTTTTCCCTGCCGCCGCCCCCGATCGATGATTCCACGCAACTGCTGAAAGAGTTCCGGCACGCGGTGAACCTCATCGAGAATGACTAACTCTTTTTCGTGGTCCGCGAGGTACTTGCTGGGATTAGAGAGCTTGGCGCGGTCGTTCTCGTCTTCAAGGTCCAGGTAGATCGAAGCTGTCTGTTCGCCGATTTCCAAAGCGAGAGTGGTCTTTCCAGCCTGGCGCGGACCCAACAAAACGACTGCCGGAGAATGGCGAAGTAGTTCGTTCAGTGGGGCACTGATACGACGCGAGATCATGTATGCAATTATAGACAATTACTCCATAAATGCATATTTAACTTCCGGGGCTGGCTAGACTGCGCTCCTATACTGGGTACATTAGCGGTACACCCGTCAGCTTTTGCCTCCCCCGCCAAACTCGGTTAAACACCGCTCGCTCAACTATTTAGGACTCCGGTAAACTATGCTTACATTTTGTTTAATATCAACAACTTAGCATGTTAGACTCGAACTCATAATCCCTTGGTTGGGGGTTCAAATCCCTCCGGGCCCACCATAAAATCAATAACTTACATTGATACTGCAAAAACTTAGGAAAGCGATGGGGATACTTCTGGGGATACTTTGGTAAGACAGGCAGCGTAGAGGAGTTTTGCCCTGCCGCGCAGGTCATCAGCCAGAGCAACAGGCGTGTGGGAGAAGGTTCCGGGTTTCGGTGCCTGGTGGGTCCACTACCGCGAAAACGGCGTGCTGCACCCCGAGAAAGCCAGACGGAAGTCAGATGCAGTCGCGCTCTATCAGAAGCGCAAGAGCGATATCCGGGCGGGCGTGAAGTTGCCGAATTCCTGGTCCCTGCTTTTGTGCGTCAAGTCACAGGACGTTCATAGTCCGCGTGTGATAGCATCCGGTTTTTGATGAAGCGTCCGGTGGAGATCCCTCCGTTTCGTCCGCCGCGCGCCGCCTGAGATTCAAGTCCGAGACCTCCGCTTGAGAGCTCAGCATGGACGAGGAAGAAGGCAGACCGGGAGCCCGATCCCGGCAACTCGGCCCTACGGACGCCACCACCGGCGTCCATGCAAAGTCCCTGCTCCAACGACAGTTCACCGCAGTCAGCAAACCGCAAGCCGCAGACAGCAGCGGACTGTTTGCTGTTTGTGGGTGCTCCGGGTTCCTCGCATTTGAGGATTCGGGAGACAACCTTCGCAGCCCATTGATCGCACCAAGGAGAACTCCATGAAAACGTACCAGGGAAGTGAGATTCGCAACGTAGCTGTAGTGGGGCATGCGCACAGCGGCAAGACCACCCTCATCGCCGCTCTGCTGCATGCCGCCAAGATGACCCCCACACAGGGCCGCGTCGAAGACGGCTCGGCCGTAACCGCCTATGACGAAGAGGAAGTGGCGCGCGGCATTACCATGCAGAACGCCGTGGCCTTTGCCGAGTGGCAGGGCACGAAGATCAATT
Organism: Acidobacteriota bacterium; assembly: GCA_021790995.1. GTDB lineage: Bacteria > Acidobacteriota > Terriglobia > Terriglobales > Acidobacteriaceae > Telmatobacter. The sequence continues at coordinate 1,814 of JAJYFA010000246.1, forward strand.
TTGTGGATACGCCCGGCTTTCACATGTTCACGCACGAAGCCCGCAGCGCGCTGTTTCCGGTCGAGTCCGCCGTTGTGGTCGTGAATGCCCAGAACGGCGTTGAGCCGGTCACCGAGCGCGTGTGGAAGTTTGCCGAAGAGGCCAACGTGCCGCGCATCGTCCTCGTCAACCAGATGGACAACCCCAAGGCTGGCGGCGAAGGCGGTCTGAGCGCGCTGCTCGACGACCTGACCGAGCGCTGGGGCCGCAACTGTGTTCCCGTCCAGTTGCCCATTGCCGACGCCAATGGTTTCCACGGCGTGGTCGATCTGGTCACCATGCAGGCTTACACCTACACGGCCGGCGGCGACGGCCGCGGCAAGGTTTCCGCGGAGATTCCCGCCAGCATCGTAGCCGACGCCAAGTCCCGCCACGAGGCTCTCGTCGAGCTGGTGGCCGAAGGTAAAGACGAGCTGATGGAAGAGTTCTTTGAGAAAGGCACCATCCCCGAAGAACACCTGATCGCCGCGCTGCACGAAGCCATCCGCGATGACCGCATCTTCCCGGTGCTCTTTTCGAGCGGCTTGGCCAACATGGCCCTCGATCATCTTCTCGACTTCATCAAGGTTTACGCGCCCGCGCCTACCGAGCGCGCGCCCATCGTTGGACAGGCAGATGCTACACGCAAGGTTGACGATGCCGAGCCCCCGACCGCCGTGGTCTTCAAGACCATGAGCGATCCGTTCGCGGGCCGCATCAGCTTCTTCAAGGTAATCGGCGGCGTGGTCAAGAACGACGCATCGCTTGAGAACTTTACGCGCCGCGGTTCGGAGAAGCTTGCGCACCTAAGCATCATGCAGGGCCGCAAGGCTGTCGAGGTTTCCGAGCTGCATGCAGGCGACCTTGGAGCCGTGGCCAAGCTGCGCGACACGCTCACCGGCGACACGCTGGGCGTGAAGGGCGCAGACTTCCAGATCGCGCTGCCCAAGCTGCCCGAGCCGGCCATGACCTACGCCATCGAGCCCAAGTCGCGCGCCGACGAGGACAAGCTCGCCCCGGCCATCCACAAGCTGATGGAAGAGGATCTGCTCATCCGCTTTTTCCGCGATCCGCAGACCAACGAGTTCCTGATCGCCGGCGCGGGCCAGCCGCACATTGAGGCCATTGTGAGCCGCCTGAAAAAGCGATATCACGCCGAGGTTACGCTCAAGTCGCCCAAGGTTCCGTACCTTGAAACCATCCGCGCCAAGGGCGAGGCCCACGGCCGCCACAAAAAGCAGTCCGGCGGCCACGGCCAGTTCGGCGACTGCAAGATCCGCATGGAGCCGCAGGCTCGTGGCGCAGGCTTCGAGTTCGCCAGCGAAATATTCGGCGGCGCCATCCCGAAGAACTTTATTCCCGCCATCGAGAAAGGCATCGTGGAAGCGGCCGCGCGCGGCTACCTGGCCGGCTACCCGGTCGTCGACTTCAAGGTCATCGTCTACGACGGCAGCTATCACGACGTGGACTCGAACGAACTCAGCTTCAAGACCGCTGGCCGCCTGGCCTTCAAGAAGGCCATGGAGGTCTGTAAGCCCGCGCTGCTTGAGCCCATCATGAAGGTCGAGATCGAAGCCCCCGAGGAGTTCGCCGGCGCCATCATGGGCGACCTGAGCGGTCGCCGCGGCCGCCCGCAGGGCATGGAGAGCAAAGGCAAGGTCTCGATCGTGAACGCCGAGGTTCCCATGGCCGAGATGCTGACTTACGGCACGCAGCTCACGTCGATGACGCAAGGCAAGGGCAGCTACCGCATGGAGATGGACCACTACGACTTCGTGCCGCAGCCAGTCGCCGAGAAGATTCTGGCCAACGCCAAGCGGCCGGTAGAGGAAGAGGAAGAGTAGCTGCAACCGCAACGCAT
>JAJYFA010000247.1 GCA_021790995.1 Acidobacteriota bacterium
GTGCCCGCGTGGATGCGCGATCGCAGACCCGACTCTTCGAGATCCCCGGTCCCCGAAAGCGAGGGACCGGGGGCACCACCAACTGGTTACAATCTCACATGAGATCATGGCCACGCAACCCGCCCTATCCAAACACAACTGCAACGAGCCAAGCTATTGATTGCACATTCTCAATCGATGTTGACTCGCACCGCAATGAGCCTACTCGATGCTTAACGACGGATTACGGAGCCTAATACCGCTTGACTGGCCGCGCTTCTTGGGTCAATATATGCCTCATATATGAGTCTTTAAGATAATTAAAGCCTCATATATGAGTACAAAACCATGGCAAAACCACAGCATCGCACCTATTCCCGTCAGAACCTGGAGGCCCTCGAACTGCTCGCCCAGGCGATTCGGGCTGGCAGGATCGGCCGGAAGATAACCATTCGAGAAATGTCCAGCCGGGCCGGCATCTCGCGATCACTCCTGCAACGAATCGAGGACGGTGACCCGAGTTGCGCGATCGGCGCCGTCTTCGAGGCTGCCATCATCGCGGGTGTCTCCCTATTCGAAGCCGAGCCTGATCGGTTACAGACACGTCGCGCAGCACTGACTGAAAAGCTCAGCCTGCTGCCTCAGGCTGCACGCAAACCGAGGAGGGTCATCCGCGATGACTTCTAAGGACAAATACAAAGAGGCATACGTCTGGATCTGGCTCCCTGGTGAGATGAAGCCCGTCGTAGCAGGCATCCTGCAGCGCGTCGGAACTCAATTCCTTTTCAACTACGGCCGGAGCTACCTGGCGCGAGCGAATGCCATTTCAATCTACGACCCGGAACTTCCGCTCCGGCCGGGCGAGATTCCGCTCGCAGACGGCCTTTCGATGCCAGGTTGTATTCGCGATGCATCCCCCGATGCATGGGGGCGGCGTGTTCTCATCAACCGCAAGCTCAACGTCAAGGGAAAACAAGCCGCTAACTACGATCTGGATGAGTTGACCTGTCTTCTCGAATCCGGTTCAGACAGGGCCGGTGCCCTGGACTTCCAAGTGTCGCCATCCAAATACGTACCGAGAGGGATGGGCCAGGCCTCACTCGACGATTTGCTGCGCGCAGCAGAACAGGTAGAGCAAGGAGTTCCTCTATCTCCGGAACTGGACACGGCGCTTCAGCATGGCACGTCATTGGGGGGAGCCTGGCCCAAGGCACTCCTCACATCAGACGGCCAGAAGCTCATTGCCAAGTTCTCCATGAGCACGGACATCTACAACGTGGTGAAGGCGGAATACGTTGCGATGCGGCTCGCGAACTTGGCCGGGCTGAATGTCTGCGCGGTACGAATGGAGACAGCGCTCGGTAAAGATGTGTTGCTCGTCGAACGCTTTGACCGCGAGCGATTGAAAGGCGGATGGGGCAAAAAGGCGTTCGTCTCAGCCCTCACCCTGTTCGAACTCGACGAGATGTTGGCCAGGCACGCCAGTTACGAGTTGTTGGCCGAGATTATTCGGCTCCGGTTCCAAGACCCAACGGAAGACCTTCGAGAGCTATTTGGCAGGCTCACCTTCAACATTCTGTGCGGGAACACTGATGATCACGCTCGCAACCACGCTGCGTTCTGGGATGGTATGAATCTGCGTCTCACGCCTGCTTATGATGTGTGTCCGCAGTCTCGTCTGGGTGAAGAAGCCGGACAGGCTATGCGGATTGTTGGTGACAACAACCGAAGCCAGCTAGCCCTTTGCCTTGAGGCGGCTCCGCATTTTCATCTTTCAGAACAGGAGGCAAGAGCCATCATTCTCGAGCAAGTGAATACCATCAGAGCACACTGGAATGAAATCTGCGATGAGGCGAAATTGTCGGTAGCAGACCGCGGGCTCCTGTACGGCCGACAGTTTCTCAATCCTTTCGCGTTCTATGATGCGCCTCGAGAAATCAGATCCGCTGGTCAGCAGTAATCGCGGGGCCCGACACTTTCCAATCTCGACGAGTCTTGCAATCAAGGTAGAAGTAGGGAGTCAATTGAGCTTGGCGAAAACAGTGATTCTGCTGGGCTCGGCGGCTAGTTTGATTGGGGGCGTTGCCCATGTTCCCGTCAAGGTAGATGCATCCGCAAGAATCAATGTGACCCTTGAGGCTTCGCTGAAAACAGCGGAAAAACCAAAAGCGATTACAAAGAGGCGTGTGTATTCTTCAACCAAGAAAGGAAAGAGGACAATGAAAACAATCGGCAAAGGTTCGAAGTACGTTTGGTGCAAAGCATCAGCGCTCCAGGGAGGGTGACGCCCCCAATCGGAACCGCTAGCGGCCGTACCCATACTAGGCAGTTTCATTGACCCAAGTGCGAGCGTGGAGGGTAGGACCCTCCCCCTCCCCCCATCCCCTCAGCCGAACAGTTTGCGTGATATTGATAGCGCGAATTTGAGACACGAAGAGTACAACTGCGCAAACAAAAATGCGCTGCTGACTCTGGCAACCGCTTGAGGGGGGGCGGACCAAAAGCGGACGGGATTAAAAAGCGATAGCTCAATACCCGCATGAATGCTGGGGTTTACGGATTATGAAGAAGGTCTGCAAAACCTTTATGCGCCGGTTCGATCCCGGCCCGCGCCTCCAATCCCATCGACATTGCACCGTGGATTCAAACCCATCGCGGGGCACACCTCTGCCCTGCCGAAGCGAGGTCGTACGATGACTGAGATCGCCGAACAGGATTTGCAGCAGCAGTTTGCCAGCGACAACTACGCGGGAGTTTGTCCCGAGGCGTGGCAGGCGATGGAAGCCGCCAACCGCGGGCACGTCACCTCGTACGGTGACGATCCGTGGACGGCCCGGGCGGCAGACGCATTTCGCAAGCTGTTCGAGACCGACTGCGAGGTGTACTTTGTCTTCAACGGCACGGCAGCGAATTCGCTGGCGCTGGCCTCGCTTTGCCAGTCCTATCACAGCGTGATCTGCTCGGACCAGTCGCACGTGGAGACGGATGAGTGCGGCGCGCCGGAGTTCTTCTCGAACGGATCGAAGCTGCTGGCGGCCGTGAGCGCCGAAGGCAAGCTCACGCCGGCGTCGATTCGCGAGCTTGCCACCAAGCGGCACGACATTCACTATCCCAAGCCGCGCGTAGTCACGCTGACACAATCAACCGAGATGGGGCGCGTGTATGCGCTCGACGAACTGAACGCAATTGCGGAGGAGTGCCGTGCCTTGGGGCTCTCACTGCACATGGACGGAGCGCGCTTTGCCAACGCCTGCGCGAGCCTGGGCTGCTCGCCGGCGGAGATGACCTGGAAGCGCGGCGTGGATGTGCTGTGCTTCGGCGGCGCCAAGAACGGCATGGCGCTGGGCGAGGCGGTGCTGTTCTTCAATCGCGCGCTGGCCGCGGACTTCGATTACCGCTGCAAGCAGGCGGGTCAACTGGCCTCGAAGATGCGGTTCCTGTCGGCGCCGTGGGTGGGAATGCTCGAAAGTGGCGCTTGGCTGCGCAACGCCGAACATGCCAACCGCTGCGCAAAGCAGTTTGCCCTGCTGATCGACGCGATTCCCGGCATCAAGGTGGCGCATCCGGTTGAGGCGAACGCGGTGTTCATCGAAGCGCCGCAGGAGATGCTGCATGCGCTCCGCGCGCGCGGCTGGAACTTCTACACCTTCATCGGCGGCGCGGCGCGATTCATGTTTGCGTGGGACAGCGATACCCGCCGCAT
>JAJYFA010000081.1 GCA_021790995.1 Acidobacteriota bacterium
AAACACGCGGAACCGCCGCTCCAGCTCCCACTCGGCGGAGGCTTTCTGGCTGTCGCGCAAGAACGCCTTGCACGATGGCGATGGATCTTCCGCGCCCAGCGCCTGCCCCTTGCAGGCGGCCACGGGCGCGGCGAAATCGTCAGGCCGCGCCCACAGGCTCGCGCCGGGCAGAAAGTCGTGCTCCATGCCGGTACGTGCCAGTTGCTTCAGGTCGGTGTAGCTCAGGTGGTAGTCGAGTGCCGCGCGGACGTATTCATGGGTCAGGTCGATGCGGCTTACGCCCTCGTCGTCGGTGGAGAGCGCCACGGGCACATGCGCAGCACGGTAGAACGGGAAGGGATGAGCCGCGCCCTCGACGCCCAGTATCCCCGCGTTCGAGCTCAGGTTGATCTCGACCATCACGTGGTGGGCGGCCATCTCTTTGAGCAATCCCGCGGCGTCGTCTTCGTACATCGCATCCACGCCGTGGCCGATGCGCTCGGCGTGAGCCAGTTCCACCGCCTGGCGGATGTGGAAGCGCAGCCCCTCGGGTGGCACCAGTCCCAGGGTGAGTTCGCCCGCGTGCAGAGAAATGTGGACGCGGGGATACGCCGAATGCAGATAGCCCAGCATCTTCATTTGCAGCGTGTAGTCGCGCATGGAGATGTAGCCATCTTCCGGCTGTACAAAGTTGATGCCCACCCACAGGCCGTCATGCGCTTCCATGCTCGCCTCGACGGTTTCAAAGCCGAGCAGCGTTTGCGCAAAGACGATCTCCGGCGGATCGCCGCGCAGCACCTGGTAGAGATACCGCACCTCGACCTGGCAGGACGCGGCGGCTTGCGGCGTTCCGCAGTGTTCCAACTGCTTGCGCTCGGCCTCGGTCTGCCGCGCCTGATCGAGATCCGCGGCCACCTCGTCGCGCAGCCCGCGATCGAGAAGCTGCTTGCGGAGGCGCGCAAAGGCCTGCGGGCGAGCCTCGGCCAGCTCCGGGCTCCAGCCGATCGCGCGCGCGACTTCGGCGGCGTGGCTGAAGGGCGGCGTCTGCATCAGTTCAAGGTACTGCTCGTTCTCGGCCGCGGCGCGGCTTGCCACCTCGTCTACCCACTCGCCGAGATGCGACTTGCCGAGCCCGCCAAAGCGCCCAAAGGTGGCGAAGAACTGGTCGTGCCCGCTCCATCCGGCCGAGGGCACAAAGCTGCGCATGGAGAAGGCGTCGATCAGCCTGTCGTAGAGCGCCTGATCGGTGCCGTCCAGGTTGCCGTTGAGTTCCTTTGCCGGGATCGAATGGCTCGTGCATGGCGGCCTGGCAAAGCGAAGCGCCACCGTGTCCACGCACAGGCCGTCCTCGCCGGCGTCGTGGATAAAGGTCTCCGCGTAGACGGCGCCGGAGAGATGTACGTGCAGGTCGGCGCCCTTGGGAAACTGCATGAGAAAGGCCGTCAGCGCGGGCGGTCCCTGGCGCGCGGCGGTGTTGTAGGCCTGCACGGCGCGGGTTTCAGCGCCTGGCGCCGTGGCGGAGCTCTGTCCGCGGGCAACAGGTGCAAGGCCGCCGAGCGCGGCCGCAAGGGTCAATCCAACGCAGAAGAAAAAGCAAATCGGGCGCCGCATGATTGCTTTCCAGTGTAGCCCAGCGCGCGCACGAGGCCGGGTTGGCTCATTACATCCCGGGTTGCTATACTATGCGAAGTTGTTTTGAGCGCACGGCAAGTGGAATCGCCCACCTTAGCCGGGACCGCCCGAGCGGCAGGACTGGAACCCGCGCAGATTCAATCAACTTCTTCTCGCAACTGAGGCCAGGTAGCTCAGTGGTAGAGCGCGGCCCTGAAAAGGCCGGCGTCGGCGGTTCAATCCCGTCCCTGGCCACCATTCCAAAGTTTTTCAATCTGCTTAACTTAGCGGAAATCTTAAACTGCTCGTGTGTGCAATACGTGTGAGCAGGTGGCTCTGGTGGCGAGGGACGGAATCCAACCCTCTCCACTACCTCTTGGATTTATGATCCAAACGGTCGCGCATCCAATCGCGCGACATTCCTTGCTGAACGCCGACTCATGATGCAGGTTTGGGCAGATTATTTAGACAAGCTGAAATCCGAGAAGGTAGTTCCGATGCTGAAGCCCAAGCCGATTATGGATGTCAGGGCGATCATGGTTCCCGGTTACCTGAATCATCCTTGCCTGAAATCAATTTGGAGGAGTTCGGTATCAGTCTCTAAGACGGCGCTTCAATGAGGCCGCTATGAATTCATGCTGGAGAGAACCTATGCCCCCTCTGTCGAGGGCGGAACAAAACCAAGTCAGGTGATGCTCAGCGACCGCAAGCTGGAAGTCCAGCGGCGACGCGCATGCGCGCGAGCGGGGAGGCCAAAGTGGCGGCCAACACCGCCATGCAAAACCGCGGAAATGGGCGCGCGGGTGTTGGAGATACTGGTCAGCGGTTTCTCCACGCGCAACTATAAGGAAGTGATGGCCGCAGAACCGGCGCGCCCATAATAGGGCTCGCGCAAACGGACAACCCGGTTACGGCTCAATGGAAACGGAACACCAGGCCGGCGCTGAGCTGAAAGGTGTTCTGGAGGTTGGTGGTGGAGTTGGGCAGTTGAGTGCGCAACCAGTTGGCCTCGAAGGCCCGCAGTGCGATGCGCGGCGAGAGGGCGTAGTTGATGCCGCCGCCGATTTTGAGAGCCAGGCCGTCGTCGGAGTCCGTTGCCCCGCCGGTTGCCGGGAAGACGCTATTGAAGCCGAACGCTTCGCCTGCCATCGCTTGGCCGAAGAGTGCGTATTTCCGATGCGGGGGCGACCAGGTATAGCGGGGACCGAAGGTGGCCGTTACCAGATCCAGCTCCACGCCGGAGGAACTTATGTTGCCTGTGTGCATGCCGGCCACGTCCGCGACAACGCCAAAGCCGCGATAGAACTGCCCGTGTACCTGCACGCTTCCGCCCTGCATCCAGAAGCTGCCGCTGGTGACGATGTTCGACCGCAGCGCATTGTAGGTAACGGCGATGTCGAGCGGGTACTTCGGTTGCGCGGTTGCGGCCTGCACAGCTTGCGTCATCAGCGGCGCGGCCAGCGCCGCAATCATGGCTCCCCGAAGGAGCATATTGCTGAGTCGTCTTTCCATCGTATGTCTCCTTGGGGTTACTGCACGTCCAGCGTGAAGGTGGCTGTATGTTGCAGGTTGGCGGCGGTCGCGGTCAAAGTGATGGCGTAGTTCCGCGGCTGCTGCGTGAAGAATCCGCCGGCGCATCCGCTCAGCACGGTAGCCGCCTGCGCGCTCAACGTAACGCTCTGTCCCGGCGTGATCGACGCGCTGCTCACGCCCAGCGAGGTGCTGCTTCCCGCCTGCGTGACGGTCAGCGTGCCGTTGGTGATGGTTTGCGTGTAATCGGAGAGATTGGCGCCCACGGCCGACGGAACAATGGCGTAGGCGCGGGTTGGCGATGAGATCGTTGCGCCGGTCGAGAAGCTTTCCGTGAAGGTATCGCCGCTCTGCTGCCCTGTCACTGAGCCCATGAAGGCGGGGTTGGCTGTGCCGTAGACCCTGGTTGCGTTGTTGGCAGTTACGGTCAACGTAGCCTGATGGATAACCAGCGTACCGGCCGCCGACCCGGCATAGTTCGCGTTCGCGATGGTTCCCGCCACGGTGTAACTTCCCACGGCTGCCGGCGGACTCGCCGAGCCGTTGTAAGTGAAGTTGACCGTCAGCCCCGCCGGCGAGGTCGTCGCCGTGGCCGAAAGCGGCGAGCCGGTATAGGTCTGCGCCAGGTTGCCCAGTGTTACCGTGGCTGCGGCCTTGTTCACCGTAACGCTAACCGAACCCGATGCCGTGTTGTAATCGGCTGTGTCGCTGGGCGTGAAGGTGACGCTTTCAGACGCCGTGCCGGCTCCCGGCGCGGTGGTGGGGGTCGTGAATGCGAAAGTTCCGGTGGTGGAAGCCGTGCCGCCACTCAAGGTCGAAGAGGCCAGCGTCTGGCCATACGTGATGGCGCTCGCCGCCGGCCATGCCGAGACGGCCGGCGTTGCCTTGTTGACGACGATCAAGTACGCCGCGCTGCCGGTATAGCGGCTTGCTCCTATGCTGCTGTCTGTCGCCGTAACCGTAAAGTTGAAGGTCCCCGCCGCCGTCGGCGTGCCGGTGATGGCGCCTGCCGTGCTCAAGCTGAGGCCGCCGGGCAGTGCGCCGCTGGTGACGGCAAAGCTGTAGGGCGCCGTTCCGCCGCTGGCCGATAGCATCTGCGAGGAGTAGGCCGTGGCGACCGTGCCCGCGGGCAGGGTTGCCGGCGACACGGCGATCAGCACGCCCGTGCCGATGAGGCCGATGCTCTGTTGCGCTCCGGCCACGTTCAGGTTGTCGTCCGTCAGCACGGCGGAGCCGGAGTTCGTCCCTGCCGCGGCGGGAATGAAGTCCACCGCATAGGTACAGCTTGCATCCGCGCCCAGCGTGCCCGCCGGGGAGCTGGACGGGGTCAACTGCGGACACGTTGTGGCGGAGCCCAGCGAGAAACCGTCTGCGATGCTGGGGTTGTCGCCGGAGCCTGGAATCGGGAACGTCAGCGCCGCATTGCCGTTGTTCAAGACTGTGACCGACCGCGGGCTGTCGCTGCTCTCGGAACCCACCGATGTGGTCGCAAAGCTCAGGCTAGGCGGGTCGGCGTAGTTCAGCTTCTCCACGCGACTGTTGAGAGTATCGGCGGCGAAGACACAGCCAGGCATGGATCATCACGGCTTCTCCATCCCCTGGCCTTTTTCAATGATTTCGAGCAGAGCGTCCGTGATCAGCGCGCGCACGGGGTGGGAGGAAAGCACCAGCAGCTCGTCGCTGGCCGGGTCCGCCCCAATCAGCAGAAGGCCGGGATGCTTCCGCTGCAGAGCGGCGATTAAATCCGGCCGCGCCGCCGACAAATCCACGACCACCGCGCCAGGAGAGATGCCGTCCATCCCCTGCCCGGGGTCGAAGGCCGCCGCGTCAAGCTGCCGCACTTCGAGGCCCGCTCAGGCGCGCAAACTCGCGGCGATGCTGGAGGCCATCAGGGACCTTCCATAAATCACAGTCGTTCGCATGTATGTAGGTACTTGGTTTGTGACTATAACGCAGACGGAGAGATCGGGATTGAGATGCGTCCGCGAGGCCTCACGAGGCGGAGGCCCGCGCGGGATCGGATTTGAGCACTGCAACACGGTCCTGGACCTGGAGCACAAATTCGTTGCCGGAGCCGGACGCGATCGATTCGAGATTGATCTCCACGTTGGCGAGTGCGCCTGCGATCGCTGCTTTGGCGAGAGCGATCGCGGTTGTGAGGTCGGACTTCATGTTGGGATTGCCGATGGGCCTCAGCGACGCGGCGATGCGCGCGACCTCGGCGGCTCGTTCGGCGACACCCAGCGGCACCCTGGCGGCCTGTTCGAGCGCGGCGGCAATCAGGCGCGGACCGTCGCTGGATTCTTTCGCCGCTTTATAGGCCTTTACCACCGCACTGTAGGCTTCGGCGTCGGCATCGATGGCCGCCTTCAGTTCCTCGCGCAGCGTGTTGAGGCGCGCGAGCGCCGCGCTGAGCTGCGGCTCGTACTGCGCGCAGGCCTTCTTGGTGCGCGACATGGCGGCGACCATGCCGGCCAGGCCCGCGGCCATCGCCGCGCTGGCCGCCGCCGCGCTGCCGCCGCCGGGAACCGCGGTGGGCGCGGCCAACTGCTCGATGAACGGCTCGACTCCGGCGCGCAAGCCGCCGACGGCCATCTTACCGCCCATCACGGCAGCCAGCCTGTTTTCTAGAATCAGCGAGGTGTCGAAGTTCTCCACCTGCAGAAACCACTCGGCGGCAAGTTCGATGGCGCGCTTGGGAATCAGGCCCACAATCTCGCTTGAAACCGGCACGGCGCCATAGCGCGCGGCTTCTCGCCGCACAAGCTCAAAGACGCGATGCAGCGGCGTCTGCTCGAGGTCGGTCAGATTCATCGAGACCTGCGCCAGACCGCGCACCAGGAATCCCGCTGCTTTGACGAAGCGCATGCCGCCCGAGGAGAAGCGCACGGCCTTGGCGATTTTCCTGGCAATCTCGACGTCGGGCGTGTTGAGGAAGATGTTGTAGGCGATGAGAAACTTGCGCGCGCCCACGATGCTTGCTCCCGCCGTGGGATGCAGGCGCGGCTCGCCGAAGTCGGGCCTGCGCGCGGGATTGGTGGCGATCTCGTCACGGATGCCTTCGAACTGGCCGCGGCGGACATCTTCGAGGTTCTGGCGATCGGGCGTGATGGCGGCGGCTTCGTAAAGATAGACGGGAATCTGGTAGCGATTCCAGATTTCCGCGCCGGCGTGGCGCGCCATGGCGACGCAGTCTTCGAGCGTGACGCCGTCGATGGGGATGAAGGGAATGACGTCGGCTGCGCCGAGGCGCGGATGCGCGCCCTGGTGATGCGTGAGGTCGATCAGTTCGGCAGCCTTGCCAACGCCGCGGATCGCGGCCTCCACGACGGCCTCGCGCTCGCCGGCCAGCGTGATCACGCAACGGTTGTGGTCGGCGTCCATCTCGCGGTCGAGCAGATAGACGCCGGGCAGCTTCATGGCTTCGACAATGGCATCAACCTTGGCCGGGTCGCGCCCTTCAGAGAAATTTGGAACACATTCAACGATCGTATTAGGCACGGCAAGAAGGATACGATCTGCGGCTTTGTTGGGCAACCTCCAGAACGCCGAATTCGCGGAACCGGCCCGTTCTCCGCCACAGCGCACCACCCACCGGCGGGAGTATTCTGTCTAGCGGTCCGGGAAACCTCGGCGAGGCCGGCTCTTCTGCCGCGCGCGGTTTCCTGACGGGAGGAATCTATGGCAACGACGGCAGCTCCAACTGTGCGCGCGCCGCGTGGCAGCCAACTGCGCTGCAAGGGATGGCAGCAGGAGGCGGCGTTGCGCTGCCTGATGAACAACCTCGACCCGGAGAACGCCGAGCGGCCCGCGGATCTCGTCGTCTATGGCGGTATCGGCAAGGCAGCGCGCAACTGGGAGTGCTATCACGCGATCGTGCGCGAGCTCGAACGGCTGAACGGCGACGAGACGCTGCTGGTGCAGTCGGGCAAGCCGGTGGCGGTGTTTCCCACGCATGAGATGGCGCCGCGCGTGCTGATCGCCAACTCCAACCTTGTGGGCAAGTGGGCCACCTGGGAACACTTCCATGAGCTCGACCGCAAGGGCCTGATGATGTTTGGCCAGATGACGGCGGGAAGCTGGATCTACATCGGCACGCAGGGGATTTTGCAGGGCACATTTCAGACCTTCGCGTCGCTTGCCGAGCAGCACTTTGACGGCTCGCTCAAGGGCAAGCTTACGGTGACGGGCGGCATGGGCGGCATGGGCGGCGCGCAGCCGCTCTCGGTCACGCTGAATGGCGGCGTGGCGCTGGTGGTCGAAGTCGATCGCAGCCGCATCGAGCGGAGGCTGGCGACGCGCTATTGCGACGTGATGGCCGAGAATCTCGACGAGGCTCTGCGGCTTTGCCAGGATGCCTGCCGCGAGGGCCGCGCGCTTTCGGTGGGCCTGGTGGGCAACTGCGGCGACGTGTTGCCGGAGATCGTGCGCCGCGGTGTTCATGTGGACGTGGTTACCGATCAGACCAGCGCCCACGATCCGCTGAACGGCTACATTCCGCAGGGGCTCTCGCTGGCCGAGGCGGCCGAGCTGCGGCGCAACGATCCAGAAGAATATGTGCGCCGGGCGACGGCGACGATGGTGGTGCACGTGAACGCAATGCTTGCCTTGCAGCGCGCGGGCGCCATCGCCTTCGATTACGGCAACAATATCCGCCGTTTCGCCTTCGACGCGGGCTGCGCGGACGCGTTTCTGATTCCCGGCTTTGTGCCCGAATACATTCGCCCACTCTTCTGCACGGGCCAGGGGCCGTTCCGTTGGATCGCACTCTCGGGCGATCCAAAGGACATTGACCGCACGGACGAACTGGCGCTGGAACTCTTTCCCGAGAACGAGATCCTCACGCGCTGGCTGCGTCTGGCGCGTGGCCGTTTTGCGTTCCAGGGATTGCCGGCGCGCATCTGCTGGCTGGGCTACGGCGAGCGCGCGAGGATGGGCGAGGCGATGAACGACCTGGTGCGCAGCGGCAAGATTTCGGCGCCGATCGCGATGGGCCGGGATCATCTCGACACTGGCTCGGTGGCCAGCCCTTATCGCGAGACGGAAAAAATGCTAGATGGCTCGGATGCGGTTGCGGATTGGCCGATCCTGAACGCGCTGCTCAACACCGCTTCAGGCGCGACGTGGGTGAGCTTCCATCACGGCGGCGGCGTGGGCATGGGCTACGCGCTGCACGCCGGGCAGGTGACGGTGGCCGACGGAACGGATCTGGCGGCGCGCAAGATCGCGCGCGTCCTCAACAACGATCCGGGCATCGGCATCGCGCGCCACGCCGACGCGGGTTACGAGCTGGCGCAGCGGACCGCGCGGGAGCGCGGCATCTACATCCCGATGGCGAAAGGATGATTGTGACCGGAGCGCTCGCCATCGTCAATATCGGCCAACTCGTCACGCTCGCCGGTCCGGCGCGCCCACGCATTGGTCCGGAGCTCGGCGAGCTGGGCATTGTTCGCGATGCGGCGCTGCTGATTGAGGACGGGCGCATCGCCGCTGCCGGCTCTTACCGCGAACTCCAGTCCAAAATTCCGCCCCATGCAGTGATTGAGGATGCGGAGGGCCGTTGCGTCACGCCGGGTTTTGTAGACGCGCACACGCACATGATCTTTGCCGGCAACCGCGCGGCAGAGTTTGAGCTGCGCATCTCCGGCGCTACTTATCAGCAGATTGCCGCCGCCGGGGGCGGAATCCTGAGCACGGTGAAAGCCACACGCGCGGCTTCGGATGACGAGCTGCTCGCCGTCGCGCGCCTGCATCGCGACTGGATGCTGCGCGCGGGCACGACCACCGCTGAGGCCAAATCGGGCTATGGACTTGAGCGCGGCGCAGAGCTGCGCATGCTGCGCGCGATGGCGTGGATCAACGCCGAGGGGCCGATGCGCATAGTGCCCACGCTGCTCGCGGCGCACACCGTTCCGCCGGAGTTCGTGGATCGCCGCGCGGAGTACGTGCGCTGGATCGCTGAGGAACTGATTCCCGAGGTCGCGAAGCTGAAGCTCGCGCGCTTCTGCGATGCCTTCTGCGACGACCACGCCTTCACGGTGGAAGAAGCGCGCACGGTGCTCACGGCCGCGCTCTCACATGGACTTGAACTGCGCGTGCACGCCGAGCAGTTCCGCGTCGGCGCGGGAGCCGCTCTCGCCGCCGAGCTGCGCGCGCGTACAGCCGACCATCTTGAAATGGCGACGGAAGAGACGCTTGACGCGCTGTGCACCGCCGCGGTGCAGCCGGTGCTGCTACCGGGCTCGGTCTTTGCACTCGCGCGCAGCGCGTACCCTCCGGCGCGCACAATGGTCGAGCGAGGTCTCGCGATTGTGCTCGCGAGCGACTTCAATCCTGGCTCGTCGCCGATTTCATCGATGCCGTTTATCCTCTCGCTTGCCTGCATCGAGATGGCGCTTACCCCGGCTGAAGCGCTCAGTGCGGCCACCATCAATGCTGCATGGAGCCTTGGGCTTGGCGAGAGCGTTGGCTCACTCGAAGCGGGGAAGCAGGCCGACTTCCTCATTCACGAATTCAACGACTACCGCGAACTGGCCTACTTGATCGCGGCGCCCGCTCGGCCGCGCGTCTTCATCGCCGGCCGGGAAGCGGATTTCGGTCGATAAGACGCGCACCTTTCAGCGCGGATGCGCGGAGGTCTCCAACTCAGCCGCTGTGTCGAATGCGCCTTTGCGCATGGCCTCCACGAGCCGCTCGATGTCGACTGCCGGAGAGCGGTCGGCTTCGAGTGGAGGAACGATGTTGCGAATCTCGGCGAGGGCCTGCTCAATCTGCCGGCCCGGCCGCAGCGGCTTGCGATAGTCCAGTCCCTGCGCGGCGCACAGCAGTTCGATGGCGAGAATCTGCTCGACATTTTCGACAACCTGCCGCAGCTTGAGCGCGGCAGTCATGCCCATCGAAACGTGGTCTTCCTTGCCGCCCGAGGTTGGCACGCTATCGACGCTCGCAGGATGCGCCAGCACCTTGCATTCATTCAGCAGCGCGGCCGCGGCAACGTGCGCGATCATGTAGCCCGACGACAGGCCGGCGTGGCTCGACAAGAACGGCGGCAGACCCTCGTTGATGTCTGGGTTGATGAGCCTGTCGATGCGCCGCTCCGAGATGGCGGCGAGGTCGGTGAGTGCAATGGCCGCGTAGTCGAAGGCGTAGGAGAGCGGTGCGCCGTGAAAGTTGCCGCCGGAGACCACGTCGCCGTTCTCGACAAAGATAAGCGGGTTGTCGGTCGCGGAGCCGGCCTCGATCTCCACAATCGAGGCAACGTGATCGAGCGCGTCGCGCACCGCGCCGTGCACCTGTGGCATGCAGCGCAGGCAGTAGGCATCCTGAATGCGCGGGTCATTCGTGCGATGCGATTCGCGGATCTCGCTGCGGTCGAGCAGCGCCGTCAGATGCCGTGCCGCGGCTGCCTGCCCGCGATGCGGCCGCACATCCTGGATGCGCGGATCGAAGGCGGCAGGCGTGCCGCGCAGCGCCTCCAGCGCCATGGCGCCGGCCACGTCGGCAAGCCGAACCATGCGCTGTGCGGTATAAAGCGCCAGCGAGGCAACGGCGGTCATTGCCTGCGTTCCGTTCAGCAGCGCCAGCCCCTCTTTGGCTTCGAGCCGCAGCTGAGTCAGCCCGGCGCGCTGCAACGCCGCGGCGCCGCTGATGCGCTCACCACGATAGAAGGCTTCACCCTCGCCAATGAGAACCTGCGCCAGATGCGCCAGCGGAGCCAGATCGCCGCTCGCGCCCACGGAACCTTTTTCCGGAACCACGGGATGAACGCCAGCATTTAGCAGGCCGATCAGCATCTCCACGACCTGGCGGCGCGCGCCGCTGCAGCCCTTGGCGAGAACGTTGGCGCGCAGCAGCAGCATGGCGCGTACTTCCGGTTCCGACAGCGGCCTGCCCAGTCCCGCGGCGTGGCTCCGCACAAGGTTCACTTGCAAGTCGGAGAGACGATCGCCGGGAATGCGCACGTCGGCGAGCTTGCCAAAGCCGGTGTTGACGCCGTAAACAGCCTGTCCCTCTTCAAGAATTTTCTCGATGACTTCGCGGGCTGCGTCAACGCGCGCCAGAGCGGGGTCCGCGATTCCAACCTGCCGCCCTTTGCAGGCGACGGCCTGAATTTCTTCGAGACTCAAGTGTTGTCCAGAGAGCAAAAGAAGCGATGGATGATTCATCACGGCCTTTCCATAGGGAGGAACATTGCGGCGTTTGGCTGGTTGCCTGCTGGTCCGGCGCGGTCTTGGCAAACGAGTTGCCGGCGCCGGAGACTCCCCGCAGAAAGGTAAGCGATCGGATGCCTGAATGGCAACCAGCGCAACACTCAGTGTCCCAAAATCAAATGTGCGAATCGTCAACGCTGCTGCGACTGCCGTGTGAGCCGGCTGCAAATTGAAGGCCGAACGCGGCGGAACGATCCGCCATGGACATGGGTGCGCTTAGAATTGGTCCATGCATGAAGTTCTGGTGTATTCGCGGAAGGGATGCCATCTTTGCGACGTGGTCAAGGAGACGCTCGCGCAACTCCGTGGCGAAGCTGACTTCGAATGGCGCGAGGTCGATATCGATGCCGATCCTGAGTTGTGTGAGAAGTATAACGATGAGATTCCGGTGGTCTTCATCGATGGACGCAAGGCGTTCAAGTACCACATGGACGGGCGCCGGTTTCTTCGCGCGCTGGCTGGGGCGCATGGCCCGCAGGACTCACCGCGATAAGTCCGCCGTGAACTCCATCTTGCCGTTCGATTCTCTCGAATTCAATTACTGTGAGTGTAGCGCGATCTCCTCCCGTCTGTTTCGATCGTTCGACGCAGGAACAGATTCAGATCGCCTTCTATTTGTGCTTTGGCGTTGCAGAATTAGCCCGCAGCATCTCTGTCCATGACTTCGTGGTAAAGTACGCGCCGCATTGGTTGAGCGCATGGAAGTCGGTAGCAAGCTCCAGCAAAGCCGTGCCATCTTGAACCGGAAGCAGGGCGGAGGAGTAGTTTGGGCAGGGATTGTCGTACGAATGAGTCACTTCGACAGGCGCTTGAATAGTGCTCCAGGGGCCGGATCCATCGAGCAGCGGATTCACAAAAAGCACTGTCCCATTCTGCTGTGCGACGGAATTGTCCGCGTTGTGCAACACCTGGCCGACGACGACAATGACTCCATTGGGCGACAGCGGCGAGGGGCTCCAGATATTTGCCGGGGCATGTTCAAAGTACTGCCCCTGAGCATTTTCAATTCGAGCGCCGGGATAGGAAGCCGGCCCATAGTTCCACCCATCTCGTGAGATACGATAATATGCCGCGCACTTATGTCCAGTTAGTGGGTCGCCGCATATCTCGTAGGACATGAAGTAGACGCCCGTAGGCAGCGTGCTTACAACAATCATTCCAGGACGGTCAGCAGAAACCGCAGTTGCTACAACGTCGGAAGAGTCTCTCCATGTTACTCCGTCCGAGGTGCGAATCTTTGATAATTTCTGGCTGCAGCAGAGGTAGGTCTCATCGGACCAGAACATGACCAGAGAGCCGTCACGCGCCACCGAGAACTCGGGCTCCCAAAGTCCGCCCGAGCCCTTTTCTCCGCGTCCCATGACTGGAGTTGAATGATAAGTCCAGTGCGCACCCTGATCGCTGCTTGTATAAACTTCGATTTCTGGAACGCCGCGGTGATGGGGATCGCCCGCGTTACTTTCCGTTTGCGGGGACAAGGACTTCGGTACGTCTTCAAGGGAATAAGTGGCCGCGTAAAGAAGCGTTCCTGCCGGAAGACTTCCCACGGTCTGCGGCAGTTCGTACAGTGTTTCGCAACATCTCAGCCTGCTGCCCGGCCGCACAGGAGCCTTGCCGAGGAAGGTAAATGTCTTTCCGTCATCCTTGCTCTCGTATAACATGCCTGTCGTGCTGGCGACGATCCAGCCGTTTGTAGCCTGAGGTCCGTGAGCCAGACGGACCAGCCTTGGGTATCCCACGCTTCCCGGCAATAAGGTTCCATTCGCTGACCAGGAAGGTAGCGGAATCGTGAAAAGCAGAAGCAAGTAAGCAAGGCGAAGAAACTTTCTCCAATTCGACAATCCGGCACTCTGGCGACGCTGCATCATAAACACCTCTTCGATTCTCACGGCAGTTTTTTGGTTGATTCCCGTTGCGGTTCGATCGTGCTCCTTGATCGATCGCCCTGCTTGGTCAAGTGTTCAGTAAAATCATGTAAGTTCCAGTAACTCCTGTCCTGTGGTGCGATAAAATCACCGCCATCTGGGGTCCGCCGCATCCTTTACTTGCGGGGGATCGAAATGACGGTGACGCTGGCGTGAGGAAATGTGTGCGTCCAGTGGCCTTGCGGAATATGGTCAACCGAGTCGACCGGCTGAACCCGATTCGGAGCAGCCTCGTCGTTTTCATCGGTGAGAGCGTTCGAAGTTAAGGTGTGAACCGCGGCTTCACCGGCGGGTGTGAATCCATCGAAATGCACGGTGGCGGGAATATCGCTGTCGAGGCTGCGATTCACGCAGAAAATCGTGAGTGTATCGCCGGTTCTGTTCAGTGCTGCAACTACGTCGAGATAGGGAACTCGGTCGATCTCAGGCAGCCTGCGAACTCCGCGCGAGACGCGATACCAGCCGGCGTCCGTGTCGACTTTAACGGGATCTGCAATGTCCGCGTTCGCATAGAGCTTGAAGACATAGTAAGACGGAGTGGCAAAGGCCTGTCCGCGCCGCTTCCAGATCCCCGCGAATTCCATGATGCCTGTCATGTCGGATACCTGCACGGTTGCCGTATTCTTCATCAGCATGTTCAGGAACCCGCCGGTGATGACGGCGCCGCCGGTGTTCAGAAAACTTGGAGCGCCTAGATGCTGGCCGTGGAAGAGCCATTCGGTAAATGCCAGGTGCGCTTTGCCCCGATAGCCGTGCGTAGCGTCGATCTGGTCTTGCGCATCGCGCAGCCGTCTTCCCAGCTCAACCGGCAACGCAAAGGCTGCCAGGGTGACGAACCTGGGATTGGGATTGCTCAGCATCACATCGTCTGTTCCTACCACAAAGTGCGTCGAAAGAAAGTCGAATGTCCCAGGAGGATTTGTAAGCTGGATGGCGTTCCACGTGTTGAAGTGGTCAGGATCGGCTCCGGTTGCAATCAGCCGCGCTGTTGGATCGACGGCGTGCACGGCCTTGCTGAACTGCGCGGTGCGGGCGGCGAGTTGCTCGTGAGTCGGATAAGCAAGGTTCCAATCTCCCCACAGTTCGTTTCCTAACTCCCAGAGAAGGCCGGAATGCGGAGACCAGTGGTTGTCGACATATCGAACCCAGGCCGCCGCCTCCTGCGGAGTTCCGCTGCCCATGTTCAGCGCAATCTGCGGTTGGGCGCCAATCTGCTGGCAAAACTCAAGAAACTCGTCGGTGCCAAAGGTGTTGTATTCCGGAATCCCCCACGAGTTATTCAGCATGTTCCTGCGCTTGTCGCGCGGGCCTATACCGTCGGTCCAGTGATAACTCGAAGTGAAGTTGCCCCCGAACCGGACGAGCGGCGTGTGCATCTGCTTTGCCAGCGCGACGACGTCGGGATCCAGTCCGTCTTTCGCATCCGCGGGCATGAGGGAGAATTCGTCCAGATCGGCAATCTCGTCGCCCTCAAGCTGGACGGCAAATTCGACGGGATCGAGCGGCTTTACTTTGCCCTCCGGCACGCGCAGATGAAAGAAGTATTTCGTCCACTGCGCGGCAACAACCTTGACGCGTTGACTGGCAAGCATCTCGGTTTGGTCCGGAAGATGCAGACCGACCTTGATAGCAGCATCGCCGCTTACGTGCCGGGCATAGAAGCTGCCGGTGAACTCCCGCGTGCGCTGAATCGGCAGAAACACTTTTTGCCAGACGCCGGTCGCTTTGCCGGGAACATTGAAGATGCGCAGCGACTGCCACGAGTTGGCCGCGTCGCCGTATCGTATTTCGTAGCGGTTGCCCTGCCGCGCATCGAGCGGCAGCCATGGCAGCGGGAGCGCTAACTGGCTTGCGCGGCGCAGTTCAGGCGTTTCGCGTAACATGGAAGCCTCGTGTTGCGCACTCCATAAACCAGCTTCGAAGCTGGGATTCTGCAGCAGCTCCGCCCAAAGTCCGTTGTAGGTGGAGTTACCGATCGGCTCGAGAAACGTACCGAAGATGGTGCGGGGAATCTCCGGTCCGGCTGTCACATCGGCGTGAATCTCGATGGTTGCGTTGGGCGGGATGGGTTGAATGACGGTTACCTGCGCGTCGCCGCGCGTCGCCACGCCGGCCAGCAGGATAGAAATTGCAATCGTGCCGGCTGATACTCCCGCATATTGTTTTGCAAGCCTTCTTTTCATCTGCGTGTCTCCTGCATGTGGAGGTGGGTGAAGGGCTCTCAGGCCTTGCCGGACGTGAGTTGAGAGTCGATTCGTGCCGTTGGTTCGGGCGCGACGATTTGATCCGCGCGGTTGATGTCGATCTTCCAGGAACGCCAATACGATTGTGTCATCACTTGTGGCGGCAGCTCGCGGTAGCGAAATTCGCGAATGGCAAGAATTTCTTCGGCGCTGTAGGGAGTGCCATCGGGATAGAGAAGGCAGTGGAACCACTCCCTCGGAGGCGGTGAGCCCATGGGCCAATCCCACGGGAATTGATATTGTGCCGGTCCCACGGCGCACAAGCCCCACACGAACCAGCCGATGTGGTACCGCGCGAAGAAGGGAAGTATCGCAGCAATCGTATTGCCGAATGGGCGGGCCAGCCATTCCGTGCAAAGCATTGGCCGTCCCCAGGCGCGCGCCCAATCCAGCTCGTTCAGGAAGTCCCATCCCGGATTGTTGCGATTCGCAGTCTCGAATCCGGGGCGCGCGTACGTGTGGAACGTGATGACGTCAGAAAGATCGTGCCCCTGCCAGCAGACCGACAAGGGCTGCGATGGGCCAGCCTCCCGCGCCCATTCAAAGAGAATCTCTACGTACGGGCGCGCGGATTTTGGCGCCTCGTTGTAAAGATCCCAGAGGAGAATTCGCTCGTCATTTTTATAGCGAGTGAGAAAGGTGCGAAAGAATTTTTCGGCTGCCGGCTTGGTCTGCTCCCATGCGGCGGCCGCCTTTGCCGGCATTGCGCCCTCAGGTTCGCAGCAGGGCCAATGAATGCGATCCGGATAGCGCAGACCGCCTCCATGCACTGAAGGATGAAAGTCCATTGTGGGCTGGCTCATCGCCGCGGCGGCCGGGCTTACGCCGGGGTCAAGCGCGCTCTGCATCGAGAGGACGAGAAGAACCTTAATCCGGTTTTCGTCGCAAGCCTTGAGGAATTTTTCAAAATTTGCGTGCAGCTGATCCGCATTGATCTGGAAATCGGCGAGATCGATCCACACGCGTACGCAGTTTAAGCCGGCGACATCGCGAGCCCAGCCCAGTTCGCGGCGGATCAGCTCCTCGTTCGGCGATGTCATGATGCTGCTTCCGTCGCTCGGAATGTAGTTGCAGCCTTTGATCTCTCCAAACTGCTGCATGTAGCGGAAGGCTTTTTCTTCACTCCAGCGGGCATCCCGCAGGCGCCGCAGCGCCGCCGGTGTATCGTCGGAAGAGGCCGCGGCGCCGGGTTCCAGCGCCGCCAGAGATGGCAGCACCAGGCTGCCACATGCGCCGCCCGCCATCGTTCGCAGTAAAGACCGTCGATTCATTCTGTCTATCTCCACAAAATCTGGATGGCGCCCGCCTCAACTCTGGCGGGCAATTACTCGGCGCCTCTTGCCGTCGGCTCGGAGGTGAGCTTCCGGATGAGCTCTCCTTCGTACGGGCGATACAACCGGCCGTCGGAATGGAAAATATCGTGGAACCACACCGGAGGCTCGATATTTACATAAGGCCGCTGCCACGAATCCCATGGAAGATAAGTTTGCGTCTTACCTGCGACCAATCCCCAGTTAATGACGCCAACATCATATCGCTTCGCAATGGGCAGCACGGTGTCGAACAGGCTGCCTACGCCGCGCGCCATGTACTCCGTGCAAATAATGGGGCGATGATACGTCTCCAGTTTGCGGATCGACGCTTCAAGGTCTTCAGGCCAGGAGTAGTTATGAAAGGTAACAATGTCGGATTCGTCGAGTTGTATATGTGCTACGGGTGACATGCGGCCGTCGGGCGACCAGTTTCCGCCCCACACGCCGCTGGTCAAGGGCTGTTCCGGATGCGCCGTGCGCGCCCACGCAAAAGCCTTGGGCAAAAGCGCGAGAACATAGCTTGTCTTGTTCTTCAACTCGGTTTTGCCATAAGAGGCTTTGTTGGTGTTATCGGGTTCGTTCCAGACGTCCCACGCCAGCACGCGCGGATCGTGGGCAAATGCGCCCACCACCCCCTGCACATACTTCTGGAGCCGTGCTTGTTGCGCCGGGTCGGCCAGCGCCGCCGCGCCCGGGCTCTGCACCCAGCGAGAATTATGAACTCCGGGAACAGGAGGGAGCTGCGGACCGAGCTTTGGATAAGGATCCCAGCACGAATCAAAGAGCACGAAGATGGGACGGATATGATGACGCGAAGCAATGGCGAGAAACACGTCGATTCTGTGTGTGAAACCGGCAGGATCCTGCTGCCACAGAAGATCGTGCAGGAAGACGCGCATGGTGTTCATGCCGAGCGACTGGGCCCACCCCAGTTCGTTATCGATCTCTTTCGGATCGAAAGTCGCTGCCTGCCACATTTGCAGTTCGTTGTCGGCATCGGCTGGAATGTAGTTGCTTCCGACGAGCCAGGGCTGCCGGCTGTACCATTGTTGCGCCTTTTCAGGCGACCATCGACTCGCGCC
>JAJYFA010000248.1 GCA_021790995.1 Acidobacteriota bacterium
TTTCCTTGAGCGCGGCCTTGAGCTCGACGTCGAACTCGGCCGGAGTGAGCGGGCGCGCGGATTTGCGCAGCCGCTCGATGTCGTAAAAGGCGCGGCGCTCGGCCAGAAAGACGTGGACCACAAAGTCCACGTAATCGAGCAGAATCCACTCGCCGTTGCGCCGTCCCTCCACTGACCGCGGGTAGATCCCGAACTGGCGCTTGAGGCGCAGCTCGATTTCGTCGGCGATGGCGACTGCCTGGCGGTCGTTTGTCGCCGAGGTGACAAGGAAAAAGTCGCTCAACCCCGAGTCGGAGGGATCGAGTTCGAGAATCCGGGTGTGCAGGCCTTTCTTGTCTTCACACGCCGCGGCAGCGGCTTGTACGAGGGCGCGCGTTTGCTTCTGCGCAAGGGTAAGTTTCATGCGGTCTTACGTTCTCCCGTCTTCATCGTAGCAAAAGAGGGACCGTGGGGACGCTCGGCCTATGAGCGGTAGCAGGGCAAACGCGTTTCAACTCGCTGGACGCTTTACGAACCGTGCTCTTTGCGTCGTCATTCTTTGCGCCGTCATTCTGAGGCGAAGCCGAAGGACCTGCGATTGTCTTTCAGCTCTCCATCCTGTCGAGCGCGCGACGGTAATCAGCAGGCTCGCATTCATACCATTCTCGGCTGAGATCAACCCAGGCAGGATTCACCGACTCGATGATAGCGATCTTTTTTGAACGCCTCCAGCCCTTTAATTCCTTCTTGCGCGCAATGGCTTTGCGCACATCCTGATACCGCTCGAACCAAACCAGACGATCGCAGTTGTAACGCGCGGTGAACCCTTCGTGCTCCTTCCATTTGTGCTCAAAGACGCGCTCGTGCAGATCGCCCGTCACGCCGGCATAGCGCGTGTGGCTACGGCTGGCCATGATGTAGGTGAAGTAGGAACCCTGGTGCATGTGCCCGATGCTACGCCAGATGAATCGGATGGGATGTGACGGGAGAAACAACCGCAGATCCTTCGGCTTCGCGTCAGGATGACAGCTACTATTTCGAAGGAAACGGCCGTATCACAGGCGGTTGTGAGTCAATCACCGGCGATGCTTCCCCGTGCCAATGTTTCCCAGTCGGGCACCCCGGGCACCCGGCGCCTCCGATCCGCAGGACACTCGCCGTAATTATCATTCGGTATCGCCGGTTTGGTGCGCTATCAACGGAACTGCCTTCTAAGTTCCGTGGTATCCCAGGCGCCCAGAAGCGAGGCACCTGGGCAACTAGCGTTGGTGAGGATGCTTACTCTTCATCCCCGGCACTTGGGCCAGCTCCTCGGGGTTGAGCTCTTCTATGCGATCGCCGGGAAGATGCACGCGGATCTTGCCCTGCATCAAATAGATTGAGATTGGTCCTTCCGCATGGTGATGACTCACATAGCTTCCCGGCTTCATGCGCACCAGGACAATGCGAAGCTGGTCGTGCTTGACGATTGTCTCGGAACTGCGGCCGGCATCACGCTGCCAGAAGGGATTGGTAGCGAGCTTTTCCAGTTCACTATCAATGTTGCGCCGGATGACGTCGCTGGCAAGCTCGGGAAGACGTGTTAAAGGGGACCGTGGACTGCTCATGGAATCATTCTCCTCGGATTTGTGAACGGCTTTCCGTGCAGCGTATCGCCGAAGCATTCATGCCGCATCGGAGAGCGGTTGATGTTGAGAATATGCCTGAGTCAGAAACGCCGAAATGGTCTCGCTGTCATCGGCTGTAAGACAGTTGTAATGTGTGCAAGCATTGGACGACAGGGCAAGATGTAAAAAGTCCAGGAGAAAAGTTCTCCCCAGGCGGTGCCGTTGTTCCATTCGGACACAATGCGGGAGAAACAACAGGAATGCTTTTAAGGCATGGAGGTAGAGGGTTGGCCAAGAAGGTTGCGGAGTTGTTTGTCGATGTTCTGGCGGCCGCCGGCGTGGAGCGGATCTATGGAGTGGCCGGCGATTCGTTGAATGGCATTACCGATTCCATCCGCAAGCGGCACGGAATCGAATGGGTGGGCGTGCGGCACGAGGAGACGGCGGCCTTTGCTGCCGGAGCCGAAGCCTCACTGACCGGCAAGCTGGGTGTATGCGCCGGCAGTTGCGGGCCGGGCAATCTGCACCTCATCAACGGCCTGTATGACGCGCATCGCAGCCGCGTTCCCGTGCTGGCGATTGCAGCGCATATTCCCTCGCAGGAGATCGGCAGCGGGTATTTCCAGGAAACACACCCGGAGCTGCTTTTCAAGGAGTGCAGCCAGTATTGCGAATTGGTTTCCAGCCCCGCGCAGATGCCGCGCATCTTGGAAATTGCAATTCAGACCGCGTTCTCCAAGCGCGACGTTGCGGTGGTGGTGATGCCTGGGAACATTGCATTGCAGAACGCCGAAGATAGCGAGCGCCGGGTGAACTTCACCTTTGCGCAGCCGCACATCACGCCGCGTCCGGAGGAACTCGACCTCCTGGCCAACGAGCTGAATCGCGCCCAGCGCATCACCATTCTCGCTGGAGCCGGATGCGCCGGCGCGCACGATGAGCTGATGGAACTTGCCGGACGGCTGCAGGCGCCGATCGTCCACGCTTTGCGCGGTAAGGATTTTATCGAGTACGACAACCCCTACGATGTGGGGATGACAGGTCTGCTCGGCTTCTCTTCCGGCTACCACGCGATGATGAATTGCGATGCGCTGCTGATGCTGGGAACCGATTTTCCTTATCAGCAGTTCTATCCGAAGAATGCGCGCATTCTTCAGGTGGATCTTCGCGAAGAGCAACTGGGCCGGCGCAGCCATCTTGACTACGGTGTGGTTGGCGACGTGGCCGAGACCATCTCTGCCCTGCTGCCGCGGGTGACGCAGAAGACGGATCGCAGTTATCTCGATGCGTGTCGCAGTCATTATCACGAGGCGCGAAAAGGGTTGGACGATCTGGCCACCGGACGGCCCGGCCAGCGCCCGATTCATCCTCAATATGTCGCCAGGATTCTCAACGAAGTCGCCGCCAGGGATGCGATCTTCACAGTCGACGTGGGCACGCCGGTGATCTGGGCCGCGCGTTATCTCACCATGAACGGGCAGCGCCGGCTGCTGGGATCGTTCAATCACGGATCGATGGCCAATGCGCTGCCCCAGGCGATTGGCGCGCAAAGCGCGTTGCCGGGGCGGCAGGTAATTACGCTTTCAGGTGACGGCGGCCTGTCGATGCTGATGGGCGATCTTCTCTCGCTGCGCCAGCTAAAGTTGCCTGTGAAGGTTGTGGTGTTCAATAACGGCTCGCTGGGATTCGTCGAGCTGGAGATGAAGGCTGCGGGGTTTGTGCAGCATGGCACAGACCTCGAGAATCCGGATTTTGCCAAGGTCGCCGAAGGCGTTGGACTGCTCGGCATTCACGTAGACGATCCCGAGGGGGTACGGCCGGCGCTCGAGAGGGCCTTCGCGCACGACGGTCCTGCGTTGGTGGATATTCCCGTCAATCGGCAGGAGCTGGCCATGCCGCCCTCGCTCAAGCTGGACCAGATCGTCGATTTCAATCTGTACATGATCCGTGCAATTTTGAATGGCCGCGGCGACGAGATCGTCGATCTCGCCAAAACCAATCTCTTCCGTTAGTGGACTGGAAGAAAACAAGCTGAGCCGGCGGGGCTGGCGAG
>JAJYFA010000082.1:0-371 GCA_021790995.1 Acidobacteriota bacterium
CCTGCAGGTGGCCGTCGGCTTCCAGTTCCTTTGTGGCGCGATTGTAGGTGACATTGTCGGCGCGGATGATGTAATCGCGGTAATGCACCACCACGTTGCCGTTGAGCGTGAGCGTGTCGCCGCGCCACTCCTGGCGCTGGGCCTGCCATTCCACGGGAGTTCCGCTCGCAGGCAGAGGCACGGGGACGGCCAGCGGCACCAGCTCCTGGCCGGGATCGTCTGGCAGCGTCGACGCCGACGCGCCGGCGCTTTGGGCCCCGCTCGTCTCGCGTTGCGCCGTAGGTGCCGCATTGGTCAACACTTGCGGTGCCTGCGCGCGCAGAAATACGTGACAGGCAGCCACCAGCGTGATACATACTAAGTTACGAGGA
>JAJYFA010000082.1:381-17750 GCA_021790995.1 Acidobacteriota bacterium
GCAAGGCTCAGCATAGCAAAGCCGGCTGCATCGGTTGGGACGCGCGCCTCGCTGCTCTGGTAACTGCACAACCCGGGTCGGTCGTACAGCCAAGGATCCTCTCCCGTGGCAGCGCGTCTTTGTCCGCGATCCTCTTTCCTTTCAAAGTTTGACGATGGTCCGCCCCATTCCGGTTGGGAATCGGCTTGGCGCGGACCCCATCGGACGCGTGCACCGGTTCCTCCGGCGGTCCGCGGCAGAAGGGGCGAGAGCAGAGTTGAGCACATTACCCAGTACGGCCAGTCTCTTTCCGGAGTGGAAGCAGGAAGTCAATCGTCGCGTAGCAGCGCACATGAGCCGGAGGGTTCCGTCGCGTCGCGAAGCCGCCGCGCACCAGGAGAACCAGGCCTCACGCGCCAGCCGGGCTGCCGAGGCGGCCGCGCGTGTCGCCGCGCGCTATGCCAAGGCTCCCAGCTATAGCGAAATGCTCACCCGCGAGGCGCGCGCCGCGGTCCATGCCGCCGAGGCTGCTTCCAAGGCCGCGCAGCAGGCGCAGGCTGCTTTCCAGTATGTTCTTGATGGCCTTGAATCCGTTACGCCGGAGAAATCGTTGCCGCAGTTCGCGCCCGAGCCGCAGTCTGTTGCAGGGTTCCGCGCCGCGCCGGCGCCCCTCTCCCAGACCGATCGGCCGCAGGCAAGCGCGGGCAGTCTGCAGGATTCCGCCTTCGCTCCGGCGTGGGAGCTTGAGGCCGGCACCCAGCAGGACGAACCTGCATACAATGTTGCTATGCCCGGCTGGGATGCGCCGCCCACGCCTCGCGCGCACTCTGCCGCGCCCGGCGAATGGATCGAGCCGATCCACGCCAACCTTATTGAGTTTCCGCGCGAGATGGTGGCCACGCGCCGTGCCCGTCCGCGCCGCGCCGAGGGCCCCCTGGCAGCCAGAGAGCCCGCGCCGCAGTTGAGCATCTTCGAGGTCGATCCCGACGCCATCTCCATCGAGCCTCCGCCGGCTTTCGCTGAGCCTTCGGCAGAGCCGTCCTGGATGCGCGTCGAACTCTCCGACCGTGCTACGGAGACCTCCCAAGCTATCACGCTCGACGCGCTGCATGCAGGCGCGCAGGCGCGCTCCGCATTCCTCGACGCCGCGCCGGCTTTCCTTGGCCTCGGTGCGCAACCTTATGACGAAGAATTGCTCGACGAACCCGAGCCGAGCCTTGCGAATCCAAAGATCGAGCTGGCCCCGCTGAACCGGCGGCTGCTGGCCGTGTGCGTGGATTGGACGCTGATCGCCGCAGCCTTGATCGGGGCTGCCGTACTGGCCATGCCCAGCTTCCACGCATTTCCTGGTGTGCGCCCGATGGAGATCGGCGCACTGCTTGCGTTTCTTGGCGCTGGCGTTGTCTATCACGTCTTCTTCCTGATCTTCACCCGGACCACGCCTGGCATGGTCTATGCCGGCGTCCGGCTCAACTCATTTGCCGGCTTCACCGCCAGCAGGGCGCAACGCTGCCACCGTCTGGTGGCCATGCTGCTCTCGATTGCGCCCCTCGGCCTCGGCATGGTGTGGGCTCTCTTTGACGACGCGCACCTCACCTGGCACGATCGCCTGTCAGGCACCTACGTCTGCAAGCGGAGCTGACGCGGTGGTGGCGCCACGCCTCGGGGGGGCGATGGAGTTCAGGGGTTCGGGGAGCTGCTGCGCCGCGGCCAACATCACGCAGGACAGGCGCGGGCCAAATCGTGCCAACCTTCAAGGGTTTGGGCGGGAACCACGGCGACGAACCTTGGGGCTCGCTCACCGTGGTTGCAGATCTGGGATCCCGCCCAACTCAATCTCAATCGCTTTTGCGGCGGCGCTGCCGTCAGGCGTGCGCGGCACTCATACTTTGCATCCCGGCACGGGTCTCGCCCTTCAGTCTTCCACCGCTTTGCGCCGCTTCACTCAAATGGAACTGCCGGATCATTCCATCCAGCTCCGTGGCCAGCGAAGAGAGATTTCTGAGCGATTCTACCGCTTCTTCGGCCGAGTGGGTAGTTTCGAGCGCCAATTGCGAAATCTGCCCCGCGGATTCAGAGATCTCGCCTGCCGCCGACGTCTGTTCCGTGGCTGCCGTGGCAATCAGATGAATCTGCTCCTCCACCTGTTTTGAGGCTGCGATCGTTGCTTCCAGGCTCTCGCGGGCCTTGGAGGTCTCTTCGAGTCCGTTCTCGACAGCGCTGCGGCTGTCGGCCATCACCTGCAGCGTGTCCCGCGTCTCCTCCTGGATGCTGTGGATGGTCCCCGCGATCTCTTCGGTGGCGCTCTTGGTGCGCTCGGCCAGCCGCCGCACCTCGCCTGCAACCACGGCAAACCCGCGTCCGTGCTCGCCGGCGCGCGCGGCCTCAATGGCCGCATTCAGCGCCAGCAGGTTGGTTTGCTCGCTGATCTCCTGAATCACGCTCACCACCTTGCCAATCTCCTCGGACCGGTGGGCCAGCGAGGTCATCTTGTCCGAGACCGTGCGCGTCGCGTCCGCGATCTTTTCCATCGTGGCTGCCGCCGCCTGCATCACCGCCCCGCCGCGCTCGGCCGTCTTCGCCGATTCCCGGCTCGATCCCGCTGCGCTCTCCGCGTTGTGGCTGATCTCCCCGATGGTCGCCGTCATCTCCTGGGCTGCCGCCGCAATCTGGTTGATCTTGCCCGATTCCGTGCGCGCATTGCCCGCGCTCTGCACGCTCTGCGCGCTGATCTCCGAGGTTGCCGCAGCCAGCATCTCCGCTCCCCGCGCCACGGATTGCACCACCGATCGAATCACTGCTACCGACTCATTCAATGCCGCGCCCAACTCTCCGATCTCATCCGTTCCCGATACCCGCACGCTCGCCGTCAGATCCTTCTGCGCGATGCTTTGCGCCAGCGCCTTGACTCTTCCAATACGCGGCGCCGTCACGCGGGTGAGAGCAAGACCGATGAGCGCGCACAGAATCATAATCAGCACACAGCCAGCCGCAACGACCCACGTAGCACGGATGCTGCTGCCAGTCACCATGGCGCCGGACGCCATGCCCATCTTTGTGTGCAACTGGAATCCATCGTTTGCCGCATTCTTTGCAGATTGAAAGGCGCCAAGCAGCTTTTCGGACGATAAGGTGTCCAGTGCGTCGCCGGCCTTGCCGCCGGCAAGCAGCGCAATGCCCTGATCGCTCAGCCCCTGGTACTCCTTGATCGAGGTGACGAGCGTCTGAAAATCGCCTCTCTCCATAGGCAATACCAGCGGCGCCATCTCCTTGATCGCCGCCTGGTAGCCTGCCATTGCCTTCTGCCGCTGCATCGTGTGATCGGCCGTGCACGACGGCGTCTGGCACAGCATCAGCTCCAGCACCTCACGGCGCTCGTTGCTCAGGTTGTCGCGGATATCGCCCAGGTAAATCAGCGAGGGAAGATGATTGCCGCTGACCTCGGCGATCCGGTTCGCGATGCTGTGAAGTGTACAGAAGGTGTAGACACCCATCAGCAGGCAGAGAGCACAAATCACGCCAAACGCATAGGTGAACTTCCGAGAGAGGGGCAGGTTTCTGGCCCAGGACATAGCCTATCCTTTCCGAACGAACTCATTGGTTCTATCGGCGGAATGCGCTCGACCTTGAATCGCAAACATGATTCGAAACGGAGAAGGTTTACAGCGGATGCGCCTGCGCCCACGACTTGTACTCGTTCAGCACGGCCAGTCCCGAGGTGTTGAACCACGCGTAACCGTTGCGCCGCTCCCGGCTCAGGTCGTTCACATCGTCGTGGATGGTCTTGTCGCGATCGCCAAAGATCGGCTTATCGGTGCCGATCTGGTAGTAGCGCGCCCAGATCGGTCCAGCGCCTGCGACGGCCTGGAGCTTGCGCCCGCCCGGACTCGAGCGGTCAGCAAAGAAGTTCCCGCTGCCGAAGCGGTAGCCGAAGATCTCCACCTTGGTGAACCAGGCGCATGCGGCGTGCACCGCGGCCACCTCAGCCGGTGTAGGATTCGGCAGGCTCATGAGAAATTCGACAATCGGAAAGCTCTCGTCGCTGGTGAGCGACGGCATCTCGTAGTTGCGGGCCGAGGTGGGCTCGAGCGTGAGCGCATCGTACTGCTGCGCCCAGGCGGTCCTGGCGCCGTTCTCCGCGATCTGCAGCCGGAGCAGGCAATCGATGCCACGCGCGGCGGCTGGCCCGGCGCGCGTGACGATGGAGGCTGGCAGGAACTTGTACTCCGGCGCGCCCGCGGCCACGTCGTGCAAAATTTCCACTGCGTGCGTCATGGCGTCGTCGTTGATGGTGATGGCGTCATGATAGCCGCCTTCGAGTGGCCAGACCTGCGGCCAGCCGCCGTTGGGATACTGCGAATGGAGCAGGTACTCGATGCCGCGTTCAACCGAAGCGCAGATCGGCCTGGCGTCGGCATCGCGGTGCGCCGCGAGCAGCGATGTGGCGACGTGCGCCAGAAAGCGGATCTGCATCCACGTCGCATTGTTGTCGAGCGTGGCGATGTAGTGCCAGCTCGGATCGACCGGCTTGTCGAAATCGGCCGGGTCGGGAAAGCGGTTCTCGTTGTTCGCGTCGTAGAGGTCGCCCGGTGCGCGCGGCCTCGACACCATGTCAATGTTCTTGCTCCAGCCGCCGTCGGCCACCTGCCAGGTGATGATGTTGCGCGCGGCCGTGAGGGCCTCGTCGCTCGACCACCATGCGGCTGGATGGTTGAGGCGTAAGCCGCGCCCGCCGAAGCCGAGCCCCGCATGTTGGGGATTCTTGTTACCCGCGGCCTTCTGCTCGCGGGCGAGCGATTGTTTGTCGACGGTCTTCTGCTTTTCCGACTGTTTCAGGTACTCAAGCCAGGCCTTCTGCTGATTTTTTGCCAGCTTCGCAATTCGCTCGCGGGTCACCGCTTGCGCGGGCTGGTTCTTGCCTATCGTTTTGCCCAAGGAGGTCGCGGGCAGTGTCAGAGCGGCGAACAAGAGGATGAGTAGAAAAATGGCGTCGCGATTGGAGCGTTGCATGATGCGGAGAGTTCTCCTGGCGGATCCGGCTGGTCCTGCTTTCATCGACGTCTGGAGCGCCTAAAAAGACGAAGGAGCTTCGCATTCTCGCCCGATCCTCGCGGCGGCTATACAAAAGTTGGGCACGATGCGTGGAGAATCGTCGTGAATGGGGCTGACTCCCCAGCTACCCCATTGCGAATCCCAATTTCCCTTTCCCTCACTACTGTTCTACGCTCATAACATGGAATTCAGAATTCTCGATCTGGAGCGTGAGCCGGCCGAATTCGACCTGAACCTGTCTCCCGGCGCCATCGACTACGGCGAGGAAGCCGAGCAGACCAGCCCTCTGACCACTTCGGGCCGAGCCGAGGTGATCCACGAGCATAGGGGCCCCAAGGATGTCGTTGCCGACATCCGCCTCAAGGGCGCCTATGCCGGCAAATTCCAGGTTCCCTGCGCCCGCTGCATCGAGCCCGTGGAGATTCCGGTTTCGGCTGAATTTGACCTGATCTTCCGCCCCATCGGCGCCGATGCCGACGCGCCCGAGCGGTCCATTACAGCATCGGAGACCGAAATCGGTTATTATCAAGGAGACAGCCTGTTGCTTGAGGATGTGCTGCGCGAGCAGGTGCTTTTGTCCCTGCCGCCTCGAACACTGTGCAAGCCCGACTGCAAAGGACTTTGCCCGCACTGCGGAGCGAATCGCAACCTTCAGCCATGTTCCTGCGAAGAGGGATCGAACGACCCCCGCTGGAAGGCGTTGACGGGGCTGCGCAATCGGATGAAGTCCTGAAATACCGCTCATAGCTGACGGCTGAGAGCTGAAAGCTAAAAAAGGAATCACACCATGCCGAATCCGAAAAGGCGCCATTCCACGCGCCGCACCGCCAGCCGCCGCGCTCACGACTTTTTGACCAGCGCCGGCCTCTCCGAGTGCCCCAACTGCCACGAAAAGAAGCTGCCCCACCGCGCCTGCCCCAAGTGCGGAACTTACAAAGGCCGCGCAGTCCTCGAAGTAAAAGAAGAGAAGTAGCCCTC
Organism: Acidobacteriota bacterium; assembly: GCA_021790995.1. GTDB lineage: Bacteria > Acidobacteriota > Terriglobia > Terriglobales > Acidobacteriaceae > Telmatobacter. Next base: position 6,391 of record JAJYFA010000082.1, read on the forward strand.
ATTTCAAATGCTTACCGACATTGTGCTCGACGCGGTTGGCTCCGATAAAGCTCCTGAGCCGGAGATTCGCGGAGCCATACTTGCCTGCCGGGAACTGCCCGTGCGGGTGCATCTGGTAGGGCCCGAGCACGAGCTGCGCGACCAGCTCGACGAACTCCTGCAGGACGAAGACCTGCCGATCGTTCTCCATCACGCCTCCGAGCGGATCGGAATGGATGAGAAGGCCGCCCATGCCGTGCGGACCAAGCGCGACAGCTCGATGCGCGTAGGCCTCAAGCTGGTGCGCGATGGCAAGGCCGCCGGCTTTGTGACCGCGGGCAACACCGGCGCCGCCATGGCCACCGCCAAGATGGTGCTGGGCGCGCTGCCCGGTGTCGATCGCCCGGCGCTGGCCACGCCCATGCCCACCGCCAAAGGAAATCCCTGCGTGCTCCTCGACGTGGGCGCAAACGTCGATTGCAAGCCGCAGAACCTTGAGCAGTTCGCCGTGATGGGCGAAACCTACGCCCGCAGCGTCCTCAAGATCGCCCGGCCGCGCGTGGGGCTGCTTTCGATCGGCGAAGAAGAGACCAAAGGCAACGACCTGACCCGCGAGGCGCAGCCCTTGCTCAAGGCGCTGCCCATTCACTACATCGGCAACGTCGAAGGCCGCGACATCTTCAGTGGTCAGGCGGACGTGATCGTCTGCGACGGCTTTGTGGGCAACGTGGCGCTCAAAACCAGCGAAGGCGTGGGCCGGTTTGTGCGTGAAGTGCTGCGCGAGTCGCTCACCCGCACCGTCACGGCGCAGGTGGGCGCGCTTTTGTCGCGCCGCGCCTTCAACGACTTCCGCCGCCGCCTGGACTACCGGGAGTACGGTGGCGCGCTACTGCTCGGCGTGCGCGGCGTCTGCATTATCGGCCACGGCTCGTCGAACGACCGCGCTATCTTCAACGGTATCCGCGTGGCCTACGAGTTCTCGCGATCAGGCGCCAACGAGCACATCGAGAAAGCCTTCGCCAGCAGGCCCAAGCCCCACCACGAGCCAGCTTCTCAGTCCGGCGCAGCGGTTCAGTGAAAGAAACAGGCAATAGGCAACAGGGAACAGGCAACAGGCCGCGGCTCCCTGAAAACAGACAACGGAAAACGGATAACGGAAGAGCCCGACCTCCATGCCTGCCCAATCCGCGAACGATCCCGATCTTGACCGAGGTGTACTCGCTACGCTCGCCTGTCCGGCTTGCCATGAAGATCTACGCCTCAACGATGCGCGCCTGACCTGCACTTGCTGCCACAGCGTTTACCCGATCATCGATGGTGTCCCCGTGCTTATCGCGGAACGCGCGGATTCAACTGCTCGCCCCCGGCGTTGAATCGCTCTGCTGTCCCGCGCCGGCGCCCGGCAGTGAGCCGTACCAATCGATGCCGCGTGTAAAGTACATGGCGGCGGCCACGGCGAGGAAGCTGGCGATCGCGCCCACCAGCAGCGCATTGTCTTCCAGTCGCAGCAGCATGTAAATGAGGCCGTAGAGCAGGGTAAAGATCACCAGCGCACGCACTCCCTGCGTGCGGCTTGCGAAAACCCATCGCGCATTGGCGGCGAGAAGCAATACCGTGGCCGCGCCTCCCAGCAGGAACCCGAGATCGAACCCGATCCGCTCGGCGAGCGAGAGCAGTAGCAGGTAGAAGATGATCTGCGCAACCCCCACCAGAATGTACTGCGCCAGGTGAACCCGCTTCCTCGTCGAGACCTCGAAGATAAAATACGAGAGGAAGATGAGCCCCAGGAAGAGTGGAACGTACTTCAGCGACCGGCTCACGGACTGATAGGGGTCGGCCATCTCCACAAAGGACGCGCCAAGTGCGGTTGCGCCGAGCGCAGTCACGCTGTCGCTCGGCCCCTCCGCGCGCACTCCTCGCGCGATGAACGGCACCAGCCAGTCCGCGGTGAAGCCGCTCGCGGACACCGTCCGGCTCGCAGGCAGGAATCCGCCGTCAAAGCCCGGATTCGGCCAGTCGCCCTGCATGTGCACGCGCGTCGTCTTTCCGTAGGCAAGCAAGGCGATGCGCTGTGCCCCCGAGAAGCGCATCGTTGCCGTCGCGTCGAAGCGCGCCCCCGGCTTGGCAAGTCCTCCCGCATCGGCGCCGAAGAGCGTTAAATTGAGCGGCGGTCCCTGCTCGCCGCCGATCGCGATGCGCTGCGAAACCTCGGCTGGAGCCATCGTGGCCGTCTTTCCGTTTACATCCAGCAGCGCATCGGCTAGGGCGCCCCGCGCGTCACTCACGCCCACCACGATCTCGGCATGGCTCCAATCCAGGGCCGCGCCCTCCGGAGCAGCCGCCGGCGTACCCGCCAGGTCGAAGCTTGCATCCATCTTCAGATCCGCCTGAAAGACGGGGACGCGAAAAAGCGAGCGGCGGCGCTCCTCGGTGGTGGTCTTCACCGTGGCCGAAGCTGCGGCGGGAAACACAATGTAGATGCCGTGGTGGCCCGAGTCGGCCGGCCCTTGCGGCGGAATGTCATAAGGAATCGCCAGCGTCGGACCCAGAAAAGTTTGCCGGCCGCCAACAGTGCTGCCGACCTCCTTCACAACCTTGCCTTCGCGACTGGTTCTATCCAGCACCAGTGCGAACACAAACAGGGCAGGGATGCACATCGACAGTGCCAGCGCGCAGACCATGATGAGCTTCAGACCCATCGACCGCGATCTGAATCTGGCTTGTGATACGGGGGGTAAGACTGAGTAAAGACCCATGGGATTTCCTCTATTCTTCACTTTGCAGTGCAAAGTGAGTTCGCAAAAAAATCAAACCCTCGCAAACGCCTCGGCAGCTCCCTGAACCGCGCCGGGAACGCCGCCAAATCTGCGCTCCCTCTGCCGGAACTCGCCGAGCGCCTCTTCAAGGCGCGCTCCGCTGAAGTCCGGCCACATGCAATCGGTGAAGATCAGCTCGGCATAGGCGCACTCCCACAGCAGAAAATCCGATAGCCGTTTCTCGCCGCCGGTACGAATCAGCAGATCCACTTCACCGCAATCCGCGGTCAAACTCTGCACCAGTCGCAATCCCAGCGATTCGGTCCCGCCGGACATCGCGACCGCGCTGGCCGCCGCGCTCGTAATGGCCTCGCGCGAGGAGTAGTCCACGGCGATCCGCAGCAGGAGACGGCAGCCAGTCTCCGTGGCTCGTTCGGCCTTCTCAATCGCCCGCAGCGCAGCCTCGGGCAGCCGGTCGCGGCGGCCGATCACCTGGAGCCGGACCCCGCTTGCCTTGAGCCGCGCCGTCTCCAGACGCAAAAAGATGCGCAGCAGCCGGAAGATGGATTCGACTTCGGCCCTGGGCCGCTTCCAGTTGTCCGCGGAAAACGCGTACAGAGTCAGACATCCGATACCGAGATCGGGAGCGCGCTCCACAACCCGGCGCACTGCTGCAACACCCGCGCGGTGGCCGGCGGTGCGGGGCAGCCCGCGCTGCGCCGCCCATCTTCCGTTTCCGTCCATGATGATGGCTACATGCATCCGCTTGCGATTCGCCTCGTCGATTTCGTCTGGCATTTGCCGCCGTACACTTTGCATCGCAAAGCGCGCGAATAAATTTTTTACGCCTGCGCCGTCGTCAGCCTCCCAAGCAAAGCGGCTGCGGACTCTTTCCTTCCGCCCTTTGCCGCATCGCGCACCACCTGTTCAAGCGTCGTCAGATACTCCAGATAGCGACTGCGCCCGGCCGCGGTAATCCGGCACACCGTCAACGGACGATTGCGCTCCGTGCCCTTCGCGATCACCACCATCCCCGTCTTTTCAAGCACCTGCAAATGCCGGCTGAGGTTGCCGTCGGTCAGCGAACACAGGGCCTTCAGGTCGCCGAAAGTGACGCCCTTCGGATGGGTGATAAGCGACGTGAGAACGCTGAGCCGGGCGCGCTCGTGAATCACGCGATCCAGACCCTCGTAGGCAAACCTGCCCCGCTCGCCGCGCCGCGCTTCGCCTTGAGCTTTACTCTTCACCCTGCGCCTCCGGGGAATTGAAGAAAAGCACTCCGGCCACCAGAAGCTGGCCGACGCCGTATGGAATCGCCATGGCCCACGGTGAGAGCGATCTAGGGCCCGCCAGAGCAATGCACGCCAGGCCGGTCGCAAGGTACCACCCGCCCGCCGCCAGCATCGGACGCGGCAGGAATCGGCACGAAGAGAAGACACCCAGGCTGTAGATCAGTTGCCACAGGCCAGGCAGCATCCAGACCGCCGCTGGATCATACCGCGCGACGATGAAGGTCAGCAGCAGGCCCACGACGGCCGACGGCAAAAACTGCTCCACGGCCATGCGAATCATCTCGCTGGCGAGGCCGGAGTGAACACGATGGGTTCGCGCCCGCATCTGCACGCCGATCAGGCTGGCGGAGACGGCGGCGGTGGAAATCCAAATCGCCAGGTATGCCGGGACATGAGCTGCCGGGGCAGGCAGCCACACGGACTGCCCCGCGCCTGCTGCTACCGCAAAGAATGACGTGGCGGCCAGCGTGGCCGGGCCATAGCCGCGAAACTCGGTGCTGCGCGCCACCTGCATGCGAATACTGCCAATGTCGCCGATGGCCTTGTCAAGATGGTTCATCGCCAAATCACTTTACATTGCAAAGTAAACCAGAACGCCAGCCCTGTCAATAGGCGCTGACGCACGGACGTGAAAAAGAGATTCTCGCTCAACGCGGGTGCGCGCTGGATCTCTCGGGTCAGGCTCGGTTGAGGATGCCGGAAAGTTGCGCTGCTACTTCCTGTCCGCCCGGATCCAGCGCCCAATCACATCGCGCATCACCTCTAGTCGCTTGCGCTGCATCCGCTCCGAGTTCAGATCGCTCTTGAAGACGGTGGAGAGCGTGTGGCGATTCATCAGGTAAAAGAACCCGAGCGAGGCGATATTGATGCTCAGTTGCAGAGGGTCGAGATCGCCGCGAACTGTCTTTTCTCTTTGCCCTCGCGCGATCAATGAGCGATAGATCTTCAGGTGCTGGGCGTTGATGGCCGCGATACGGCGCGATCTCTTCAGATGCCGCGCCTGCATCTGGTTTTCGCTGTTCAGCAGCCGAATGAAGTCGGGATGCGACAGGTAGAACTTCCACGTGAAATTGACGAGCGCGAGGATGGCCTCGTCGGCCGGCAGTCCGTCGAGGTTCAGGGCTGACTCCTGCTCGCGCAACTGCTGATAGGCCCGCTCCAGCACATGCGTGAAAAGCGCGTCCTTGTTCCCGAAGTAGTGATACAGCAACTGCTTGTTGATGCGCGCCGTGCGGGCGATCACATCGACGCGTGCGCCGTCGAATCCCGCTTCGCCGAAGTGCCGTGCCGCCGCATCGAGAATGCGCTGACGGCTTTCGCCGGGGTTTCGTTTGCGGGGTGGAGCGGGGCTCTTCATGATTTCGGTTGCGGGCCGCGGAGTTTGCGGCGTATACTAACCAACCAGTTGGTTATAACACGAATGAACGTCAACTCTCAATCCCCGTCTTTCCCGGCAGAAGACCAGCGGCCGGTTGCGCTCGTCACCGGAGCCGTGCGGGGCATTGGCCGGGCCTGCGCTCTCGCACTGGCCCGCTCCGGGTTTCACATCGCCCTCAACGATCTTGCCGGCGAAGAAGCGTCCCGCCGGGCGGAAGGATTAGCAGAGGAGATTGCTGCTGCCGGCGTGGAATGCATTTTCGTTCCGGGTGACGTATCGAATCTCGCTTTTCACGCTGTGCTGCTTGCTTCGGTCCTCGCGCGATGGGGACGTCTGGATTGTCTCGTCAATAATGCCGGCGTTGCCGCGCAAAAGCGCGGCGATCTTCTCGAAGTCACGCCGGAGAGCTTCGACCGCTGCATCGCGGTGAATACGCGCGCCGTATTTTTCCTTAGCCAGGCGGTAGCGAGGCACATGGTCTCCGCAAGCGATACGGGCGCGGCTCATCGCTCCATCATCAACATCACATCGAGCAACGCCCGCGCCGTATCGATTGCGCGCGGAGAGTATTGCGTCTCAAAGGCAGCCTCGACCATGACCACGCGGCTCTTTGCGGCGCGCCTTGCAGAGCACGGCATCGGCGTCTACGAGGTGCGTCCCGGAATCATCGCCACCGAGATGACAAAGCCTGTCAAGGCGCAGTACGACGCGATGATCGCAGCGCATCTGATTCCCGCCGAGCGCTGGGGTTGCCCTGAGGACATTGCCTCGACCGTGGCCTGCATGGCGGAGGGACGCTTGCGCTACACCGTGGGGCAGGCGGTTGCGGTCGATGGCGGACTGACGTTGCCCAGATTCTGAGAGGCTGTCGAGGAGGCAGATGAACATGGAACCTGAAGTTCTCTTTCAAGAGCACGAACACAATGGTGTCGCATGGGCCGAGATTGTACTGAACCGGCCAGCCAAAGGAAACGCGCTTACGCTGCCGATGCTCGATGAGATCGAGCGTTTTGCCGGGATCGTCGCTTTGTCGCGGCGCATCCGGGCGCTGGTGCTGCGCGGCGGTGGAAGATTCTTTTCGACAGGCGGCGACATTGCAGCGTGGGGAAGTCTCACTCCGGAGCAGATGGCGAACGTCTGGATTCTCCGCGGCATCGAAGTCTTCAATGCGATTGCGCGACTGCCGCAGCCGGTAATCGCTGCCATCCAGGGGCATGCGTTAGGTGGCGGGCTTGAGTTTGCTCTCATGGCCGATCTGCGCGTAGCCGTGGCCGGTGTCAAACTGGGATTGCCCGAGGTCGGCCTGGGCATGATCGCCGGCTGGAGCGGAATCCGCCGCATCGCCGAAATATCCGGAGTGGTGCGTGCTCGCGAGCTTACGCTGCTCGGCGCGCCCATCTCCGCCGAAACTGCCCTCGATTGGGGGCTTGTGAACGCGGTAGCAGCGGACCGCGAAGCGATGGATGCGCAGATCGATGCGTGGCTCGAAAAGCTGCTATCGAACGCTCCCATTGCGATGGCCCTGACCAAAAAACTGCTCGCCACCATGCACGCCGAGATGAGCCACGATCACGCGGAGGCTGTGGCCCACGCGCGCGCGACCGAAGACTGCAACGAAGGCATTACGGCCTTTCGCGAGAAGCGCAAGCCGGTCTTTCGCAATCGATAAGGAATCCCCATGAACCGTACGAAGTTCTTGAGCGCAGAGAACGCCGCATTGCTGGTGAGGAGCGGCGACACCATTGCAGTGAGCGGTAACGGCGCCGGAATGACAGCGGCCGAGGCGATTCTGGCTGCTCTCGAAACGCGCTTTCTTGCCACAGGCGAGCCGCGCGATCTCACTCTCGTGCATTCGCTGGGGCTGGGCGATCGAGACCAGCGCGGAACCAATCGCCTGGCGCACGAGGGAATGCTGCGCAAGATCGTCGCATCGCACTTCACGTGGTCGGGGCGCATCCAGCAGTTGATCCGCGAGGAGAAGATTGAGGCCTACAGCTTTCCCGCCGGCGTCGTGCAGCATCTGCTGCGCGAGATCGGCGCCGGCCGGCCCGGTCTCATCACGCATTCCGGTCTCGGAACCTTTGTCGATCCCCGGCAGGACGCCGGGCGATGTAACCAGCGAAGCATGGAGACATTGGTGGAGCTTGTGCGCTTCGATGGCCGCGAGTACCTGCGCTACAAGCCCTTCAAAATCGATGTGGCAATCGTTCGCGGCACCTACGCCGACGCGCGCGGCAACATCAGCCCGGAAGAGGAAGCCGTCGATCTCGACATTCACACCATGGCCCTGGCCGCGCACAACAGCGGCGGCATCGTGCTGGCCCAGGTGCGACAGGTGCTGGAGCCGGGAGCGTTGAACCCCAGAAGCATACGCGTGCCCGGAATCATGGTCGACGCCGTGGTTGCAGACAACCGGCAGGAGCTCTTTTACGACGCGCCCTACGACGCGACCATCAGCGGATCGCGAAGAGCGCATCTGGGCAGGCTTACAACAGAACTGCCCAAAAAACTGGAGCGCCGCATCATCGCGCAGCGCGCGGCCATGGAACTCAAACGCAACGCTTCGCTGAACTTCGGCTTCGGCATGCCGGGTGGCATCTTTGGCGTGATTGCCGGGCAGGAGATTGCGGATGATCTCTGGATAAGCGTCGAGCAGGGTGCGCACAATGGCCGCATGCTCGACGACACTCTGTTCGGGGCCGCGCGGAACCCCGAAGTAATCCTGCCTTCGATCGAGCAGTTCGACTACTACAGTGGCGGCGGCATCGATCAGACATTTCTCGGCATGGGCGAGGCAGACGCGCGAGGCAATGTGAATGTCTCGCACCTTGCGGGCAACCTGGTGGGGCCGGGCGGCTTCATTGAGATTGCGCAAAATGCAAAGCAGGTAGTCTTCTGCGGCACGTTCGATGCGCAGGGCAGCGAAGTAGCCTTCGAAGATGGCCGTTTGCGCATCGTCAAGCCCGGAAAAATCCAGAAGTTTGTGCAGGCCGTCGAGCGCATCACCTTCTCTGCCGATTACGCGAGGCAGCACGGCCAGGAGGTGCTGTACGTGACGGAACGCTGCGTCTTCAGGCTCGATCCCGAAGGGCTGCGGCTGATAGAGATCGCTCCCGGCGTTGAGATTGAGCGCGACATCCTTCCGTTCATGGCTTTCCGGCCCATCATTGGCGATCTGAAAAAGATGGATCTTGCAGCTTTTCAGTGACGATACAAGGGGCCACCGGTCAGGATCGCAACACGAGGTAACCATGGGAAGCGCAACCGAAAGGGAACTGCCGGCGGGTAACTACTGGTTTGAAGATCTCCATGCGGGCGACTGGTTCGCAACCGGGCGTATCGTCGTCACCGAGGCGCACATTGTCGCCTTTGCTGGATTGTCGGGAGATTTTTTTGATGTGCACATGGATGATGAGTTCGCCCGCGAGCAAGGCTTTCCTTCGCGCATCGCGCACGGACTCCTCGGTCTCGCGCTGACTGACGGACTCAAAAACCGATCGGCAGCGCGCATCATGGCGATGGCATCGCTTGGCTGGAATTGGCGGTTTGTGGCGCCCATCCTCGCCGGTGACCGCATTGGCGCCAGGATTACGGTGAGCGAGACGCGGCTGTCGAGCAAAGGCCAGGGCATCGTCACTCTGCATCTTGAGGTGACGCAACAGGAGGGTCGTGTTGTGCAGCAGGGGGAAACCACGCTCGCCGTGAGGCGTAGACCTGGCACGGAGACGACCTGCAGTTAGCCGCGGATGTAGGCGGTCGAACCCGTGACCGGTGCGCCGTTTATCGCCGCAGGTAAAACGGCCGCACAATGAGCGCGGCGATCCCGATGGCTACAGCCATGGCCAACGCAATCAGGCCATAGAGGAGAACGAGATTCGGGCCCTGCGAAGGTTCCTCGCCGGGCGATTCATGCTTTCCGGTTTCCGGGCGCTCAGCATTATTCATATTTGAGAGCTTCGACGGGATCTAACTGCGCCGCGCGCGTAGCCGGAACGGTGCCAAAGACCACACCCACCAGGGTGGCCGCGGTCAAGGCAATCAGCACTGAGAGCCACGAGATGGGAAAGTCGTAGTCGCTGAAGAATCGGATGGAAAGCGGTAACGCAAGACCGAGGATGCTGCCGGCCACACCTCCGGTGAGCGAGATGAGCACAGCCTCAGTAAGAAACTGCAGCTTGATCTCGCGATACGTTGCCCCGAGAGCTTTGCGGATGCCGATCTCGCGAATACGCGAGCGCACGTTGGCCAGCATGATGTTCATGATGCCCACGCCGCCTACCGCCAGCGTGACCGCGGCCACCATCACAAGCATCGCAATGAGCGCAATGGAAATCTTGTTGGCCGTCACCAGCAGGTCGGTGAGGGTTTGCGTCTTGTAGATTGAATTCTTCCGGTGCCTCTGGCTGATGACGCGCACAATCTCTTTTGAGGCGTCTGGAACCTCGTCCATGCTCTGCATGGAGAAGTAGATCTGGTTGACGCGCTCGGTTCCGGTGAAGTAGCGCGCAACGGAGTAGGGCACCAGAACGGTTTCGTCGGTGATCTCCGACATCCCGAAGTCCGACACGCTTTCCTTGAACACGCCGATGATCGTGAACGGGATTCCGAGAATCTGAAAGGTGCGTCCGACCGCGGCATCGGTCGAGCCGTAGCGCTCCTGCGCGAACAGCGTCGTCACCACCGCGCACTTGACGTGCATGATGTCGTCGGTGCGGTCGAAGAACCGGCCGTCGGTGACCACAAGGTTGCGGATGAACTGGTACTGCGGGGCAACGCCCAGCACCACCGTGTCCTTCTGGATCCCGCCGGGGAAGCTGACGCGGTTGTGCATCTCCAGCACGGGTGAGGAATACATCACGCCGGGCACCTGCTGGACCACGGTCTTTTCGTCTTCGCGGGTCAGGTAGTCGGTATAGCGGGCGCGTTCCGCCGCGGTGGCTCCGCCGCCGGCGTACTCCACTTCCACCTGATTGGTGCCGATCTTCTGCAGCAGGCCGAGAACATATTGCCTGCCCGTTAGGCCGATCGTCACCACCAGAATCACTGACGCCGTGCCGATCACCATGCCCAGCGCAGTAAGCGCAAAGCGTGTCTTGCTCGAGCGGAAACTGTCCCCCGCGAGCTTGAGAATTTCGCTCATGAGCATGGTTCTGCGCGCGCTTACGAGCGTCTCTTGAAAGGCTGCATGCCGTGCCTGCTCGGTGACCGGATTCATGACTTCCTTTACAGGATGCGTGGGAGTGCACTCGGGTTTCTGAAATCTCGGCGCATTGTGGCTCGGCTCCGGATGGTTCCCCTTTCAATAGCTTACGCGTATGGCCGCTGGGAGAAAACCCGTCGCCAACGTTCATTCTTTGCTCAACCGCTGCCACAGCGCCGCCAGGGCCTCCACCGGCACGGCCTCTGCGCGAGCCTGCGCTTCGATGCCCGCGCTTGCCATCGCTGCCGTTGCCGTCGCCGGCGCGACTCCGGCGGCGCGCAGATTGTTGGCCAGCGTTTTGCGCTTCTGCGCAAAGGCCTGGCGCAGAAAACGCTGAAAACCCTCCTTGTCGACGCCCAACTCGGCGAAGCGCGGCGCAAATCGCCAGCGGAAGACCGCGGAGTGTACCTTGGGCGGCGGTGAGAATGCCGAGGGCGGCAGCGTAAACAGGGCCGTGGCCGGTCCGTACATCTTGACGGTTGCCGAGAGCAGTCCGTAATCGCGCGAACCTGGCGCGGCCGTTACCCGCTCCGCAACCTCGCGCTGCACCATCAGCACGGCGAAGTCCAGCGATTCATGGCTCGCCGCCAATTTCAGCAGAATCGGCGACGTGATGTAATACGGCAGATTGCCCGCCACGCACAGCCGTTCGCCGGCCGTCGCAGCCACGGCGGCAAAGTCGAAGGCCAGCACATCCTGCTCGACCACCGTCACGCGCTCTGCGTCGAATTGCCCGCGCAATCGTGTAGCCAGTT
>JAJYFA010000249.1 GCA_021790995.1 Acidobacteriota bacterium
TCACCCTACAACACGGCCGACAGCCCGCGCGTGCTCATTGCAGGGCTCTCCGGCGGCTCGGGCAAGACCATCGTGACGCTGGGTCTGCTGCTCTTGTTGCGCCGCGCGGGCCTCGATGTGTGCGCCTTCAAGAAAGGCCCGGACTATATCGACCCCGAGTGGCTTGAGTGGGCCTCGGCACACCCGGCCAGGAACCTCGACGCCTTCCTGATGGGCGCCGATGCCGTGCGCGCTTCGTTTGCACGCCATGCCGTGGCGGATGGCGTGAATGTGATCGAGGGCAACCGCGGACTCTTCGATGGACTCGACGCCAATGGAACCTATTCGAGCGCGAGCCTTGCGGGAATTCTTGGCGCGCCCGTGGTACTCGTGCTTGACGCGACGAAGATGACACGCACGGCGGCCGCGCTGGTTCTTGGTTGCCAGAAACTAGATCCTCACATCTCAATTCAGGGCGTGGTGCTGAACCAGGTCAACGGGCAGCGGCATGAGCGGGTTCTGCGCGAGGCCATCGAGTTGGCGTGCTCCGTACCGGTGGTGGGCGCGCTGCCGCGCCTGGGAGAGAATCCGCTGCCCGAGCGGCATTTGGGGCTGGTTCCTCCGGACGAGCATCAGACGATGGACAGTGTGGAGCGCAAGCTGCTCGCATGGATGGAAAATCACCTGGATCTCGATGCGCTGCTGGCCATCGCCCGCGGCGCTCCGCCGCTTGTGGCGCCCGCGGACATGCGGCCTTCGCTGCCGGATGGGCGCGGACTCAGAATCGGCTACCTGCGCGATTCGGCATTCACTTTTTATTACCCGGAAAATATCGAGGAGCTGGAGCGTGCCGGCGCTGAGTTGGTCGGCATCTCCCCGCTCCACGCAACGGCGCTTCCCGAGGGTCTCGATGCGCTCTACATCGGCGGCGGATTCCCGGAGACTCATGCGGAGACGCTCTCTGCGAACACCGGCTTTCTGGCTTCTCTGCGCGAGGCGTGCGACGCGGGACTTCCCGTCTATGCCGAGTGCGGCGGCCTGATGCTGCTGGCACGCAGCCTCACCTGGCGCGGAACCAGCTACCCGATGGCGAACGTCTTTCCCGTCGACGTGGAGGCATTCGCCGCACCGCAAGGCCATGGTTACAGCGAATTGCGTGTAGACACGCCAAACGCGTACTTTCCGCTGGGCGCCGCCCTGCGCGGCCACGAGTTCCACTATTCGCGCATCGTGAACCGCGACGAAACCGTTGTTGCGGCGTGCGCTGTTCTCCGCGGCACGGGATGCTTCGACCGCCGCGATGGCCTCGTTACCCAAAACGTCTTGGCGGCCTATACGCACCTTCATGCAGCCGCAACGCCGGAATGGGCTTCGGGATTTCTTACCGCCGCGCGTCAATTCACGCTTCGAACGAACAACAGGAAAGCGGTTTCGTCAGTGTCTTTGTGAGTGCATTGAGAATGAGATTGCCGTCGATCTGGATTCTGATACGCTCGCATCCGGGAATCGTCATGCGATTTCTCTCGTTCACTCTGGCGCATTCATTGCTCATGTCATTTAATCTGAAGGTACATACTGAACCGCCCGCATCGGTTTGCCAAGCCCAACAATGAAGGGAATACAAAAAATCGGTCCAGCGTGTACACTTCACATCATTACCCTTCTCCGGACAGCGAGAAGGAGGGAAGATGTCGATTTCAAAAAAAACTGGCCTTTCTGACAATATCGTTGGCGCCGTCGCCTATTTCACCCCCTTCATGGCCATCTTCTTTCTGGCCATCAGGCGCTACAACAAGCGGCCCTATGTGCGATTCCACGCCTGGCAGTCGCTGGTATTCAACGTTTTTGCCATCAGCTTCGGCTACCTCCTGGCTTATATTCTGCCGTTGATGAAGTTCCTGGGAGCACGTGCTCTGATCGTTATCGCATGTGTCGCGGTATCGTTCGCCTTCCTGGTATGGCTCTGGTGTGTGATCAGCGCGGCGAACGGCAAGCGCTTCAGGCTCCCCATTATCGGAAACTGGGCCGATGAGCAGGCTTACAGGTAATCCGGTCGCCAGTCACAGCCGCGCGGCGAAGGGAGCGTTCGCGGGAATCATCGGCAGGGAGCAACCAGACCTCTGACCGTTTGATTTCATCCCTTTGCAATCCCAGTTTCCCAAGTCTCCAAATCGAGGCATGAGGCAGTCCAACCCCCGTGACGGCCAATTGAGTTGCCCCCCCAACCGCTCCTCGATTTTATGAGCACAGTGTGGCAATTAGTGGACACAATAGGGGTTAAAGCCCTTGTTTTTCGATGTCTTCGTGAATCGGATCGAATACTCTTGGAAGGAAGTCTGGTAGCGCTACCGGGAATCGAACCCGGGTTTTAAGATTGAGAATCTCACGTCCTAACCCCTAGACGATAGCGCCACTTTTTGCGGGGCGTGCCCGCGAGTGCGGGCACTTCATTTACTTTAACAAAAATCGGAGCTGCGGCCAAAGAGAATGCGCCGCCTTAGATCCCAAGCTTGCGCACTTCGTCGTTGTAGTACTTGCGGTAGAGGATGTCCCACTCCTGGGAGCCTTCGAGGATAATCTTGCGCTGGTTGGCGATCTTGAGCCGGGCGGCGGCGTCGATTTTGGCCTCTTCAGTGAGCAGGGCTTCGAGGGCCTTGCGCGCCTCCTGGCGGATGGTGTTGCGGTCCTCGAGGAAACCTACCTGGTCGACCTCAGCGAGCGTGTCGGCGACGGTGTGGGCCAGCTTGTTGAGCTTATCGCGGCTGATCCTCATGCCGCCGTTGCGCTCGCGCTCTTCCTCGTAGACCCTCATAGCACCGCCTTGTATTTCTTGGCCAGCTCGTTCTTCACCTTCTTGAACATTTCGGCATATTGGGCGCCGCTGCGGCGCATCTCCTCGGAATAAGCCTCGAGGATGACGCGCACCTCTTCGTTGATGCGGTCTTCGAGGGAAAGCTCATCGACGAGCGCCGCGTTGACGCGCTCTTCGGTCACCTTCGAGTCGCTGGTGGTGATCGTCTTGGCGTCGACAAGGTGCTTGACCGTGCGGCGCGCGAGGTAGCCGATGTAGTCGCGGGAAAAGATCATGGGCTAAGTGTCAGGATAACGCATGGGGGGGTGGGGTGTACACATGCGTGTGGGGACGGCGAGCCGCGTTGAATGAAACCCGCTCCGCAGCGCCGCGCAAGAGGCAGTTTCATGCTCCGGCGCGCATCACGGTATAGTATGGCTGGCTCGAAAGGGCCGCGTTGAACCCGGGGGCCAGCCATGCAGCATTGTCCTTCGTGTACAGCTCAAAACAGTATTCGATTGCAAATGGCGACTGCGTGCAGATGCCTGCAATCTCAGTGCTGAACGCCTTCCCATTCGCGCGCATGGCCAAGCGCTGCCATCGTTCCGCCTGGTCAACGTGGCGATAACGCAGAAAGACCTCCGTCACACCCGGCTCCGGCTCCGTTTGCGGAAACGAGATCGCAAGCGGCAGCGTGGCTCCCGGCGCAAACTCGCCTGGGGGCGTATGGACCCAGACGATTGCGGAGTGTGCTGGCCGGCCCGTGGCGGCAAGAATCGTCTGCCCGATCTCCGGCGGCGGCGCGGCATTCTCCGGCGCGGCATTGACCCGTGCCGCCAGC
>JAJYFA010000083.1 GCA_021790995.1 Acidobacteriota bacterium
GATTTGGCTCACATGTGCGAGGAGTCTCATGTAGCCGCTGAAGTAGACGCCGCGGCGTTGCCCATTCATACCGGCGCAACGCTGGCTCAGGCTCTCCACGGAGGTGAGGACTACGAGCTGCTGTTCACCGCGCCGTCAACCGTGTGCCTGCCGCGAAGCATTGGCGGCGTTCCCATCACGCGAATTGGCCGCATCGTGCGCCGGCGCAAGGACCGGCCGCTGGCCGCGCTCATCACCGCGCCAGGGCCTGAGCCGCTCGTTCCCCATGGGTGGCAGCATTTTGTGTAGAACCGCCTACTCGCCATTACGCTGGGCGCGGGCCTCCTTGACCATGAGGAGAAAGCGGCGCGCCAGCTCGTGAATGCGGTCGGCCTGGCGCTGTTCGAGCGCTTCCCTGGGCAGCATCTCTCCGCCGACGCCGATGGCGCGGGCCCCGGCCAGAATGTAGTCGAACGCGGTCAGCTGATTCACGCCGCCGGTCGCGATCAAGGGAATCTGCGGCAACGGCTCCTGGAGGGTGCGAAGGTAGTGCGGTCCGCCGGCGGTGGCCGCGGGAAAAACCTTCACAAAATCCGCGCCTGCCTTCCATGCGGCAATGACCTCCGACGGCGTGAGCGCTCCCGGAAACACACAGGTGTCCGCGCGCCTGGCGCAGTCCACGACGCCCGAAACGAACCCGGGGCTGGTGATGAAACAGGCGCCGGCATCGAGGCACTGTTGCGCCTCTGTCTCATCGAGCACGGTACCGGCTCCCACGATCATGCCGGGGAATTGCTCGACCAACTCCCCGATCACCTCGACCGCTCTGGGCACGGTCAAAGGCACTTCAAGCACTGGAATCCTTGCCGCGTAAAGCGTCTCGGCTGCAAAGCGCACCTGGTCGCGGTTCGCCGCCCGTGCACAGGGCACAATACCGATCTCTTCGATCCGCTCTGCGACTTCCTTGCTGTGCATCATCCCTCCCTGCGCGAACCACTGCCCATCTTGCATCGCGGCAGCGATTTTCGTCAAAGGACAGTTGTCTTTTCCTGGAGAGGAGCCGTGCAGATCGATGTCACCGCCATGGATTGACGGGATTATGCGCGGCGCGCGGCGTTGAGGATCGCATCGACGACCTGCTCGGGCGTGAGGGCGTCCACGGCGATTGACAGTTGCGCCGTGCGGTAGAGCGGCAGGCGCCGCTGGTAGCGGTCCGCAAGATTCACCCCGTCGGCCAGAATGGGGCGCAGATGCTCCGTGCCGCGGCAACGAGCGAGTGTGGTCGCCAGCTCCACTTCGAGGTGAACCAGCAGCGTCTCGGGCGCACCGAGCAGCAGCGTGCGCGTGGCTTCGGTTTCAATGGCTCCGCCGCCAAGGGCCAGAACGAGCGCAGACTCACCGGCCAGGCGCGCAATCGCGGCGTGCTCTCGCTCGCGGAACGCGACCTCACCCTCGCGCATGAAGATCTCGGGAATCGAACAACCGGCCTCGGCTGCGATCACATCGTCTGCATCGACGAACCTCCAGCCGAGCCGCGCGGCGAGCAGCGGCCCCACGGTGCTCTTGCCCGAACCCATAAAACCAGTGAGCACGATGCGGCGCGGCCGAATTTCCGCCGCAAGTTCGCTTTGAGAGGCTGCGTTTGTTGAGGCTGCTGTCATCGGTTCCAGTATAGGTGTCAAGAACAAGAATTGGTGTTAGTGGGCTGATCCCTGACGCCTGCTAGGCAAGCACCATCACAATGGCGCCCACAGTGATCAACGCACCGCCAACGATTGCGGCGGTATTGAGTGTTTCGCCCAGCAGCAGCCAGGCAAAGAGCATCACCAGCGGGACGCTGAGTTTGTCGAGCGGCGCTACGCGCGAGGCTGGTCCCAGTTGCAGGGCGCGGAAGTAGCATATCCACGAAAGGCCCGTGGCAATCCCCGCAAGCGTGAGAAACAGCACGGTGTGGCGATCGAGCGCACGGATCTCGCCGTGCTTGCCGAGAGCGATGACGATCGTCCAGGCAAAAATCACGACCACGCTGGTGCGCAGCGCCGTAGCCAGATTCGAGTCAACGTGCGCCACGCCGACTTTGGTCAACAGCGCCGTGGCGGCGGCAAACACGGCGGCAAGCAGCGCCCATCCAACCCAACTTGTCGTCCAATTCATGCCTCTTAGCATACGCGCGCGGGTCAAGCGGCGGCTGACGGCGCGAGCGAAACCCGCACGATAGAATGGCCTCATGCGTCCGCTTCTGCGATTGCTGATTGCTGCCTCGTTTGCTCTCGCTCTCGTGGGCGCGAGCGGCTGCGGCTACCACACATTGGGCGCGGCCACGCATCTGCCTCCCGATGTAAAAACGCTTGCCGTGCCAGTCTTTGCCACGCAGACCGAGACGAACGGTACGGAGACGATGCTGACCGAGGCGGTGGTTCGCGAGTTCATGACGCGCACGCGCTTCCGCGTGACGACGAACTCAGGCGCCGATGCCGACGCGATCCTGCACGGAACGATCCTCAAGCAGGCCGTGGCGCCTCTCACTTACAACGCGGCCACGCAGCAGTCGTCGAGCTTCGTCATCACCATCGTGGCCTCTGTCACGCTCAACGCGCGCGACGGCAGCATCCTCTACCAGAACAAAAATTACGTCTACCGCGCGGAGTACCAGTCCAGCACCGACCTGCCCACGTTCATCCAGGAAGATCCGGCGGCCATCCAGCGCCTGTCACGCCAGTTTGCGCGGCAGTTGGTGGCGGACATTCTTGAAGGCATGTGACCGGCGGTTCACTCTATCGCGATCAAAAGGCGAAAAGTGCGAGATGCTTGCAGCTCATCTTTTGATTCCTGCCCGGTTTTCCGCGCTGGTGTGTTCGCCCGCCGGGCGGTATTCTGGAGCCGGATGAGACATGATCGCATAGCTGGAGGGCCGCGGCTGTGAGCGGAGTGCGATGGGGCACGGGATTTGCCGCAGCAGGGCGCTTCGTGTCCGAAATTGAGGCCGCTCAGGCAGGCAAGGGCAAGTTGCAGGCCGGGTACGTGCTTGCCGGCGACGAGATCTTTCTGCTCGACCGCTGCCGCGCGGCCGTTCTCAAAGCATTTGTGCCCGACGATCTGCGCGACTTCTGCCTCTCGGATCTCGATCTTTCCGCGACCTCGATCTTCGAGGTTCTGGATCGCGCGCAGACACCCTCGTTGATGGCTCCGTTCCAGGTGATCTTTGTGCGCAACGTGCGCCAGCTTTACACGCGCGGCGCCAAGAAGGACGAGTTTGCGGCGCTGGACCGCTATTTCCGGTCGCCGAATCCGCAGGCGCTGCTGGTTTTCGTCGCGGACTTTCTGCGCATCCCGTCGGACGTGCGGCGCATGGATCTCGACGACAAGAATCGCTACGAACGCCTGAAAGAAACTCTTGGGGAACACTGCGGCATGGTGGAACTGGCGCGCGTGAGCGAGGAAGACGCCATGCGCTGGGTTGTTGCCACGGCGCAGGAACAGGGAACGCGTCTGGAGCCCGATGCAGCGCGCGAACTGGTGGACGCACTCGGCGCCGACATGATGCTGGTGGCTTCGGAACTTGAAAAGCTTCTGCTCTATGCAACGGGCCGCGGGCGAATCACTCTCGGCGACGTGGAGACCATGGTGCTTGCCGCCAAGCAGCGCTCGCTCTATGAGCTGACCGACGCCATTAGCGCCCACGACCGCGTGCGTGCGCTGGCGCTGCTCGAAGGTCTGCTGAACAGCTCCGAAGCCGGCGAGGACGCGGCCATCGGGCATCTTTACATGCTCGCCCGCACCTTCCGGCAGATGCTTGTCATCCTTGAGAAGAACGTGCGCGACTCGCGCGCCATCTGGCAGGCGCTGTGGCAAGGGTTCCGCATGCCGCCCTTTGCCGCCGACGATCTGATTAGGCAGGCGCGGCGCTACAAGAGCCGCCGCGCGCTTACGCGTGCTCTGCGGCTGGTGGCGCGCGCCGACCTGGAGCTGCGTTCCTCGCCGCCCGACAAGCGATTGGTGCTGGAACGGCTCGTCTACGAACTGGCCTCGGAGCCCAAGCCTGCCGCCGCGGCGTGGGTTTCGCCTCAGTTGTCGTTCGAGGGCTGAGCTTCAGCCGGAACCTGACGATGTGCTCCCCTTTTATCCGCACTGCTGCGCAACCTGCGCGAGCTGCTGCATGTGAGCCTGACTGTACGCGCGGAAGCAGTGATGTTTCGTGGTTGGACATATGGGCGCGGGGTTATCTCGCTTGAGATCACGCCGCGCCCTTTGAGTCACGGCGGTACTTTCGATCTTGTACGGCCAGTCCAATGTTTCCGTAGCGACAGAGGCGAACTGGCGCAAAATGGAAACGATGGCTCTCGTCACTCCATTGAACCTGATTGCCGCCGTTCTCGCGCTCGTGCCTTACCTGGTGGTGGCATTTTCCCCGTCGTCATCGGCCGCGCGGGTGCGCTCCTGGCCCGTCTGGACGCGGATTGCCGCCCCTGCCGCGCTCGCAATTCCGTATGTGCTGGTGGCGTGCGGGGCAGGCGTCTTTCGCTGGGGCTGGTTCGCTTTGTACGCGCTCCTGCCTGTGGCAATTGCGTGGCTGCTCGGCGATGCCGCAAGCGTCGATGCGGCACAGCGAGGAAACTGGCGCGACTTTCTGGTGCTCATTACGCTCGGACTGGCTGTCGATCTGCGCTGGTTCGAGGGCGCCTGGCCTGCGCATCTGGCGGTCTTCAACAAGGTGCTGCTGCTCGACGCCGGCATTTACGGCTTCGTGCTCATTCGCGAGCTGGACGGCGCAGGCTTTGACCTCCGCCTGCGCTTGAAGGATGTGGGCATTGGGTTGCGCGAATGGGCGTTCTATATGCCGATCGGACTCTTGATCGGTCTCGGCCTCGGCTTTCTGCATCCGCACCGCGTCTGGCCGGGAGTTTTGCTGATCGCCGGCGCGTGGTTCTTCACCTTTTTCTTTGTCGCGGTGCCGGAGGAGCTGTTTTTTCGCAGCTGGCTCGAAAACCTGCTTGAAAAGCGCCTGGGCCGGACCGGATCTCTGCTCTTGACGTCCTGCCTCTTCGGCCTCGCGCACTTCAACAAGCGCGCGGCGCACTTCAACTGGCGCTACGTGCTGCTGGCGGCGCTGGCTGGCGTTTTCTATGGACGCGCGTGGCGCAGTGAGAGGCGTGTGGGCGCCTCGGCTGTCACGCACGCTACCGTCGATGCCGTATGGTCTCTATGGCTGCGATAAATTGTATTGGCGGTGCGGCTGCCTGTGCGGAGCGTATCTCAAATAGCCGAGTCCGACGCGCATGTTGTGGTCTACCGGCCCCGGAATCGTCATTGCAACAGTGATGCCCAGAATGGCGTGCGCGATCATGAGTGGATAGATGTTGCGATAGCGCAGGAACAGCAGGCACGCCGCAAAGCCCCACACAAATGTGATCGGCATAAGGACGAGGTTGGGCAGGTGCGCCAGTGCAAACAGTGTCGAAGCAGCGAGCGCCGCCCACCCGGGCCGGGGAATGAGGCGCAGAAATCGCAGCAGAAACACGCCTTGCAAAAGGAACTGCTGCACGCCGGCCCAGATGGCATAGGCGCAATACGTGGCAAAAAAGGCAAGAAGCCCACGAGGCATGCGCAACGAGTGCATGTTGGCGGCAATCGCAACGGCGATTGCCGCCAGCGCCAGGGCCGCTCCGGCGATCCACAGCGAGCGCCAAAAGTTCGCTGCGCGAAAACCCATGGCGCGCCAGCCGTCGAAGGAGATTCGCGTAATGAAAATGAGTCCGGCCGCGGCGGCGATCCAGAGCACGCGTTGTAGAGGCCGTGGCGTCCACTCGACAGCCAGGATAAGCCCGTAAGCGACGGCAATCTCGACTGCATCGCGCCGCCGGCTACGCGCGGAGGCAGACTGCTCCGGCACACGCGGCGAAGTTGCGGGCGCTTCCATAAACCCGATCCTAGCGGAGGGGGCAGGAAGCAGCCAATAGGGAGTAGTCTGCGCTAAATAAGAGATCGGAGTGTTAGAGGCTTGCCTGGCCCTATTTCCTATTCGAAAAGTACCTCTGGCTCCGTTTCGTGACCGCGAGTGGTGAGCGTGATGGCCGCGCCGAGGATAAGTACGCCGCCGAGCCATGCATAGGGGCCGAGCCGCTCGCCGAGCAGTTCCACACCCAGCACCGAGCCAAGCACCGGCTCGATGTTCAGAAAGATTCCGGCGCGTGAGGCAGGCACGTGGTGAATGCCCCAGTTCCACAAAAGCGTAGTGGTGGCCGTGCACAGCACGCCGCTGATGGCGAGCGCCATCCACGCTGTCGCGCTGATGTGGGCAAACGGTATCGGTTCGACCTTCTCGTGCGTGAGCGGCGCGAGCAGCCACATGACCAGATCCCATGCCACCAGCATCAACGTGCCGAAATAGATGGTGTAAGCGGAGACTACCGGCGCACTATGGGTTTGGAGCAGCTTTTTGCTGAGCAGAATCCATGCCAGCGCAACAATGAGCGAGGCGATTACGAGCAGGTCGCCTGTGAGCGTGGGCGTTTCGTGGCCCGTGGTGGTACGGTCGCCGCCCAGAACCACCATGGCAGTGCCGGCAGTGGAGGCAAAGAGAGCCACCCAGCCGATCCAGTCGAGCCGCTCGCCGGCAAACAGCGCCGCGCCGGCGGCCAGCAGCACAGGCATGGCGCCCACCATCAGCGAGGCGTGGCTCACCGTTGTGAGCGCCAGGCCGTGAAACTGCAAAAGAAACTGGATCGGAATGCCAAAGGCCGCGGCCAGCAGCAAGATTTGCCATTCACCGGCCGTAAGGCGAACGCGGCGGCCGAACATCACGGGCGCTAGGCCGAGGCAGGCAAAGAGGAATCGGTAGAGCACCATGTGCTCAACGTTCATCTCGTTGAGCGCGAGCCTCCCCCAATAAAAGCCTGTGCCCCACAGGGTTCCGGCCAGGGCACAGGCGCCGTAGCCCAGAAACAGGAGTTTCCCTTTTGCCGAACCTTGCAGTGCCATCCTTTCATTAATGTCGCACAACGCCCGTGCAGGGTTCGCGCAGACGGGGCGAGGCGCCTTTTATTCACGCGATCAGTGGGCGGTTCGCAGCTTTGCGCGCTCGATCCAGTTCACCAGAAACAGGCTGGCAACCACGAGTAACGGCAAAGGAATCGCCAGGATGACTGACCAGCCGAACCATGGCTTGTGTATCGACATCCAGCAATACCACGCCGCCAGCGATGCGAACGCCGCCGCGCCGATCCACTCCCATTTCCAGGCCACAACCAGCACCGCAATCACGATGAAAGTCGGAATCAGATGGATGGCAAGCGCCAGCGCCACGCGCCAGAAACCATGAAACTCCGCAAAGACATCAAGCGCAAAGATGCTCACGAACAGGGCAAAGGCAGCTGTGAGGATTCTCGGCGACCAGAACAGTAGCCGGGCAAAGGAACGGCTCATACGCTTCACCTCCTTGCATGGGAAAACGCGAGCAGTACGATCATTTGATCTCTGGCGGCTTTCGCCGTCAAGCCCACATCGGCGAAAATACTCTTCGATGGCGACGCGGCAGGGAATCGGCATGGCTGAGGTTGTTCGGAGGGTGGTGGCCGCTTTGGCCGTGGTTGCAGTGCTGTGCTCTTTTGCCCACCTCCTCCGGGCGCAAAACGGCATCGGCCCTCCTGCACCGTCGGTTAAAGAGCGATTGATGACCGATCGTTTCCCCAGCCAGCCGTCGCTTGCGCCCTCTGCCAGCATTCCTCTCGATCCGCTTGGTTTCACGGCGCCGAATATCAACTATCTGGGCGCGCGCAATACCTTTGTCTCGCTTGATTTTCTCGATGAGAACCACCTGCTTTTCACGTTTCGCGTGCCGGGGCTCATCCATCGCTCCACCAAAAGCGGCGAAAATAGCTACGAGCGCGAGATTCGCGCCCTGGTGCTTCGGCTGCCGCAGGGAACAGGCGAGGCTCAAGTAGAGGCCGAGGCGTTGTGGACGCTGCACGACCGTATGCGCTACCTGTGGCCGCTCAAAGATGGCCATTTTCTGCTGCGCGACCGCAACAATCTTCTCGAAGGCGACGCCACTCTCAAGCTGAAGCCCTATCTTGAATTTCCCGGCCCGCTGCTCTCGGTCGAACTCAATCCAGAGCAGCAGTACCTGGTGACGAACTCCGACGAGCCGGTGGCCGAGGCACAGGAATCGGGAGGAGATTCGAACGCGTCGGCAGCTTCCAGCGCAGCCGCCGCGGGCGAGGATGAAGAAGAGACAGCGGGAAATCCACCCGACCTCGTCGTGCGCATCCTGCGGCGCGACACCGGACAGGTAATACTGGTCAGCCGCGTGCGGACTCCCGTGCATTTGCCCATCAACTCCAAGGGATATCTTGAAAACCTACGCGGTCAGGGCATGGGCTGGATTTTGAATCTGGGCTACTTCGCCGGCGGCAGCAAGATGCTGGGCAGCGTAGAAACCGCCTGCGACCCCATCGACAACTTTCTTTCGGAGAACGAGATTCTGATCGAGGGATGCAATACGGAGGGCGCGCGCAAGCTGGTGGCGATGACGGCCGAGGGAAGAACACTGTGGATCTCGCAGGCGCCGCCAACCCAGGTGTGGCCGCAGTTGGCCGTAGCGTCCAACGGCTCGCGCATGGCATGGTCCACTCTCGATACCCTCCGTCCCGTGGGCCCCTTTGCTCCCATGGGTTCGGACGACGTAAAGGAACAGTCGGTGACAGTCTTCGACGCAGCCACCGGCGATATCGCGTTTGTCTCGCCGCTCAGCCCCATGCTGGATGCCGGCGGCAATGTAGCCATCTCACCCTCCGGCCGCCGCGTAGCGATTCTCAACGCCGGCGCCATCCAGATCTTCGATTTGCCTCCAGCGCCGCCCGTGCCCGGCGGACAGTGAGCAGTGGTCAGTGATTGCAGGGCAAACGCATTTCAATTCGCTCGACGCTTTACGAACCATGCTCTTCGCGCTGTCATTCTGAGCAACGACAAAGAATCCGCGGCTGCTTTTCGGGTCTATTTCTCACGCAGACCTTCGGTTTGGCGGGCCGATTTCATCCGACGCCGCCGCAAGGCGCGAAAGACAACCGCAGATCCCTCACTCCGTTCGGGATGACAATGCTCGATGAGTGGAGTCGGGATGCAAGGAAAGCAGGACTCCTATCCAAATGCGTTTGCCCTGACCCCTGACCCCTAACAGCCTGTGGTGAAAGTCAAATCCGGTAAAAACCTTCCCTCGGTGGCTAAAGCCGCATTCATTCAAAGACGCTTATGGCACGGCTGAAGCCGTGCCCTTTCAAAACCGGACTTTCACCACAGGCTGCTAACCGCTAACCCCTGACCACTAACCACTGACCCCTGACCCCTGTTTTTCGGTACACTGAGCCACGGAGGGTCAACTTGGCTATATCCGATGCGCACTACTCGGCCGCGGCCGTCACGGATCGTGGCCGCAAGCGTCCTGCCAACGAGGACGCCTTCGGCTACTCCGTCGAGCACGGCGTCTACATCGTTTGCGACGGCATGGGTGGTGCGGCTGCGGGCGAAGTGGCCAGCGCTCTGGCTGTCGATGAGGTGATGCGGGTGCTTACCGGGCGCGATGAGGCGCACACTTTGCTCGACGAGGCCGAGAATGCGATTGCCACCGCCAATGCAGCCATTTATCAGCGCGCGCAGCACAACCGCAACCTGAGCGGCATGGGAACCACGCTGGTGGGCCTGCTCACAGAGGACCATCACGGCTATATGGTGAATGTGGGCGACAGTCGTGGCTATCGCTTGCGCAACTCGCGTTTGGAGCAGATCACGATTGACCATTCGCTTGTGGAGGAGCAGGTGCGCATGGGCCGGATGGACCGTCTTGAAGCAGAGCGTTCGCCCTTCAAGAACGTGATCACACGCGCCCTGGGCACGCAAAGTTCGGTGACTCCGGACATTTTCGAGCTTGCAACCGAGCCCGGTGATCTGTACCTGCTCTGCTCAGACGGCCTCACGCGCGAGCTCTCCGATGCGCAACTCGAAACGCTGATGAAGCACGATCCGCCTCTGCCCGAGATGTGCGCGCACCTGATCGAAGCCGCCAACGGCGCCGGCGGCCACGACAACATTACATGTCTGCTGGTGCGGGTTGAGGCGTAGGCCCGCCACGCCTCGCAATCGCTACTCGGCGGCCACCTCGTGGCTGCTCTTCGATCCAGGCTCCGCCCGCTTGAGCAGTAGCGCCAGCGGAATCGAACCCAGCGCCAGATAGCCGAGGAAACGAAAGTTGTCCGCGTAGGCGAGCACGGCGGCCTGTTGCTGCAAGCTGCGGTACACCGCTCCCAGCGCCTCGCGATGCGACAGCACTGCATTGGCCCCGCCGGTCTGGAATCGGGAGCCGAGCTCCTGAAGGGCGCCAGCGGCAACCGGATTACCCGCATTCAAGTGGGCGCCCAGGTAGCTCTGGTGGATCTGCGACCCGCGCACCTGCGACGCAGTGAGCGCGGCGATCCCGATGCTGCCGCCGATATTGCGAACCAGGTTGTAAATGCCGGCGGCGTTGCCCATCTCCTGCTTGCGCAGCCGGCCCATGGCCAGCGTGGTGAGCGGCACGAAGACAAATCCGCCGCCAAAACCATTCCAGAAGTTCGGCCACACAACATCGCGCATGGCGATTCCCAGGTTGATGTGGCTCAATTCGAAGGTGGAGACAGAGAAGATCGCCATGCCCACGGCCAGCAGCAGGCGGCTGTCGAAGCGGTTGATGAGCATGCCGACCACCACCATCGCCAGCATGGATCCCAGCCCGCGCGGGCTTACCGCCAGGCCGCTGTCCATCGCCGAATAGCCCAGAATGGTCTGCAGAAACAGCGGCAGGAAGGCCGTGACTCCGTAGAGCAGAACGCCGAAGAGCCCTGTAATGAGCGTTCCCGTGCGGAAGTTCCGGTCCAGCAGCGCGTGCAACTGCACGATGGGATCGCGGCATAGCAACTCGCGGGCGATGAAGGCCAGAAACGCCGCCGTTGAAATCGCGGTAAGCCAGCTGATCCACGTGGACCCGAACCAGTCCGCCTCCTGCCCCTTGTCGAGCACCAGTTGCAGCGTTCCCAGCCAGACCGCCATGAACGCAAAGCCGATCCCATCGACATCCGTAGGGCGCCCGTGGCGCAGATAGGGTGGGTCTTCGATGTAAAGGCTGGTCATGAACAGCGCCAGCAGGCCGACAGGAAGATTGATATAGAAGATCCAGCGCCAGGTGTAACTGTCGGTGATCCATCCGCCCAGCGTGGGGCCGATCACCGGCGCCACCACAATTCCCACTCCGTAGGCGGCCATCGCCTTGCCGTGCTTTTCCGGCGGAAAGCTTTCGAGCAGGATCGATTGCGCCAGGGGCTGCAAGCCGCCGCCGCCCGCTCCCTGCAGCACGCGCGCCACAATCAGCATGGGCATGTTCAACGACATTCCGCAGAGAATGGATGCGCCGGTAAAACCCAGGATCGAGAGCATCAACAGGCGTTTGCGGCCGATGCGCCGCGCCAGCCACCCCGAGGCCGGCAGCATGATGCCGTTCGAGACCAGGTAGCTGGTCAGTACCCATGTGGATTCGTCGGTGGACGCGGACAAACTGCCTGCGATGTGCGGCAGAGCGACGTTGGCAATCGAGGAGTCGAGCACCACCATGAAGGTGGCCAGCATGACGCTCAGCGCGACCATCCACGGATTCACCGTAGGCCGCCAATCGTTGTGGGCGGCGTCGTAGGTCTGTGCTGAATTGCCGGTTGTGCTCATAAAATAGTTTACTAAAACGCCTTGGACTGTCGTTCGCTGAGCGATCTCCGGCGCCAATCGGCCAATCGGCCAGCTTGCCGCGCCGCTCTGGCTACGCCACTGCTGCTCTTGTTTTTCCACTGCTCCATACCGCTTTCAGCCCTGTCGATGCTGTCCCGGCCTCTCTGTCCCGCCGCGCATGGAACGTGGCCGCCTGTCAGCACAACTCCTCTAACTCCGCTATCTCCGTCGGCGCCGATCGAGGCGCTATTTTCGCCAATCGGAGAAACCGTTTGACACTCGTGCCGGGATGGACTATTCTCCATAAAGTTAGCGATAACTGTACTTCATGCAAGGCAGAGCAGACATGGCCCATCCAGCCGCACCCGCAGCGATCGATCCGGCGGCAGTTCCGCAACGCAAGCTTTTCACCGGTGCCACGATGCCCGCCATCGGCCTGGGCACTTTCGGCTCCGACCACGTTTCAGCGGACCAGATCGCCGAAGCTGTTAAAGGTGCTGCTGCCATCGGCTACCGGCATTTTGACTGCGCCTCGGTCTACGGCAACGAGGCGGAGATTGGCGCCTCCTTCGAGGCTATTCTGCAGGGCGGAATCAAGCGCGAAGATTTGTGGATCACTTCCAAGCTCTGGAACGACAAGCACGGCGAAGACGACGTGATCGCCTCGTGCCGCCAGTCGTTAGCCGACCTGCGCCTTGAGTACCTCGACCTCTACCTGGTGCATTGGCCGTTTCCCAACTTCCACCCGCCGGGTTGCGATGCGACCTCGCGTTCGCCAGGCGCCAGGCCCTACCTTCACGAGAACTTCATGAAGACCTGGCGCAAGATGGAAGAGCTTGTCGACAGGGGACTGGTGCGGCACATCGGCACATCGAACATGACCATCCCCAAGCTCAAGCTCCTGCTGCGCGACGCGCGCATCAGGCCCGCGGTGAACGAGATGGAGCTGCATCCGCACTTCCAGCAGCCGGAGCTGTTCCGCTTTGTTGTTGAAAACGGCATCCAGCCGGTCGGCTACTGCCCCATCGGCTCGCCAGCGCGCCCGGATCGCGACCGCACGCCGGAGGATACGGTTCCCACCGAAGATCCCGTGATTGTAGAGATCGCGCAGCGGCGCGGTATGCATCCCGCTGCCGTCTGCATCAAGTGGGCTGTCCAGCGCGGACAAACGCCTATTCCGTTTTCGGTGCATCACTATGGCGAGAATCTTGCGGCCGCGATCGGCGAGCCGCTCACCGGCGAAGAGATGCGCGCGATCGCCGGAATCGACCGCAACTGCCGCTTCATCAAAGGCCAGGTTTTCCTGTGGAAGGACGGCCAGAGCTGGGAAGATCTCTGGGACCTGAATGGAGAAATCACGCAGTGAAACGGCTTGTAGACAGTAGCCGATAACCTGTAGCTTCGAAGGTTGCAACGAAAATCAAGTAGAGCACGCTCCCGCATGAAAAGCTGCCGGCTACCGGCTGCCGGCTCAAAGAATCTGGAGTAAAGAAATGCTTCCGTCCACCATGACCGCCGCTTACCTGCCCGGCAACTCCACCGTCGAGATGCGCACCGTGCCTGTGCCCGAGCCGGGCCACGGCGAAGTCCTTCTGCGCGTCAAGGCCTCGACCATCTGCGGCTCCGACATTCGCTGCATTTATCACGAGCACCTCGGCAAAGGCCCCGAGGGCTACCAGGGTGTGATTGCCGGCCACGAGCCTTGCGGCCAGATCGTCGCCACCGGCCCCGGCTGCCGCCGCTTCAACGTTGGTGACCGCGTGATCGTCTACCACATCTCCGGCTGCGGCGTGTGCAACGACTGCCGGCGCGGCTACATGATCTCCTGCACCAGCGAGAAGTATCGCCGCGCCTACGGCTGGCAGCGCGACGGCGGCATGGCCGAGTTCATGATCGCCGAAGAGAAAGACCTGATCGCACTGCCCGGCGAGCTCTCCTACGCCGACGGCGCGCAGGTGGCCTGCGGGTTCGGCACAGTCTACGAGGGCCTGGAAAAAATCGGCATCGATGGCAACCGCGCGGTGCTCATCACCGGCCTCGGTCCGGTTGGTCTGGCCACCGGCGCGCTCTGCCGCAAGCTCGGCGCCAACAAGATCATCGGCATCGACGTGGTGCCGGAACGTATGAAGATCGCCAAAGACCTTGGCCTTTGCGATGAGGTTTTAAAGTCCGGCCCCGACAACGTGGCCGAAGTAAAGCGTCTGACGGCAGGGATGGGCGTGGAGCGCGCTGTCGACTGTTCAGCTAACGACCAGGCCCGCGCCACTGCGATTCGCGCCACGCGCAAATGGGGCCGCATCGTCTTCCTCGGCGAAGGCGGAAGCGTTGAGTTCAACCCCTCGCCCGATTTGATTCACGATCAAAAGACGCTTTACGGCTCGTGGGTCACTTCCACCTGGCTTATGGAAGAACTGGTGGAGCGGCTGGTACGCTGGAATCTGCACCCGGCCGACATCAT
This sequence comes from Acidobacteriota bacterium, assembly GCA_021790995.1. Taxonomy (GTDB): domain Bacteria; phylum Acidobacteriota; class Terriglobia; order Terriglobales; family Acidobacteriaceae; genus Telmatobacter. Next base: position 14,180 of record JAJYFA010000083.1, read on the forward strand.
CACGCACCGTTTTCCGTTGGAGCGCGCCGGCGAGGCCTACGCGCTGATGGCATCGGGCAAGTGCGGTAAAGTGGCCGTCTGCGCCGACGAGGAATTGAAATAGCCCCAGCTTTGCTGGTGCCGCCGCCCCCGCCAGCACCGCTGCTTGAAACGAGGACACCATGGCTGATGCGCCAAGACTGACAAAACCCGAGTGGGAGCGGGAACTGGAAACCACGCTGCCGCTCTACGGCCACCGCAACTGGATCGTGGTCGCCGACTCTGCCTATCCCGCGCAATCCAAGCCGGGCATTGAGACGATTGTCTCCGGTGACGGACAGCTCGAAGTGGCGCGCAAGGTGGCCGACGCCATCAACGCCAGCCGCCATGTGCGCGCCAACATCTACCTCGATCGCGAACTCGCCTTCGTCTCCGAAAAGGACGCGCCCGGTGTCACCGCCTACCGCGCTCAGCTCGCCCAGATGTTTGGCTCGTCGGCGAAAGAACTTCTGCACGAGGAGATCATTGCCAAACTCGACCAGGTCTCGCAGATCTTTCGCGTGCTGATTATCAAGACCGAGCTGACCATTCCCTACACGACTGTCTTCTTTGAGCTTGGCTGCGCGTACTGGCCCGCCGACGCTGAGGACCGCATGCGCAAGGCGATGGCCGCCGCCGGCGCGAAGTAGAACCGCCGTTTCGACCGCTGCCCAGATCCCAATTCCGGGATCTGGGATCGCGTGACAATCCAGGCCCGCCTCTTCAAGCTCTCCACCAACCGCATCGCCCCAGATTACTTCTTTTTATCCTCAGCACGCCTCCGAGCGCCTCTTGTTGCGCCCAATGCCGCAGGCCAGCGCAATCCCGCCTCGCCCGCCGATGACCGCGCCCGCGCAATCGCCATCTCGGCCACATGATCGACAATCCAAGCGAAATGTTCTTCACCCACCGAATGCACGTCGGCGTCAGGCACGGGATTCATGAAGTCGATTGCGTACGGAATTCCGTCCATGACGGCGAACTCGACGGAGTTCAACTCGTAGCCAAGCGCCTGGCAGAGCTTGAGAGCGTCCTCCTCCATCTTTCTCCAGAGCAGCCGCGCGCGCAGGGTTCTGGGCCGCGCCGAGTCTTTAAGATAGCGTTCGGCAAACGGCCGGCGCGGATCGTAGGGCATGACGCGCACCTTCTTCTGTCCCACCACAAAGCACCGAAAGTACTCGCTGTAGTCGACCGCTTTTTGAAAGACCATGCACAGATCGCGTGATTGATCAAAGGCGCTGAAGAACTCCTCGCGCCCTCGCACCTCGTGCACGTCGCGCCAGCCGCCGCCGTCGATGGGCTTCAGAAATCCATGCTCGCCCACGGCGGCAAACACGGCATCCCAGTCGAGCGGGAACTCCAGGTTGCGCATCGACTTGTCCGAAGTTCCGTTCGGCAATTGCTTGTGCGGCAAAAGCACCGTGGGCGGAACAGCCACGCCGAGCCGCGCGGCGAGCGCGTAGTTGTAAAACTTGTCGTCGGCTGCGGCCCGGAATGGATTGTTGATCACGGCCGCGCCGTTCAGAACCGCCTGTTTGAGATATGCGCGATAGAACGGAACATCGTGCGAAATGCGATCGAGAATCACCGCGTAGCGCGGAACCTGGACGATCTCAACCGCGCCAGTGAGCACGAACTCGGCGCGAATGCCGGCGGGATTGCGTGCATTCACTCGCTCGACGAGTGCGCTCGGGAAACTGTTCTCTACGCCGAACAGAATGCCGATCTTCTTCATGCGCCGGTCCTCCGTGTGCGGCGCGGCATGGTTGTGTCGCCACATCTCGCACGGCAACAGTGTACGACGAGCGAACAGCCAACAGACAGCGCGTTAGCGAGTCAGCAGGTCAACAGAGCGGCCGCCATGCGCTGCCATGCTGGCCAGTCGTGCGAGTTCGGCGCAGCCCACACGTGCAACTGGTGCGGGATTCCTTTCTCCGTCAGAATGCGATCGAGCTGCTGGTTGTGGGTGAGGCATGGGTCGTCCCACCCGCTGGCCAGCACGTACTGGCTGGCGCGCATGCGCTCCAGATACCAACTGTCTTCGAGCCGGGGCAGGTAGTGCGTCGGCAGATGAAAGTAGCAGTTCTGGTCGTAGTAACCATCGAGAAAGAGCGTGAGATCGAAGACGCCGGAGAGTGAGACGAATCCGCTGAAAAGATCCGGATGGCGCAGTGCGATGTTCACCGCGTGATAGCCGCCGAAGCTCAGGCCTAGGGCCATCAGACGCGGATCGGGGTTCATCCGGCGAATGAGCGGCACGACCTCGTCGAGAAGGTAAGCCTCGTACTGCATGTGCCGCGCGACGCGCCGATCGGGAGCGATCTGGAGGTTGTACCAGCTTTCGCGGTCGATGGAATCGACGCAAAAGAGCTGCATCTGCCCGTCTTCGACCGGGCCGTTGAGCGCAGCCACCATGCCGCGGTCTTCCATGTCGAAGAAGCGCCCGCCGGAGGTGGGAAAGACCAGAACGGGCAGGCCTCCATGGCCAAAGACAAGCAGCTCCATCGAGCGGTCAAGCCGCTCCGATTGCCATTCGTGATATTCGCGGTTCATGGTTCAAATCCGGCAGTGTCCTGTATTGTTCGTTCCCACGCAAAAAACGAGGGACGTAATCTGTCATCATAAGCGAGCGAAGCAAAAAAATCCGGGAGCAGCATGATGAACTCCGCAGAAACCGCCTCCTTTTGGGAGGCGAACGCTGAAATCTGGACGCAATTGGTGCGCGCCGGGTATGACGTCTACCGCGACGGGCAGAACACTCCGGCATTTCTCGCGATGTTGCCGCCGGTGGCTGGTTTGGCCGGCCTCGATATCGGCTGCGGCGAGGGCGAGAATACGCGCCGCCTGGCACGGCTGGGGGCGCGAATGACGGCCGTCGACGTCGCTCCCACCTTCATCCGCTACGCACAGGCCGCGGAAGCAGAAGAGCTGCTAGGGATCGACTATCGGGTCGCCGACGGCCTCGCCCTGCCCTTCGCCGATGCCAGCTTCGATTTCGCCACCGCCTTCATGTCGCTCATGGACATGCCCGGCCACGCTCAGGCGATTGGCGAGATCGGGCGCGTGCTGCGCCCCGGAGGCTTTCTCCAGGCATCCATCCTTCATCCCTGCTTCTGCCCGCCCTACCGCAAGGTTCTGCGCGATGAAGACGGCGCCGTGCGCGCCATCGAAGTTGGCCGCTACTTTGAAGCCACCGACGGTGAGCTTGAGAGCTGGTGCTTCCGTTCGATGCCGGAAGAACAGAGGAGTCAATTTAGGCCCTTTCAGATTCCTCGCTTTCACCGAACCCTGAGTGGATGGTTGAACCTGCTCCCCGCGGCTGGTCTTGTCCTGGAGGAGTTGGGCGAGCCCACGGCCAGCGACGAAACAGTGCGCGCCTATCCTGCCCTGCGCGATACGCAGGCCGCCCCGCTTTTCCTTCATTTTCGCGCTAGGAAACCAGCCGAGCCTCTTGCAAAATTTCTGAGCCGGGATGCTCGGATTGTTCAAGATTGAGTCGCAAACCGTGGTCTCAGCGGTATATCTGCCATTTGTTTGGGATCT
>JAJYFA010000084.1 GCA_021790995.1 Acidobacteriota bacterium
TGCCCACACCCCAGCCGGCGGGAACTTTCAACGAAGGCTGAATGGGAATGTCGCGCACCGGAGTGTTCGCCGGATAGAGCAACAGCTTCTCCCACTCCAAAACCGCGAGCTTTTGCGAAACCCGCGAAGTGACGATCGAATCCAGATGGGCGTGAAGCGAAGTCACGCCTTGTGGGATCGTGAGGTGGAACTCATAAAGATCCACATCGTCGCGCCGCCACGCCAGTGTTTGGCCGTTGGCGGTGAACACAACGCCCGCGATCTCCGCTACCGGGCCGCTGGGCATGTGGTGGCCGGGAATCCACTGGGGCGTGATGAGCGTGACAGGTCCGGGCGCGACGGGCAGATCGACGTCGGCGTGAAAGAGCCGGCGCGGCGCATCAGTAAGGTCGGCAACGATCTGGATGGGTTTTTGTGCGTGGACCGCAGGCAGTGCGAAGGCGGACAGGCAAAGAGCCAAGCCAGCCTGAACGAGGCGTGAGAATTTACGCATGAATCAGTACTCCTGAAAAATAGGTTAGTGATTGGCAGCGAGAGTCGTTGCGGACTCAGGGCCTGCCTTCCATTCTTCTAAAACGCGCATTCCTATTTTGCGGCCGGCTGCTGGTCCGCTCCCATCGCCTTCAACCTTCTCTGTGCGAGTTGCCACGTTGAAGTGGGGAGAGAGAGAACTTCTTTCGGTTTTTTGAGCCTGCTGTAATCGGCGATAGCAATGTCGCGCTCACCGTACTGTTCAGCGATGCGGCCCAGCACGTACCACACCTCGTCGTTTGGCTGGTCGAGATTCCAGACGTCCATGGCGCGCAGCAGCACGTCGCGCGCGTCCTTGGTGTCTCCAACTTCGGCGTAGAGGCAGGCGAGCGTGTGCAGAATCGACGGTGTGTCTTTCTGCATCTCCGTGGCGCGGATGGCCAGGGCGATGTCGTCCTGGGTGACCTTGCCGGAGAAGAGCGCGTACCACGCCTCGTTGTTCAGCATCATGGCATCTACCTTGCCCATGCTGGAGAGCTTCTGCGACAAGGCGTGCGCAGCGGCAAAGTCTCCGCGATTGGCCTCTACCTGGATCTTCATCTGAAGCGCGTCGGTGTCGTTCTCAAGCAGCTTGAGCCGCGCGTCTGTGAGCGCAAGAGCCGCGTCATAGCGGGCAAGACCCATCAGCGCCAGCACATTGTCGATGAAGGCTGTCCGCGATTCCGGTTCGTCCTTGAGAAGCGCCGAAGAAACGTCGAGCAAACCCGCAAAATTGTCCTGGATCAGATAGCCGGCTGTGAGTGCAAGCCGGATGTTGGTGCGCTCACGATCGCTTGTCGCGCTCTTCAGCCCGTTCTCCAGGATCGAGACGCCCTCGGCCACCGTAGGCTTTGATCCGGCAAGGATCGAGGCGGCCGCCAGTGTCATCCTGTGAGCATCCGGAGCCTCGCCCCTGGTCCAGAAGCGCGGAAAGACAGGCCCGCCGAGGGAATCGTCGCCGCCCGCCATGTGCACATCTTCGCGCAGCCAGTCGAGCAGCACCTTGGCGCCCTGCAAATTCCCGGCCTTGATGCGGTCCAGCATCTCCAGACCGATGGCGTTTGGCCTCTCCTCGGAGTCGAGCAGTTTGTATTGACCGTTCTCTTTCACCACATAGACCGTCAGCGTGGTGCCGTTCAGGGTTTGCACTCTCTCGCGATAGCCGTTCTTGTCGTCGCCCTCGCCCCTGGGATCAATCGTGTGAAGCACGATGTCTTCCGTGACATCGAGTGAGCTGCCTTCGCGGGCGAGCTGACTATTCATCTTCTTGCCACTGTCGAGCAGCGCCTTTAGATCGTCCGCATCCATGGCGTCCAGCACCTTGACACCGTTGCGGCTGAGCAAGGCGGCGAGCATTTCCCTGGTGAGGTCGGGATCGAACGGCACCAGGGAGAAACGCCTGACGACGTCGGCCGGAGTGTTTGCGAATTGCACGTCCTCATGATGTTGCGCGCCGCGTAGCATGTTGGCCAGGGCAAGTGTGCGCGCTGCATTGTCGCCGCCGGCGCCAGCCTCCAAAAAATCCGCCGCTTGCGCATATTGCCTCATGTTCATCAGCATCTGCCCGGCAATGCGGGCGGTTTGCTTGAAGCTGTTGTTATCCGTGGCGCTCTTGTTGGCTTCGGCGAGCCCAGCCTTGCTGCCTTGCATCATGGCCATCGCGGCAGCCATCAGCGCCTTGGGTTGGGGATTCAACGTCTGTGCGGCCTTGTACGCCTCCGCGAACTCGCCGCCATAGAAGAGCGCAAAGGCCAGATTGTTGGTAAGTCCGAGATCGGCAAGCTTGTCCTGGCCCAGCTTTTCGTACTCGGCGATCGCCTCCTTCATGTGCGCGTGGCTGCTGTAGCGGCGGCCCACAGAATCGTATTCGAGAAGAATTGCCAGATCGGCCTGGGCCGTGTGATCGTCGGGATCGAGCTTGATTGCGGCGCGATATGCGTCAGCCGCTCCGGCCATGTCGCTGCCGGCGCGCAGGTCGCGGCCTACGAGATCGTGTTTGAGAATATCCGCCAAAACGCGCTCGGCAAGCGCGGAGCTGGGATCGAGATTGACGGCAAGCCGCGCCTCGTTGCGCGCCGCCTCGCCCATGCTCGCCTGCAGCAGTACATCGGCTACCTGCAGATGATGGACCGCTGCCTTCGGGTTGGCGGCGATCAGCGCGCGATAGCTGGCCAGCGCCTCCTTGACCTTGCCCTCGCGCAGCAGCACCGCAGCCTCAGGCTCAAAGTCGATCAGGATCGCGGGGCCAGCGATGAGGTTGGCCACTTGGTTGCGCAGCGCGGTCGCTTCAGCCGCGGTGTAGCGGCGCTTCACGGTATCGAAGACCAGGTGCGCCTGCACTACGCCGTCTTTTTCCGCGGAGAACTTCTCCGTCAACAGCGCGGGGCCGAGAGAGATGGTCGCATCCTTCGGCAACTCTTTGGGGATGAATCCCGCGGGCGGAACAAAGCGGTAGTTCCACTCATTGCTGAATGCGGCCGGTAGCCACCAGTCGTCGGTGCGCGGCTTCTTCTGCTTTCCGTCGCCGGAGTTCTTCTTTTGGTCGGAGTTGTCTTTTTGCTGGAGTTCCGCGGGCAGGAATTCGAAGAGCCGGTCGACGCGGATGGCGGCCTGCGCACTTTCCAGCTCCGTGTAGCCGCGCTTGGCTTTATCGCAGGCGATGGTCAGTTGGAACGGCTTCGACAGATCCGTGGGGTCGGTGCGGTCGACGCTGGTGAGATCGTCGCAGAGGTACTCCGACTTCATGTAGCCGCGCAGCGCTTCGCGTGTTTCGTTGTCAGGCTTGTCTGCGTAAAAGGCGCGGAAGCTCGACTCGAAGATGCCTTTGGGTTCGGTTATCTCAACGACCTTTGCCGGCCCGTTGTCGGCGAGCGTAAACTCGCGGGTCTCCACCACGCCGTTCGCGCTCGATGGCGCCACGGGAATCGTGACGAGCGCGGTCGTCGCGTCGCTGGCGATCAGCGCCTGACGCCCCTGGTCGCCCATCGGCAATTGACCGAGTTGTGCGTAGCGATCGGTGGCGTCGATCCATAGGCCCGGGGCCCCCGCGGACGAGTCTTTGTCCCCGGGGTGGGAGAGGGGAGTCTTGCCCGGCACGTAAACAATCACGTGATCGAACATTCCCATACCCGGCAGATCGGCGGGCACATCCAGGCGGCTCTCGACGTTGAGCAGCGCAACATAGGCGGGAATCCCCGCATCGCGCAGCATGGCTACCAGCAACGTCGCTTTATCTTTGCAGTCGCCGTATCGCTTTGCGAGAGTCTCCGCCGGATCGTGAGGCACGATGGCGGCTTCGCCGAATTCGATGCCGGTGTAGCGAACATTGCGATCGAGGAAGTCTACGATAGCGGCTTCCTTTTCCGCAGCGGTCTTCTTGTGGGCAACGAGCGGGGCCACAACAGCTTTGACCGCCGCTGAGCTCGTGCGGCTGTCCACGATTTTGCTGTAAGCCGACGCAACGGCCTGCCACGACGCGCTCGTGGAGAATTCAATCATCGGGAAGCGCACCGCCTCGGGCGGCAGATACGGCTCATGTGCATCGATCGCATCGAACGGGCCCGCGTCGTAGGTAAGCGTGACGCGCCCGCCGCTTTCCGTGCGCACGGGCTTGACCCCGGGCAGCAACAAGAGATTGGTGCGCAGTGGCAGCGACGCCGGAAAGTCTAAAACCACGCGGCTATGCGCCACGGGAATATCCTGCTGGCCGAGAACGATGCGGCCTACGCGGCCGGCCGCAAAGAGCGGCTCTGTGTCTGATACGGTGTACTCTTCTTCCACCACGACGCCGGGCGCGATGGCCGGCAGCGGCGCGCGCAGCAGTTTGTCGTCGCTGTAGATTTTGTAGTCACCGCCGCGGGCCGGAGCTTCAGTGATGGTCTTGGGATCGAGTGTATGAACCGTGAAATCGGGCGCAATCACGCGGGCGCTGATCATGGGCCGCGCTTCGAGCCAGGGCTGCCAGCCGACCGAGAGCGAATCCCATTCCTCGGCGCCCTTCTGCGTAAGCACCTTATAGATGGAGTGGCCGACGTGCACCAATCGTCCATTGGCGTCAAAGCTGAAGTGCTCGTCCTGCGCGAGTTCCGTGATATCAGTGCCGTCGGGAGCAGGCGCGGCAGACGCGGCCTGGTAGAGAGCCTTGGGATCGGCGGTGAGGGGCGGCGCGTTCCACAAATCGGTGGACGGCACGGCGACGGGAGCCTCAGGCAACGATTGCGCGCGCGCGGCGGCGGAAGGTAGAGCCGCAATCGATACAGCGAACAGGCAGGACAAAAGAGAACGCAGGCAAAAAGAGGACACACGTCACCCGGCGATTTGGCTTGTGAACTCAACGGTAAACCGGGCGGGGACGATTCGCAAGTTGAGACTGGCCTGACGGCGAAACCTGCCAAGTCTCGAAAAACTCCGCGCACTTCGGGTTGACCCGCGGAGCCAGTCCGCGGGCCCCGAAATGCGACTTGAGAGGGCTACAAGCCCGGTTGATTGGGATAGGCGGGCAGATCCGCCGGTTTTGCCGGCAGGCTCTTTGGATGAGCCTCGATCTGCTTCATGACTTCCTGAATGGCGCGATCGAGTTGCGCATCCTTGCCGCGCACCACGTCGTCGGGCCGGTCGTCGACCACGATGTCCGGCTCCACGCCATGGTTCTCGACGATCCATTTGCTGTTGAGTCCGTAGATCGAGAACTCGGGACGCGAGACCGAACCGCCGTCGATCAGCGGCATCATGCCGCGGATGCCGCGCACGCCGCCCCAGGTGCGTTCGCCGATGAGCGGACCCAGCTTATAGACCTTGAAAAACTCGCTGAAGATATCGCCGTCCGATGCGGCGTACTGGTTCGTGATGGCGGCGATATAGCCGTGGAAGATCTCCGGTGGGATCGTGCTGCCGCTGCCGTTTTCCCAGTTGCGGGCCAGTTCCATGCCGGCAAGAATGCGCCGCAGCCGCTCGAAGATCATCTGGTCGACAAAGCCGCCGCCGTTGTAGCGAACGTCGATAATCAGGCCCTCCTTGCGAATCTGCGGATAATACTGCTTGACAAAAAGGTTGAGCCCCGCGTCTTCCATGTCGGGAAGATAGATATAGCCGACGCGGCCGTTGGTGGCCGCATCCACCTTCTTGCGGTTGGTCTCGATCATATCGTTCATACGCAACTGGAACTCGTCGGCGAGGGGCTTGACGTCAATCGTGCGGGCCCCGTCGAGCGACGGCTTCGAGTTGATCGTGATCGCGGTGGTTTCGTTGGCCGTGTTGACCAGCAGCCTGTCGGGCGAATCGGGCGCCTTCAGCGGGCGGCCGTTAACGGCCAGCAGATAGTCGCCTTCCTTGATGTTCATGCCCGGCTCGGTCAGTGGCGAGCGGGTCTGCGGATCCCAGTTTTCGCCGGGGTAGATCTTCTTGAAGCGGTAGTAGCCGGTCGCCGCGTCGAGTTCGTAGTCGGCGCCCAGCAATCCCTCGGTGACGCGGTTCGGGTTGGGATTCTCGGGACCATTCACGTAGGTGTGCGAATTGGAGAGTTCGCCAACCATCTCGCCCAGAATGTATGTGAGGTCGTAGCGGCTGGCGACGTAAGGAAGCAGCGCCGCGTACTTGTCATGCACCGCCTTCCAGTTCACGCCGTTCATGCTGGCTTCAAAGAAGTAGTCGCGCTCCTGCCGCCAGACCTCGTCGTAGATCTGCCGCCACTCGGCCGGCGGATCGACATCCAGTTTGAGGCCGGCGAGACTGAGCGCGCCTTCGCCAATCTTCTGTACTGCGGCGGGCTTGGCGTCGATGATTCCGTATGTGCCGGGGCCAGGGCCCTTCTTCGCTTCATAAAGGATCTTCGCGCCATCGTGTGAGAGCCACCAGCGGTTGATGTCCTCGATAACGGTCGCGTCCTTGCGCTTGCTCATGTCGTAGGCATGCAGAGCAGGCACTTCGCCAGGCAGAGGTCCCGAGAGTCCCTGCACGGGCTGTGTCGAGTAGTAGACAAAATCCTTGGCGGCCGCGAGCCCGGAGATAATGGAGGGCGGAATGGGCAGCGCCACTACGCGATTCTCGATCCCGTCAAGGTCGACGCGGAAGTCCTTGAGGACATCGTTCGCCGCCGCTGAGCCTGCCGCGTTCTTCTTGTCAGCCTCGGAAGCGGCCTCGTTGCCGGCGCCCTTGGTCTTTTCCTGATCGGCAGCAGCGGGCGCGGGCGTTTCGGGTTTGATTTGGGTCTCATCGCTCAGGGCTGGGAACGGCGAGGGAAGATCGTTGCGCAGCGTGAGCAGATAAACCCGCGTGGTCTTGGGATTGGTGAACTCGAAGTCGAAGCTACCAATGACCTCGTTGTAATCGCGGTCGGAGAGGAAGTAGAGGTATTTGCCTTCGGGATCCCAGACGGGATCGTCGCTGTTGAACATCTGGCCGGTGACAGCGGTGGGTTGCTTCTTCTCGAGCGAATAGAGATAGACCGAGCTGAAGTTACTCATGTTCTGCTTGTCGTAGGCAATCCACTTGCTGTCGGGCGACCAGGAGTAATTGACGATCTCTCCATAGCGGGCGCGATCGACCTGGACAGGCTTCTTGTCGGCGAGGTCGACGTACCAGAGACGGAGATTCTGATCGGCCCAGGCCAGCTTCTTGCTGTCCGGCGACCAGACGGGCTGGAACATGAATCCCTTGAAGCCAGCGGTGACCTGCTGCGTCTTCTCCTTGTCGCGGGCGCTGACCGAAAGCGCCTTGCCGAGTTCAATGTTGCCCATGCCGTCCTGCGGCGTAATGTAAATCTCGTCTTCGCCGGAGCGATCGGAGACATAAGCGATCCAGCGGCCGTCAGGCGACCATGCCACCTCTTTTTCGCGGCTGCCCTCCTCGCGGGTCAACATGCGGATTGCGCCATCCTTGGCGGGCACGGTAAAGACTTTGCCGCGGGCCGTCATGGCAACGCGCTTGCCGTCGGGGGCAATGTCGAGGTCTGAAATCAGGTTGGCTGCGCTGGTCCAGTGCTTCATCGCCAGCTCGCGCACGCCGGGCGCCTGGACCGTCAGCTTTGTGGCCTGACCGGTTGCCAGGTCCAATACATAGAGATAGCCGCCGTTCTCGAAGACGATCGTGTTCTCTCCCAGGCTCGGCCACATCACGTCGAAATCGGTGAAGTGGGTCATCTGCTCGATCTGCTTGCTCGTGAGGTCGTAAGAGTAAATATTCAGCCGATGCTCCGGGCCGCGATCAGAGGTGAAGTAGATCGTGTTGCCGTGCCACATCGGGAAGGTATCTGTGTAGGCGGTGTGCGGAATCGTCTGCTCGAGGACATTGTTCTTCAGGTCGTAGATGTAAATGTCCTGCGCCATACCGCCGGTGTAGCGCTTCCAGGTGCGGAAGTTGCGGAAGATGCGGTTATACGCGATCTTTGTGCCGTCTGCGTTGAAGGAAGTGAGCCCCGCCTGGTCGAGCGCAAGCGGTAGAGGCTGGCCGCCGTCGATCGATACGCTATAGAGGCGCTTGGTCCACACGTTCGGAGAGTCACGGCGCGAGAGAAACAGAATGTGCTTGCCGTCGGGGGTCCACGTCACCACCTCGTTGTGAACGCCCATACGGTCGCTGAGCGGTTGAGCCCCGCCCTGGTAGAAGGTGAGCTGCCGCGGCTGTCCTCCCTCGGCCGGCATCACATAGACATTGGAGTTGCCGTCATACTGGCCGGTAAAGGCAATCCACTTGCCGTCCGGAGAGAACTTGGGAAACAGTTCCAGCCCGGGATCGGAGGTGATGCGACGGGCTGTTCCGCCCTTGGCCGAAACCAGCCAGATGTCGCCGCCGTAGACAAAAGCGACGTTGCCGCCATGAATGTCTGGGAAGCGCAGCAGACGCGCCTGTGGCGCCTCCTGAGCCGTCAGACTCGCACACGCCAACAGCGTGGCACAAAAGAATATCTGCTTTAACCATCTCATTTGTCTTGTCTCCTGATTACCTCTGCCGGGATCTTCGCATGGGCTTGAAAAGTTGCGCGAGCTGGCAGAGCGTTGACCATTACCACGATGATTTCTTCGTTTCGGCGCGGGCTGTGGAAAGACTGCAACGAGCGTTGTTTGGCCTGCGTCCACGCCAGGGAGAACCAACGCTGCTGGCTCTTCCTTGATAGCCGTATATCCAAATCAGTGTCAAAATCCGTTCAAAAGTCTAGCATGTCTTCCCGTGGGCTTGCGCTCCAACTCTCCACGCGGAATTGCGATCGGAATTCACACCCATGATGCAGCCGCATTCTCTGTGGCCTCCCGGTCTTCTATCCGCGGATCGCCTCCACTGGCGCCTCCGCGCCGGACAGATGTATTCCGCTGATGATTCAGGATCTGCACGTCTGCGCAGGTTGCTGTTCGCATTGTCGTCTTTGCCGCAGATGAGCGTGAATGGATTACTTCGCGCCTCCCGCCGCGGTGGTAGCGAGCGGCGTCAAGTGGCTTGCGGCGGATTGATTATCGGGCGATTTGCGTACCAGCAGGGCAAAACGCGGGAACGCAAAGCTGCCGGCGACATCGTCGATCACGTTCAACTGGCAGATGTAGGCGCCTGGCTTGAGTCCGCCGAGCGGGACGTCGAGTTCAAAGCCGACGGCGTCGCGTCCTTGCTCGTTGATGGCTTTGGCCTCGACGATCGGCGTTTCGTAGACCTTGGTCGACCCCTGAATCAGTTCGAGGCTGCTGAGCAGATCGACGCCGGCCTTTGATCTCCCTGGCTCATTGGCGCTCGCCTTTTCTCGCGAGGGATCGTAAACCTCGTAGAGCAGGTAGAGGTGCTGATCCTGCCGGAAGACGTGACTGATATTCGGCACGTACTCCTGACCGCTGCGCACTAGAGGGTCCTGCTTCTTGCTTGGCTCGCGTTGAGAGGCCAGCAGGATGGAGCTCATCTTGAGCGGAGTTTTCTTGAGGTCGGGCAGGGTAACGTCGGCGATAAACGAACCCATGCGGCCGGTTTGGTTTTCGCGTACAACGAATTTGATCTCGTACTTACCGGGCGGCAGGTTGAAGCTGGTTGTGTACTGGATATTTTTCTGCCGCGCATTGAGCGATGCGTTGAGGTTGAGCTTGACGGTGTCGCGCACGCGGCCTACGGGGCGCTTCGCGCCGTCAATGACGGCGCCTATGATGTCGAGCGTGGCCTTCTCCTTGTCGCCGCCCTTCACGAATGGAATTTGCGAGCCAGGCACGACGAGCGACACCGGCATGTAATAGCGGCTGGCGTTAAGTCGGAAGTACATGGCGTCCATGTAAACCGCGATGTCGGTAGCGGGCAGATCGCTGGCGAGCTGATCCTGCAATTCCTGCCCGCGGTCTTCTTTGCCTGAATGCTTGAAGTCGGCGGGCGCGTAGTAGCCGGGGCGGTATTCGAGCTTAATGCCCGGTCTGTCGATTTTGACCGTGAGCTTGCGATATTTGCCGTCCCGCGCGGAGTTCGAGGAGTGGAAGCCAATGGCGTAGTAAGACGAAGTGTCGTTCTGCACCTGGGCGAAGGCGGGCGCGAAGTCGTTCGAGTCGAAGAAAGCCTTGCCGCCAGTGTCGGATGAGAGCGTGGCCATCACCTCCTGGGTGGCGAAGTTCTGGTTCATGTTGTTCATCAGCGAGCCGCCGTTGAAGGCGCCCTGGCCGCGGAGGCTGCCGGTAGAGGCGTCACCGAGCGGCCCTACGGCTTGCAGGCCCCGTGTGTCGACACTGTAAATGGCGAGATCGGCGCGCACGGCGGCGTTGATGGTGGCGCGCAGCGAGGCCTCGTTCTCGATGCCGTCGCGCGAGATGCCGCCGGAGAAATAGAGCAGCGATTTCTTTTCGTTGATCCTGGCCAGCGACTGTGCAACGGTGCGCAGGGCGAAGAGTTCGCGGTCGGTGTTGAGGTCGTTGTACTCGCTCTCGTCGGGCGTGTAGGCGGTGGTGTCTTCCACCTGGTTGCTATTGGCGTTGGCGCCCTCGGTGAAGCCCTGGCCCTCGGTGCCGTTGTATGCGCCTACTTCGCGAATGAGCGCGTCCTTGTCGGCGGTGAAGTCCTGGTCAACGCTCAGCGTGTCGCCGAGCGAGACCAGCGCAACCAGATCGGCGGGCTGCATTTTGGTTTTGAGAAAGGTCTGCGCCGCATCGACACTGCGATCGAGATCCTCCGGCTGCATCGAAGTGAGATCGAAGAACATGACGATGAGGCGGTGGTTGCGCAACTCCTCGGGTTTGGCGACGACGACCGCCTTGCTGCCCGAAGGGCCGGCAGCGAGGCCGCTTATGGTTGCCTCGTTGAGCGGCGTGGCCTTATCGATACTCTCAAAATCGAATGTAGCGATCCTCTGCGGCTTGCCGTTCTCGTAAATTTTGAAGTCACTCGGCTTGAGGCCTTTGACCAGCTCACCCGTTTTGGCGTTGCGCGCCACCACGTTGGTGAGGACGAGATCGGCATTGGCCTTGATCACGAATCCGCCCTGCGGCGTGGAGGTGATCTGACCGGGCGACTGCGCAGGGACCGGTGACAGGTCAAGAATCAAGAACGCAGCAAGCGTGGCAACGGCAGCGAATTGTCGGATTGGACTTGTCATCGTTTTGTCAGGGGCTATGTCCCCCTCAGTCTGCCGACTTTATCGGACTGACTAAAGTCGTGCTCTTGTTGCAAAGTCTCCTGCGATGAAACCTTTCCGCGGTCTTTGAAGTTGTGCACGCTGTAAACTTCGCGTGCTTTCTGCGATCTAACTCCGCCGGCACTGCTAACTTCGATTGCACCGCTGCCTCTCAGAACCTGAATCTGGCCAGGAATTGAAACTGCCGCATCTGGCCTACCGAAGTGATGTCGCCGAAGGTTGGCGCGCCGTAGGTGGTATTGACGCCCGAGTACTGCACGGTATTGAAGACATTATCGATGGTGGCGCGAATCTCCATGCTGCGTGTTTCGCCGAACTGCATGGTTTTGGAAAGCGCCATATTGTTGCTCACGGTTCCCGGTCCCTCGATAGAGTTGCGCGTTGCGCTGCCAAAGTAGTTGCAGAATCCCGCGGTATTGCTTGGCACCGAGTAGGCCGCGGTGTTGAACCACTGACGCAGGCGGCCGCCTCCTGCCGTTATGGACTGGCCGGGTATGAGATTGGGCCGCAGACCTGAAGTATTGCCGCACGCCACACTCTCCGCCGTGGGTTCGAATCCCGGCGAGATCCAGCCGCCAGTGGCGAACTTGAAGTTACCCGAGACGGAAAAGCCTTCGAGAATGTGCGCGCCTGCGCCGGATGTGATCCAGTACTTGTCGGGGCCGAAGGGCATCTCGAAGAGATAGTTGCCGCTGACCTGATGGCGAAAGTCGAGGACTGAATGGCCCTCCTGCGCGGCAAGGTTCTGCCAATCCTGCACCACCGCGCCGGAGCTGCCGTTGACGGAGCTGGCGTCGTCGATGGCGTGGCCGTACTGGTAGTACGCGCCGAGAAAGACGCCGTGTTCGAGCCGCTTGTTCACGCGCACCGTGGCCTGGTTGTTCTTGTAGTAGGCTTCGGCTTCGTCGTAGTTGAAGATAAGGCTTGTTGGATCCGTCAGGATGCTGGACGGCAGCGCACGGGGGGCGAGCTTAACATCGAGATGGTTCGATCGCGCGCCGTTGTAGCCGAGATTCATCACGATCCCCATCGGTAGCGTCCTTTGAAGATCGAGATTCCACACCATGACATAGGGAAGGCCGTAATGCGGATTCAAGGAATAGTTGCCGACTGCGGCGGGCGCAGGGAATCCACTCGCCAGCGTGAAGCAGGCGCCGGTCTGCGCGCAGGACGCGGATGGCGTATTGCCTACAGCCTCCTGGTTCGTCTGCTCGTTGGTGAAGGGCGGCTGATGCGCCATGGTCGTGGCGAAGGTGGCATACTCGCCTACCGTGTAGTTCATCCCGAAGCCGGCGCGGAGCACGGTGTTCTTGACTTTCGGCACGCGCCAGGCCAGCCCCACTCGAGGCGCAAAGGCCTTGTGCCACGGGAAGACGAGCGATGCGGGAAGGCCGTTCTGGCCTGAGGTCTGCTCTGTCTCGGTGGCGAAGCCCTCGCCGGGATCGCTGGCAACGTCGGCCAGGCGGCCATACTTCTCGGTGTAAGGCGCGAAAAACTCCCAGCGCATGCCGTAGTTGAGCGTGAGCGAGGGAATGGCGCGCCAGTCGTCCACGACAAAGGCGTCATAAACGTTGTCACGTAAGTAACTCTTTGCCACCGAAGAGTTGAGCGTGGTGGATTGCGGCAGGCCGAGAAGAAAGTCCGCGATCGAAGAGCCTGTGCCCGCTACGCGCTGCGGGCCATTTGCAGTATCGACAACTTCTTCAGTGAACAAGCCGGTAAAGGTGAAGTCTCCGGTGGCGTTGGAACCGGCGAGAAAATCGCGGTGCACGCGTCGATAGTCGCCGCCGAAGCGCATGAAGTGCTTGCCGTGAATCCAGCTCATCATCTCGGAGAAGGAGATGGTTTGCGCGATTGAGAAAGAAGGCTGGGTCTCGCTCAGGCCTTGAATGCCGTTGCTGAGGGAGATGCCGGGCAGACCGAAATTGAGCGCGACATTGTTCGGGACAGCGATGCCGGCGGCGCCCGCCGGATTGTTGGCGGTGTTGGTAAAGAAGTTGATAGTGCTGCTGTCGCTGCGGCTCCAGTTGACGTTGGAGATGCTGGTGAAACGATGGTAGCCGACGGTGTAGCCTGTCATGAGCGAGTAAGAGTTCGAAGCGTCTTTACCGCCGAGTTCAGGGAAAAGATTGACGAGGTCAGAGGCCGAGTGCGCCTGGTTGTAGTTCAGGTTGATGCTCTGGCGCAGGCCCTGGTTCTGCATGCCGCCGCGGCGTCCTCCTCCGAATCCACCGCGGCCGCCGGGCTGCGCGGCGTTAGCGCCGAGACTGCGCATGTAGCGCACGCCTCCGTTGGTGGTGTTCGATTGCGCGGTCGTGAGCAGGTGGTAATTGTAGCCGTTGACGGTTTCACCATTTGACAGCGGCTGAGGAAAGTAGGCTAACAGCGCCGCGGCCTGCGGAAAGATTGACTGGTAAGGAACGTAGGCGGTCCGGCTGGGAATCTTGTTGGACGGAAACTGCGCTCCTGTCACCGGATTGTAGATCGGCTGCAAACCGGAGGCGGAGAAGTCGCCGTTCCGCTCCGCAATGGTAGGCACCGTGGCGTAAAAATCCTCGGGGCTCGACGACCGCTTGCCGGAGAGCGTAAAGAAGATCGTGTCTTTGCCACTGGGCTTGAGGAGGTGCGGAATGTAAGGCGCGCTCATGAATGAAAGCGTGAAACGGTTCGAGCCGTTGGAGGGCTGCTGCTGCGGCTGGCCGATCAAAGCGAAGGGCAGCGCGTTGAAGATGGAGTTGGTGCCATTCCACGCGATGGCGCCGTGAGGCTCAGCGGGATTGAAGCCGCGGAAGTTGCCGCGCTTGCCGCCGCCGCCAGACCCACGGAACCCACCGCCACGACCGCCAAAACCGCCCCCGCCGCCGAAGGCTCCGCCGAATCCTCCTCCACCGCCAAAACCGCCTATGAGACCGCCCCGGCCTGCGCTCTCGTTGCCTGGTCCACCGGGACCGCCTGCCGGTCCCCTGTCCGCGGTCAGACGATTCTCAGGCCCCATGCCGGCGAAGTCGCTTACCTGGCCGGCCTGGCCACTGACGGCCACAGACTCATCGCTGAAGTCGGAGTTGCCGGCAATCGAGGGCAGTGCTGCGCCGCTTTCGCCTTCAGTACCTGCGCCGGTGTCGATATCGGCGCTCAAGGCGCTGAGCAGCGTGACATTTTCCGGGGCGTTCCCGGCCATTCGCCGCACGCTCTCGCCCTCTGTGCCCGCGTGCCGGCTGTCGCGTGTTTCCTGCCGCGTCTGTTGCCGCTCCAGTGCGGCCTGGCGCGAGGCGAGAATGAGATCGAAGTTCACGATCTGATCGCGGCTCGTTGCGCTGAGAACCGCTTGCCGAGACTCTCCAGCAAACGCCGCAAACTGAGTACGGAGGACGTAGCGGCCGTATTGAGGAATATTGAGCTGCCACACGCCGCCAATGTCGGTGGTGGTGGCGTAGCGCTTGCCGGTGAGCGTATTTTGCGCGGTCACGGTAACGCCGGGCAAGGGGATGTTACCGCTCTTTACGGTGCCGTGCAGCTTGCCGCCAGCGGTGGGCGCGCCAATATCTTGCGTGGCCGCCGGCACTGAAAGAGATGAGCGGCTTTGAGCCGGGCCCTGCCCCCATGCCTGAAAACAGACAGCTAAAACAACTCCCAGCACTTCCACGCGCATGGTGTCTACCTGGTTTTGCGGAATCCGGCCACTTGTGCCCTTATTCAGTCTGACGAAAATTGGGCCGCATAGGTTTAGCCCCTGCGATAAAACTCCTCCTTCCGCTTGCGTACCGTCGTCGCTTTGCTTGACGCACACGAAATTGGGTTATCTCTTCAAAGCGCGATTCCAGGAAATTCGTTACCGGCACATTTCAGGATGTGTTACTTCTTTGATGGCATCACCAAACCCAGTCGGGCCGGATCAATAATAGACAATGGATTCACTATTGCCGCCGATTGCCCCATGCAACTCGATGCTGCCTTGCTATCTTCAACAAAGGTTCTACCCAATTCGCTGAGGGATCTTTGCTACACATTCTGAGATGGCCGATCTTGCTGGCGATTGCTCTGATCGCTTCCACGCTGGCAGCCGTAACCGGGTTCGGGGGCGCCGCTGTGCTGCTTCCAGCGTTGGTCGCAGTCTTTGGTGTGCGCGCTGCTGTTCCGATCCTCACCGTCGCACAACTGATCGGAAATGGCAGTCGAGTCTGGTTCAATTGGCGCGAATTGAATTGGCGCGTTGTCGGATGGTTTGCCGTGGGAGGCATTCCGATGGCGCTGCTGGGTGGGTACCTGTTTGCCACGGCGCCCCTGACAAAACTGACGCGCCTGCTCGGGGCCTTCCTGTTGCTGATTGTCCTCTGGCGACGCGTGAGACCTCGTCTGGTTCATTCCTTCCCCACGCCGGCCTTCGCTGCAATCGGCGCTGGCGCGAGCTTTCTTTCGGCGCTATTAGGCAGCGTCGGACCGATCATGGCGCCATTTTTCTTGGCCTACGGTCTGGTGAAAGGCGCCTACATCGGAACTGAAGCGCTTGCAACCGTGGTGATGCACTTAACCAAACTTGTTGCCTATCGCCAGGCATCGGTGCTTACCTTGTCCGATAGCCTCGCGGGCCTTGCTCTCGGTCCGGTCATGATTCTGGGCTCACTCCTTGGCAAGAAAATCGTAGATCGTCTTCCGGAGAAGGTCTTTGTTGCAATGATTGAAGTGGTTCTTCTGGTAGCTGGCTTCATGTTTCTCGTCCGCGGATGAGAACGGGGATGCTTTGCCCGTCTGCCGAAACCCAAACGCGCCTTCATCATTCATGGTTTGCGCGGCAACTGTATCTGTTCCTGCCACCCAGGCAAAACCTGATCTCCAGTAATCAGCCGCGCGCCGCGTGTAAAGGTAAAGTACGTCCAGAACCAGCTCCAGAACACTGAAAGGCGGCTGCGAAAGCCGATCAGGAAAAAGATGTGCACCGAGAGCCATGTCATCCATGCTGGCAACCCGCTCAGATGCGCCTTGAAGGGCCACACCACTCTGGCCACGGCGGCGTGCCGTCCGATCGTCGCCATATCGCCCTTATCGAAATAGCGGAAGGCAGGTCGCAACTGGCCGGCAAGGTCGGCGGTAATCATCTTGCCCACGTGATCCCCCATCTGCATCGCGGGTTGAGCGACGCCGGGGATCTGCCGCCCATCCTGTTCCAGGTGTGCCAGGTCGCCCAGCACAAAAACGCCAGGCAGCTCCGGCGGATTCAACCGGTCGTCCACATGGACGCATCCCCGCTGGTCAAGCGGCGCGCCCAGCATCTTCCCGAGAGGCGACGCCCGCACTCCGGCAGCCCAAAGCGTTACCGCTGCCTCGATGCGCTGGCCCCCAACCTCCACCCAACCCGGCCCAAGCGCCGTCACATGCTTGCCGGTATACACTTCCACACCAAGACGCGCGAGAGAAGCGGCAGCCCTGGCCGACAAGTCTTCCGGGTACATGCTCAGCACCCGCGGCGAGCCCTCCAGCAGCACCACCCGCGCCTTCGACGGATCGATATGCCGGAAGTCGTGCCGCATATAAAGTTTGGCAATATCGCTGATCGCCCCCGCCAGTTCCACGCCTGTTGGTCCGCCGCCAATCACCACGAAGTTCAGTGGCGGATGCCAACCGTACTCTACCATCTGCCGTTCGGCCAGCTCAAAGGCCAGCAGCACACGGCGGCGGATCTCGGTGGCGTCCTCCACCGTCTTCAGTCCCGGTGCCAGTGGCGCCCACTCATCGTGATCGAAATAGGAGTGGGTCGCCCCGGTGGCCAGCACCAGATAGTCGTAGGTCAGCCGCGCACCGCTCCCCAGTCTCACCTCCCGCCTGGCTACATCGATCCCGGCCACCTCGTCCATCAGTACCTGGGCGTTCGTCTGGTTGCGCAGAATCATCCGGATCGGCTGTGCAATATCGGCCGGCGACAGCACCGCCAGAGCCACCTGGTAGAGCAGCGGCTGAAACAGATGATGATTGCGCCGGTCCACCACCGTCACATCCACTGGCAGGTGGGCGAGGCTTTGCGCCGCATGAATCCCTCCGAACCCTCCGCCCACGATCAAGACGTGCTTGCGGCGCCCCGGCGAAGCAGTAGAAATTGGAGAAGAATCCTGAACTTTCTGTACGGGTTCGCTCATGCAAAGCACCTCGCCAAATCAGTCAAGTACCGCGTCGGCGTCTCCCGACCCCCTGCTTGAGAAACGTGCCCGCCATCGTTGCGGGTCTAGTCTCGCCAGCCCCGCCGGCTCAGCTTGTTTTCTCCAGTCCACTAACGGAAGAGATTGGTTTTGGCGAGATCGACGATCTCATCGCCGCGGCCATTCAAAATTGCACGGATCATGTACAGATTGAAATCGACGATCTGGTCCAGCTTGAGCGAGGGCGGCATGGCCAGCTCCTGCCGATTGACGGGAATATCCACCAACGCAGGACCG
>JAJYFA010000003.1 GCA_021790995.1 Acidobacteriota bacterium
CAGTGACCAAAGTCGCTGGAAAGACGAGTGCGCCGTAGCGGCCGCACCTGCATCCATCCAGCCTGCATTGGCTGGCTAATCCAGAAATTCGCGCACGAACGCGTCCTGGGAGTGCACGAGTTCGCGGAGCGAGCCGTCGAAGATCAGCCGGCCCTCGTTGAGCATGAGAAAGGTGGTGTCGCGGTTGGTTTCACCTTCAGGTAGCGGAACCATACGCTCCTGTTCGCTGTCAAAACGATGCGTGCAGATCGTGAAGGCGTCCTGCAGGCGGTGCGTGACGACCAGCGCCGGAGTTGCCCGCACGTCGCGTTGCTTCACGATAAGTTCGATGATGGTGTTGGAGGTGACGGGATCGAGACCGCCAGTGGGAGAGTCGTAGAGAATCAGCTCCGGCTGATGAATCATGGCGCGGGCAATGGCCACTCGCCGCCTCATGCCGCCGGAGAGGCTTGCGGGATAGAGTGCGAAGGTTTGCTCCAGGCCGACGAAGCGCAGAGCCTCGTGCACGCGGGCGTCGATCTCTTCGTCTGGCGCGCGCTCCTGGATCAACTGGTAGGCGACGTTGTCGCGCACCGTCAGCGAGTCGAAGAGAGCGCCTTCCTGAAAGACCATGCCGGCTCGCGCCCGCAGTGGAAAGAGATCCTCCTCGGGCATGTGCGAGATGTCTTCGCCGAAGAGCTGCACGCTGCCTTCGAGGGGGCGGAGCAGCCCGATGATGAGCTTGAGCAGGACGCTTTTGCCCACGCCGGCCGGGCCCAGCAGAATACGCGTCTCCGTCGGCGCTACCGTAAAGCTTACCTCCTCGAAAACCGGCCGGCCGTCGAAGCCTGCGGCGGCATTGTGCAATGCCACGACGTGGCCGGCATTGGAGGCGGCAATCGTCGGGTTGGCCGTTGCATGGGCGGAGTCATTCATGAGGGCAGGACAGGAAGAATCGAGAGCAGAACGTGCGTGATCAGAAAGTCGACAAAGATGATGAGCACAGACGAATTGACCACAGCCGAGATTGTCGAGCGGCCCACGCCCTCTGTGCCGCCCGTCGTCCTCATCCCGTAGAAGCAGCCTACTGAGGCGACGATGTAGCCAAAGAAGATCGGCTTGACGAGCCCCTGGAGGATGTCGGCCAAGCCTAGATGTTCGTAGGTCATGTGGAAATACTGCGTGCCGTTCTGGTGGTTCAGGAATACGGTGACTGCGGCGCCGCCGATGATGCCGAACGCGTCGGCCACAATGGTGAGGAAAAGAAGCATGACGATCGTCGCGAAAACGCGCGGCGTCACCAGCTTGCGCATGGGATCGACGCCTAGAGCCCGCATGGCGTCGATCTGTTCGGTCACGACCATAGACCCAAGTTCGCTCGCCATCGACGACGCGTTGCGGCCCGAGACCATGATTCCGGTCAGCACCGCGCCTAGTTCGCGGATCATGGTGAGGCTGACGAACTGGCCCGTGACGGCGGTAGCCCCGAAGGCCGAAAGCGTGGCCGCGGACTGCAGCGCGAGCACGCCCCCGGTGAAAAATCCCGAAAGGACGACAATGGGCAGCGAACCGACGCCGATAATGTCGGACTGAATCAGGAAATCCGTCCAGTAGATGGGCGGCCGGAAGAGATTCATGAAGGCGTGCCACGCAAACAGGGAATACTCCTGGAGGGTAAGCACGATTTGCTTGGCGGTACGGTCGATTGTCTGGATCGCCATCAGAGGCCAGCCTTCCCATGGAGACGATTGCGGCGCTTCCCAGCTCAGAATAGCGCATGGCAGAGACCGCCATGGTGGCTGACTCCGGCAAATTTCCTCTTCAGCATCTGCAAGGCAATGAAAATGCATTCTGTTTTACGCGATTGTGCCTGTTCTTCACGGGAAGCAAGGCGCAGACGGCATCGGATTTCGCTGTATCCTGAAAATAGCGCTCATGGTTCCCCTCGGCGGCAATCGCGGTGAAAAACTCTCCACGTTCAAGCTGGCGGTGGTGCAGTACGGCATTTTGTTCATGATGCTGGGGCTGGCCGCCGGTTTGTGGCGGTTGCAGGTGCTTGACGTGGATAACTACCGGCAGCTCGCCCAGGAGAATCGTATCCGCAAGGAGCCGATTCTGGCCCCGCGCGGCAAGCTCTTCGACCGCGACAACCGGCTCGTTGTGGACAACTATCCATCGGTCACCTGCTTCCTGGTGCGCGAGCAGAGCCGGCATGTGGATGCCGATCTGCCGCTGATTGCCAAGGGCCTGGATCTCGATTTCGAACAGTTGCGCGCAACACTCTATCGCTACCGCCATGAACCTGGTTATCAGCCCATCCCCATCAAACAGGATGTCACCGCCGACGAGCAGGCGTTTATCGCGGCTCATCGCAATGAGCTGCCCGAGCTGGAGACCATCGACGAAGAGCGGCGGCTCTACCCGCGCGACGGTTTTGCCTCGCACCTGATCGGCTACGTGGGCGAGGTAAGTGAGGAGGATCTGAATAATCCCCGCTTTGCCTATTACCAGCCGGGCGATGTGGTGGGCAAGGCCGGCGTGGAAGAGACCTACGACGAGCTGCTGCGCGGGCAGGACGGCAGCCGCGAGGTGGTTGTGGACAGCCACGGACGCGAGGCGGGCTTTCTGGGCATCGAGCACGCCATTCCGGGGCAGGATCTGCGGCTGACCATCGACAACGACCTGCAGCAGGCTGCCGAGCTGGCCCTGGGCGATCGCGAGGGAGCAATCGTGGCGATGGACCCGCGCAACGGCGAGATTCTGGCCATGGTCTCGCACCCCAGCTTCGACCCCAACGATTTTGCGGTGAAGATCAACCGCACGGAGTGGAACCGGCTGGTCACCGACCCTGAACATCCGCTGATGAACAAGGCCATTCAGGCGCAGCTTGCGCCGGGATCGACCTTCAAGATTCTCATGGCGGTTGCCGGGCTTCAGGAAGGCATCGCACAGAACATGCACATCGTATGCAGCGGCGGCTGGGGCCCCTACGGCTACTACCACCACTGCGACGAGAAGCACGGCGCGGTGGATATTCACAACGCCATTCCTTACTCCTGCGACACGTTCTTTTACATGCTGGGCGACAAGCTGGGCATCGATCGCATTGCGAAATACGCCAAGGAATTCGGATACGGACAGAAGACGGGAATCGACCTGCCCGGCGAACAGCCTGGACTGATGCCTTCGCAGCAGTGGGTGATCCGCAACTTCCACCACCGCTGGTACCCCGACGAGACGCTGGACGTCTCGATTGGGCAGGGAGCGGTCGAGGCCACACCGCTCCAACTGGCGCGCATCATCGGCGGCATCGCCTCGGACGGGCATCTGGTGCGGCCGCATGTGGTCTTCCCCGACCAGCTTCCCGAGGATTTCCGCAAGTCGCTGCTTGACAGCTTTCCCGGATCGGGCGACGCGTATGTGCCCATCGATCCCGATACCTGGCAGACCGTTACTGACGGAATGGCCGATGTGACCGAGCCCGGTTTGTATCATACCGCCGGATCGGCGCATCTTGAGGGCATCGACTTTGCCGGCAAAACCGGAACTGCGCAGCAGATGAGCCACGCGGCGCTGGAAAAGACCAATAAGGGCCGCAGCACCAATCCCAACGTCTGGTTCGTTGGCGTAACGCCGCGCCGCAATCCAGAGCTGGTGGTGGTGGTTCTGTGGCAGCATGGCGAGTTCAGCTACTACGCTGCGCGCATCGCCGCCAAGGTGGTCACGGCCTATGTGGACAAGAAGCGCCGCGAGGCGGGCAATCTGCCGCCGCAGAAAGCTGCCGCTCCGGTCGAGGTGGGCGCGATCTGGTCGGCGCCGCCCGTGCCGGACGCAAAAAGCGCCGAGGCTGGCCAGGGCCAGATTCAGGGCGGGCATTTCTTCGTCGAGAACGGACAGATGATGGCAGCGAAAAAAGCCCCCGCACAAGCCAGTTACCAGCCGGCGAATCGGCTGGCGCGCTTGCCCGGAGTTCATCCTTCTAGCCGTCCGGACGAGATCTCGGCCGCGCCGCCCGAACGCAGACCCCGGCTGAAGTCCCAACCGAGGAAGGACCCGTAGCGTCATGCCACTTCGCCGTTTCTTGAGCTTTCGCGACTTCGACTGGTGGCTGCTGCTGCTGGTGCTGATGCTCTGTACGGTTTCGGTGGTAGAAGTGCATTCAGCCACGCTGCACACCCGGTTTTCGAGCTTTGGTACACGGCAAATCTTCTGGGTCGCGGCTGGCGTGGTCGGCATGTTTGCCTTCGCCAAGATCGACTATCATCGTGTGATCGACTGGGCCCCGTGGGCCTATGGAGCCGGTCTTCTGGCGCTGGTTGCGGTGCTGTCGCCACTGGGCCACAAAGCCCTGGGCGGACGCCGCTGGATCAGGCTCGGTCCCGTGCTGGTGCAGCCCTCCGAGTACGTCAAGCTGGTGCTGGTGCTAATGGTGGCGCGCTATTTTGCCAATCTCGGCGGGCGCAACGTGACGTGGAAGGAGATCTTCAAGGCTTTTGCCCTGGTCGGTCTGCCCATGCTGCTGGTCTTGAAGCAGCCCGATCTCGGGACGACCCTTACCTACATGCCGATTCTGGTGGCCGGCCTGTTTCTGGGCGGGCTCAACCTGCGTCAGGGACTGATTCTACTTCTCTGCGGTGCTGTGCTCGCCGGAGGAGTGTGGTCAAGTGGAAGGTTTTTGAAACCCTACCAAAAGGCTCGCCTGACCAGCTTCGTCAATCCCCAGAACGACCCCCGCGGCGCCGGCTACCAGGTGCTGCAATCGGAGATTGCCGTGGGGTCCGGTGGGATATGGGGCAAAGGATCGGAGAAGGGCACCCAGACGCAGGGATACTTCCTGCCCATTCCCTATACGGACTTCATCTTTGCCGCCCTGAGCGAGGAACATGGCTTTATCGGCGCGATTTTTGTGCTGCTGCTATACTTCCTAATATTGATGCGTTTGATTCAGAACGCGCAAACAGCCTCCGACCTGCCCGGTTCTCTCATTATCATGGGGATTGTGGCTGTGTTGACCTTCCAGATCGCGGTCAACGTTGGCATGGTCATAGGGTTGATGCCCGTCACCGGAATCCCTTTACCTTTATTGAGTTACGGCGGATCTTCGGTGTTGTTTACGTTCCTGGCGCTGGGCGTGGCGATGAATGTCCGCATGCGCCGGTTCGTCAACTGACGCATCTCGATCCGAGAGGGTCCAGGTGTTGTCAGTCGCAGGTATTGTTGTGTGCGGCCCGCGAGCGATTCAAGATTGCTTCGGGCTGCAAGAGCAGGATTTTTCATGTATTTCGCCGGCTCTGGTCCCATGGATCGCGCCTGGCAGGATTGGATTTATGAGCACGCAGAGACGGGAAAGCCGCTCCGCTCCAGCGACCGGAATCGGTCGTAACGAGATGCGAGACGGCTCGCGGCTTGCCGAGGGCAAGGATCGCGCAATCCGGTCGAAGCAGGCGGGCGCCACGACGAACTTCCCTGCGCACGCTTCCGATCGAACGGCCCGCACGGCATATTCGCCGGCCGTGGCCGCCCGAATCGCTCTGCATCAGGATGACCGCAACCAGCAACTTGTTCGGCTTTTGTGCCCCGGTTCGCCGCCTATGAGGCTGGCAGCCGCGCATCGGCCGTTCTTCGATCGCCCAAGCGGTTCTCTGCTCATCGCCTCGCCTGCCATCTTCGCGCGCGTCCATTGAACCTTGCCGCAGGCTCCGGCCGCCTGAGGCTGCCGGACGGAAAGGTACGATGGCAAAGGAAATTTGTATCTCCAGCACGCCGCATGAAACGCGGCTTGCAATTCTGGAAGACGATCAACTCGCGGAAATCTACTACGAGCGCGAAAACGAGTACACCCTGGCGGGTTCCATTTACAACGGGCGCGTGACGCGGGTATTGCCGGGCATGCAGTCGGCGTTTGTCGATCTTGGCCTTGAGCGCGATGCGTTCCTCTACGTCACCGACTTCATGGAGCTCGAAGACCAGGAAGAGACCGACGAGCTTGAGAAGGCTGCTGCCACTGGCCACGCGCCGCGCGAGGTGCGTCACCCGCATGGCGTTCCTGAAAGCAGCGGCCGCGAGGGCTCGCGGCAGGCAGAACGGGCTCAGGGCGAGCGCGGCGGGCGACGTCAGGAATTCCGCCATGAACGTGGCACGCCGGAAGAAATCACCACAGAAGCGGTTGCTTCGGAACCCGCAACGATTCCCGCGCCGGCTGAGGCCGGGCAGAAGCAGGAAGCACAGGGCGGACGCCGCTGGCGTGGACGCCGCCGTCGCCGCGGGCGCGGCCAGGGCGTGGCTCCGGAGGCGGTTGCCGAGGAGGAAACAGGCTTCGCTGAGCCGGCCGAAACCGTTGAGATCAAGCAGGAAGCCCACCGAGAGCAGGAAATCGCGCCCGAGCCTTATGAGGCGCCGGCAAAGCAGTCTTACAAGGCTGCTGCGGCTTTTGTGCTGCCAGGTGAATCACTTTCGAAGTACGGCGGCACGCCGTCGCCCGAGACGCAGAATGCGGCTGCGGAGACCGCGGCGCCGACGCGTCCCTTCTCTACCTCAAAGCCCTCCACGCTGATTGAAGCGCCGATCACATGGGACGGAAGCGGCCTGTTGCCCGGCGAGTCGCTCTCGCGGCATCGCGAGAGGCTGGCTGAATCCGCGGTTGAGACCGAAGCGCAAAGCGAAGCCTCCACTGCGCCTGAGACGGAGCAGACGGTTGACGAAGAGTTCGAGGAGTATGCGTCCTCGCCTGAAGAAGCATTGCCAGTGATGGAAGCACCGAAGCAGGCGGACTTCGAGTTCGAAGAAGAGACCGCCGAAGCGGGCGCGATCGGGGAGTTTTCGCAGACAAGCGAAGTCGAACTCGAAACGGACGAAGACGAAATCGCGGTCGAAGACGAGTTTGAGGAAACAACGGAGTCGGCTCCAACGGAAACCGAAGCTGTAGCCGAGTCCCCTGCCACCACGCACCAATCGCCGGGGGAAGCCGAGCCGGAAAAGAACGCACAAAACGCCTCTGCCTCGCATCGCGTCGATCCCGCGTCACCCACTGGCTTCCGGATCTTTGGCTTTGGCAAGAAAAAGAAGGCCGAGGAAGAGGAGGCCGCAAAGCCTGCTGCCGCTCCGGCTTCAACCTATGCGCCGGGCGTGGGACTTGTGGAAGAGGAAGTCATCGAGGGCGAGGAGATCGATGGCGCGCACCACATGCGTCGTCACAAGCCCGAGGCGCACGACCTGGACGACTACGAAGAGGAGACGCTGCCCACGCATATGCGCAACGGCGATTTTGGCGAGATGCTGCAGGAAGCGCACCTCGATCATCGCATCCAGCGCAACTTTGACGAGCCGAACGGCGAGGAAGAAGAGACGGCCGAGGAAGAGGAGACCGCACCAAGCGCGCGGCCTTCGCGCGGCCGTGATCGCCGCGATCGCGGGCAGCGCGGGCGCGGACAGCAGCGCCGCGGCCCCTCGCGCCGCTCGGCGCAGACCTCCAATCTGCCCATCATCTCCGACCTCTTGAAGTCTGGCCAGGAGATTCTGGTGCAGATCGCCAAGGAGCCCATCGCCAAGAAGGGCGCGCGCATCACCAGCCACATCGCCCTGCCGGGCCGCTTCCTGGTCTTCATGCCCACGGTGAGCCATGTGGGCGTGAGCCGCAAGATCGCCTCCGACGAGGAGCGCCATCGCCTCAAGCGCATTTTGCTGCATGAGCGCGGCGAGGCTTCCGGCGGATTCATCGTGCGCACCGCGGCCGATGGCGCGTCGGAGGATGAACTCCGCGCCGACCTGCGCTTCCTGTTGAATCTCTGGAACGACATCAAGCAGCGTTCCGAGTCGTCAAAGTCACCCGCGCTGATTTATCACGATCTCTCGCTGATCGAGCGCATCCTGCGCGACCAGGTGAGCGACAACTTCTCAAATATCTGGGTCGATTCCGAGGCCGACTACGAGCGCATCGTGCGCTTCCTCAACCGCTTCTCGCCCTCGCTGGTGCGGCGCGTCAAGCTCTACACCAAGGAGACGCCGCTTTTCGAACACTTCGGTATCGAGGACGAGATCTCGAAGGCCCTGCGCTCGAAGGTCTGGCTCAAGTCTGGCGGTTCGATCGTCATCAATCAGACCGAGGCGCTGGTCGCTATTGACATCAACACGGGCAAGTATGTCGGCAAGAGCGCGCGGCTTGAGGATACGATCCTGAAGACCAACCTCGATGCCGTGCCGGAGATCGTGCGCCAGATTCGCCTGCGCGACCTGGGCGGCATTATCGTGATCGACTTCATCGACATGGACGAGCGCAAGAACCGCTACAAGGTCATGGCGGCGCTCGAAGAGGCCCTGAAGAGCGACCGTGCTCCAACTAAGGTGTTGCAGTTCAACGACTTTGGGCTGGTCGCGATTACGCGCAAGCGCGTCAAGCAGTCGCTGGAGCGCACTTTAAGCGTGCCCTGCCCGACCTGTCAAGCGACCGGCATGGTCAAGAGTTCAACCACCGTTTGCAATGAGATTTACATCGAGTTGCGCAAGATGCGCAAGCACTTCGAGAATCCTGATGTGATGCTGCGCGTGCATCCGGAAACGGTGAAGGTGCTCAAGAGCAATAACGCCCGCTGGCTGAACGAGTTTGAGGATCTGATTGGGCGCAATCTGCTGCTCAAGAGCGATCCCACCCTCCATCCCGAGCAGTTCGATATTCAGGGATAGATGCGGCGGGTCTGCGAGTCCGCCAAAGGCCGGAGCGACCGCTTCGGCCTTTGAAGTTGCGGCGCCTCACCGGATCACCAGGCGCCGGCATGGCCATTGTGGCTGCTCCAGGAAGATTCCGGGCAACCTTTGGCTGGATTTGGGTTCTAACTTATTGACTGGGAGAGTGATCTCCCTGATGATAAGAGAGACTTGTCGTGAGGTAAATGCCATGACATACACGCGTCGGAGGCCACTCATTCGGTGCGCCAGCGTTTTTGCGGCAGTGGTTTTGTGGGCAGCCGGTGTTGCAATCGGGCAGTCCGCCTCTGCCAACAACTCCAATGCTTCAGAAGGTTATTCTTCGAGTCAGTCGGGGATGACCGAGCTTGCGAGCCTTTCCCTGCCTGATGCTCCCGCGCCGGCCTTCGGCGCCCGGGGTGGAGCGGCTGCGGGCCAGTACGGGAACGGCAAAGGGTATACCAGTGGAAGTAGTGGGCTGTGGCACCGCTTTACCTTTGAAGCCGGCGGAGGCGTCAGCGCCCCGGCTGGCGACAAGGCCGATATCACCTGGGGCGGCGGTTTCCTGCTAGGTGGCGGCTTCAACATCACCCAGAACCTGGCCGCCTTCGTCGAGTACCAGTTCCTCGACAACAAGATTCCCGGAGCTGTCATTGCAGAGACGGGAGCCAACGGTGGCCACTACCATATCTGGTCGTTCACCATCGACCCGGAATACGATTTCTTTCCCAAAGCCAGCAACGACTTTTACGCCGTGGGCGGCGGCGGCTTCTACCGCAAGCTGACAGACTTTACGAACCCGACCATAAGCTGCGGGTACTTCTACTACTATTACAGCTGCGGAACCACCAACCAGGTGGTCGGCCACATCTCCTCGAACCAGGGTGGCTTCAATATCGGCGGTGGCTACCAGCACCGCTTTGGCGGCATGTACGGTCAAAGCCGTACCCGATTATTTGCCGAGGTTCGTTACTTGGATGTGCTTTCGCCAGGAATCAAGTCCAAGTCGGCCAATGGCCTGGCTCCAGTCAGCATCGACCCAGACACCAAACTGCTACCGATCACAATCGGCATCCGATGGTGACAAGCCAGCGATTGAGTCCGCGAATGCCGACCCTGGGCTTTCGACTGCTTGAAGATCAACCTTTTGCGCCCATCCTTTCGCCTCTTTGGGGGTGAAGGGATGGTTGGCGCCTTACACCGTCAACCGGTTCGCATGTTCCGTTTCCAGGCTCCGATTGATGGCCCTGCTGTGTGGTGCTCCACCGAAAACGAGCGCCATAGGGTTCTTCCTCTGTGAAAGCAAAGCCGCCATTGCGTCGCTTCATCCCCTGTGAGATTTCATCTCCAATGCATTGCGCGCCGGCAACTGCGCGCACAGTCCGCACCTTGATTGTGCGCCGTGGGGCATTCCTGTTGCTGGTCTTCGCGGCTCTTCTCGCGGGGTGCAATGCCCAGTTCCAATTGACGCAGCCGCAGACCAAAAACCCCACTCCCACGCCTCCATCGGGTCCGCCTCCCGGCAGCGGCCAGAGCGGCTCCGTTACTATTTCGCCGCAATATGTAGCGCTGGCGCCGGGGCAGACCTTTCAATTCAACGCCACCGTTACGGGAAGCGGCCAGACCGAGTGGCTCGTGAACGGGGTTCAGGGCGGAAGCACGGCCACGGGCACTGTCAGCGCCAGCGGAAATTACACCGCCCCGGCTTCCATCACGCAGAGCGAAAACGTCACTGTCACCGTGGCGCTCTCCGGCTCGGCGCAGCAGAATTATGCCACGGCAGTGGTGTCCATCATGCAGCCCGCCGTGGTTACCTGTCCCTTTCAACTCGGCAATCCGCTGGTGGCGCAGTACTCGCTCTACCTGCCTTCTCCGGGCAAGATGAGCGTCGAGTTCGGAACCACCACCAGCTACGGGCTCGAAACCTGGCAGGTCCCCACCCCTTCGACCAATGGCGGGGACGTGCAGATCTACGTTGCCGGCATGAAGGGATCGACGCTCTATCACATGCGCGCCCAGGTGACGCTCTCGAACGGGGCCACCTACACCGACGCCGACCATACCTGCTACACGTCCGTGCCGCCTGTCACTTCACCAATCAGTGTCACTGCAACCAGCGGATCGACGCCTCAATCCGGCATCGAGATGTGGAATACGCTCGTTCCGCCGACCGACACGCAGGCCTTCGCCACCGATCTGAATGGCAACGTCATCTGGACCTACGCCTATACGCACGGGAACAACGATTTTTTGCAGGGCATTCAACTGCTCCCCAACGGCAACATGCTGACGCTGATCTCCTATCTTTCCTCGATGAATCCAGTTACGCTGCCCAGCGGTACCTTTAACGAGATCCGCGAGATCGACCTGGCGGGCAACACCGTCCAAAGCCTGACCATGGATCAACTGAACCAGAAGCTGGCCGCGGGGAACTGGCGTGACGCCGAGGGTAACCTGATGCAGTTGGGCAGCTTTCACCACGATGTATTGGCGTTGCCCAACGGGCACTTTGTCCTGCTGGCCACGTACATTCGGAACATCAGTAATCTGACGGGCATCACCGGCACTGTCCCCGTGATCGGCGACGCGCTGGTCGACGTGGACAAGAACCTCAACCCCGACTGGGTGTGGAGCGCCTTCGATCATCTCGACGTGAATCGCCATCCGATGAACTTCGGCATCACCAGCAACAACGTGACAGTCTATGACTGGACGCACTCGAACAACATGCTTTATTCCGATGACGGCAACCTGCTGCTTTCGATGCGCCACCAGAACTGGATCATCAAGATCAATTTCCTCGATGGCAGGGGATCAGGCGACGTCATGTGGAGACTGGGCTATCAAGGAGATTTCAAGCTCGTGGGCGCTACCGATCCCACCGATTGGTTCTACGCGCAGCACGGTATGAACTTCTTCACATCCAACACCAGCGGCGTCTTCCGCATCGGGATGATGGACAACGGCAACGACAGGACTTTTCCCTCGGGTCAGGTGTACTGCAAGCCATACGCGCCTTCCAGTGCGCAGTGTTACTCCACGATGCCGCTGCTTGAAGTGAACGAAAGCACCATGACGGCCACCATGATTCAGCACTACGTGCCGCCAGACACATACTTCAGCTTTTTCGGGGGTAACGGCGATCTGCTGGCCAACGGCGACTACGAAGTGGATTTTTGCGCACCGACAAAGGGCGCCATCGTGCAGGAACTTGACCCGCAAAAGCTGCAAGTGCTGTGGCAGGCCACAACGCCGAAAGCTGACCAGTACCACGCCTATCGCATGCCCAGCCTCTATCCCGGCGTACAGTGGTAGCAGCGGATTCCGCTCTGATATGAAGGAAGTTGCGCAGCCTAAGCTCATCTTCTGCAGTTAGCGGCGCAATGCGCGGCGTAACAGCATCGCTCTTTTCTTGGAGGTTCTCTGATAGGGACCGGAATCCACCGAATTCCTCAACGAAAAGTTGCGACAGAGGCTTTTTCGGGAGAATGATGAAGCTTAAGTTGCTGATTCTATTTGGCTGCCCCCCAGGGATTCGAACCCCGATATGCTGATCCAGAGTCAGCTGTCCTGCCGTTGAACGAGGGGGCAACACACGCGCTCTGACTGCGATGACTTGCAGCCATGTGGGTAGTCCTGGCGAAAAACCCACCACGCCATCTTCTCCATCTTAAGGGGCGCTCGCGGGCGAGGTCAACGTCGCTGGTTACGATCTTTCGACGGCGCACCCCCAAAGTCGCCAATCGATTCCCAAGGCACGAGGACATTCCCCTGGAGTGGACGGGGCTGGAGTGGACGGGGCCGGCGGGATTCGTTCTGGTCAGGCAGACTTGACGTGCGCCCCGCTTTGCATTGGGCCGCCGCCGAAGTGGTTCTCCCGAAAGGCCACAACTCCTGGAAGCGAGATCGCCCCGGCCTGAGAACATTCTGCTGATAAGCTGGGGATGAGATTCTCGGGAATCGAAGGTTCCATGCCGGAGCCAGGTGCTTCCCGGAATTTGCGCACCGAGTCCTTTCATGACAACATCGCCGAATCCCCCCCAGCATTCAGGAAATGCACACTCACGAGTCCTCAATCGAGCGAGACTCACGGTTATTGCGGCTCTGGTGACGCTGCTTGCTGTGTGTCTCGCGAGTTTGTGGGTGACTCGGGGCGCCATGGCTCATCTTCCATTTCTCCTGCAAAATGGAAAGGCCAATAGCCCCGGCGGTAATGCGGCGGTTCTCGTTGATTTGCGTCCATGGCAGACGGCGCAGGCATTGGCTCCACTGGCGGTAACTCAGGAGGAGTACGAATACGCCCGCGCGGCCGAACGCCTGGCCGACCATGAGGTCGATCAAGCATTTGCGACCGCTCTCCGGCAGGCCAACCTGGCAGCCGAGCATCGCACATTTGCCGGCAAGGCTCTTGTGCTGGCGCAGAAGGTCCAGCAACTGCAGCAGCTTGTTGTTCAGGATCAGGCGGCGGTGCAGCGCCTCACGGATTCCGCCACATCGCAGGGCGCAAAGGGAGATCAAAGCAGGAAGCCTGTTGCCCACAGTAACGAACTCGCAATCGCCAAGGCGCAACTCGGGCTCGATTCGGATGAACTGGCCGACGCGCAGCGTAATCTTGATCGGGTATCAGGCGACCATCGGGAAGAAATCCAAGGCGAACTTGCCGCGCACGAACAGTCCATGCGCAAGTATGACAGCGAGGTGAGTCAAGGCGGGGAGATCGCTGTGATCGCGGTAGCCCGGCAGGGAACGCTGGCGGGCCGCTTGAGGGGTTGGTTCAGCCAGAAGAACCGGTATCAACTGCTTCAGCAGGCTCTCCAGGGAGCCGAAGACGACATACGCGCACTGACCGCCCAGTACAACGCTCTTGAGGCGAAGGCCAACGCTGAAACCGGTACAGCAACGAGCCAGACTTCTACGCTTGCCAGCCTGAAAGATCGCAGCGTGGAACGCGAGATTCTTAGTATTTATGACGACCGCATTGAGACCGAGCAGCAACTGGCCACGGTTTATCAAAAGTGGTCGGCTCAGGTCCTTCTGCAACATCGCATCCTTTTCCATTTGATTCTGCAGTCTCTGTCGCTGATTCTCTTCATTCTCGTGTGCATGGTTCTTGGCGATGCCTTGGTGAGGCATCTCACGGCCACTTCCGTGCTGGGCCGCAGACAGATGCACACGCTCCGCAGCATCCTCGAGCTAGGCATTCAACTGGTGGGGATTTTGTTGATTCTGTTGGTGGTGTTTGGCTGGCCACGGCAGATGCCCACCATTCTAGGTCTGGTCACGGCCGGCATCACGATCGTGTTGCAGGATTTCATTCTCGCGTTTTTTGGATGGTTTGTTCTGATGGGCAAGAATGGGATTCACGTGGGAGATCGCGTTGAAATCAACGGAATCACCGGAGAGGTAGCCGAGATCCGATTGATGAACACGACCCTGCTGGAGACCGGAAACCCCGCCGATATGGGGCTTCTGACTGGCCGCCGTATCTCTTTCAACAACAGTTTCGCGATCCGCGGCCAATACTTCAACTTTTCCACGGATGGCCAGTGGATGTGGGACGAAGTCTCGGTGAGTCTGCCGTCTTCGGCTGATCCCCGCATGATGATCAAGCGCGCGCAGGAGATTGCCACAGAGGAGACGCGGGAAGGCGCAGCCATCGCCTTGCGGGAGTGGGAACACTCGCGGCATCGCGCGCATCTTGCAGGTCTCAATACAGATCCGGTGGTGAGTCTTAAACCGACGTCGATGGGATTCGACCTGCACGTGCGCTACGTTACGCGGGCATCGGCGAAATCTGAGGTCCGGCTTGCATTATATCGGCGCGTATCCGACCTGCTGCTGGAGCCGAAGAATACTCCCCCACAGAGCGCATGACCGCCGTCGGCGTGGCGCGCGCGGCAGGGATCAATGGAGCCTGTTCGCATCCTGCAGAACTGCCGCACCCTCTTCACGCTTCCGCGCCGAACACGAGAGCCGATGCACCGTCTCAGTTTTCCAGGCGAGCCGGATGGTGTAAAAACATCTAAACGGCGAAAACAACCATTATGACTCCAGAAAATCTCTCGCGCCGTGCTTTTATCTCTGGCGCCGCGCTTTCCACTCTTGCCTTGCGCACTGCCGGTGCTGGCACGCTCGCACCCGCTTTACCCATCACGCTTCGCACGCCTCTTGGGTCGCTCGAAGGCGAGGAA
This sequence comes from Acidobacteriota bacterium, assembly GCA_021790995.1. Taxonomy (GTDB): domain Bacteria; phylum Acidobacteriota; class Terriglobia; order Terriglobales; family Acidobacteriaceae; genus Telmatobacter. The sequence goes on from JAJYFA010000003.1 coordinate 14,850, forward strand.
TCCGCCGGTGTTCGCGTCTTTCGTGGTGTGCCCTTTGCGGAGCCGCCCGTCGGTTCGTTGCGCTTCCGCTCACCGGTTGCCGCCAAACCGTGGTCCACTCCGCGCAATGCCACCCGCTTTGCGGCAGCCGCCGTGCAAGCGGGGGCTGCCGACGTTCCGCACAGCGAGGATTGCCTCTACCTCAACGTCTGGGCCCCGGCCGCCAAAGGCTCCTATCCGGTTTATGTCTGGATTCACGGCGGCGGCTTCGTCGGCGGACGTTCCTATGTGCCAATTTTTGACGGAACCCTGCTGGCCGAGGAAGGGATCGTCTGCGTGACGGTTGCCTATCGGTTGGGCGTCTTTGGTTTTCTCAATCTTGGCCCGCTGCTCGGTTCCAGCTACGCGGGCAGCGCCAACAATGGCCTGCGCGACGTAATGGCCGCGCTCGACTGGGTGCAACAGAACATCGAAGCCTTCGGCGGCGATCCGTCGCGGGTTACGGTCGGCGGTCAGTCCGCCGGCGCCAAACTCACCGACATCCTGATGGGCGCTCCCTCTGCGCGTCCGCTCTTTCGGCAGATGGTCTCCGAAAGCGGCGGCGCGGAGCGGGTTTGGACCGCGGAGCAAAGCGCCGCCGTGGCTGAAGGCTACGGGAAACTCTGGCGAGCCAGTACCGGTGATCCCATCTCCGCACTGGCCACGGCGCCCGCTCAGTCGCTCATTCCGGCGCAGACGCAGCTTATGCAAACGTGGCCGCATCATTTTCCGCTGCGCTCCGAGATTGACGGCTCTCTGTTGCCGCGCCTGCCGGTTGAAACCATCGCCGCCGGCTCCAGTCGCGGCAAGCGCCTGCTCATTGGCACCAATCGCGACGAGAGCGCAGCCTTTATCGGCCCGCATCCGGAGCACGATGCGGACGCGGTGGATCTGGGCAACATGCGTCCCTCGCAATTTCTCGATGTCTACGAAGAGTACAAGAAGATCTATCCGGAGATGACGGTCGAGCAGCGTCGCATTCGCGCGCTTACGGCCGAGGAGTACTGGATACCTTCCGTTCGCGTCGCCGAGTCGCACGACAATGGTGGTGGCCAAACCTGGATGTACCGGCTCGACTTCCACGAAGGCAGCGGACGCCTGGGCGCCTTCACGCCGCACTCGCTCGAACTGCGCTTCGTCTGGGAGCATCCTTCGCCCCAGGTGGCCAACGCCGCCGCTGAAGCTGCTCTCGCACGCCAGATGCACGATGCCTGGTGCGCATTCCTGCGCGGCGAAGCGCCCGCCGCTGCGGGGCTTCCCCGCTGGCCGGCTTACACGCCCGGCGAACGGCGTACGATGATCTTCAACGTCGAGAGCCGCGTGGAAGCCAATCCTCAGGCCGCCGAACTGCGTCTTTGGCGAGGAGTTCTCTGACCTGCGCCGCGGACCGCGGCGGGCGCGGTCTTCACGGGCTTCTTCGCCGCCTGCTTTCGCGACTTCTTCTGCTGCGGCACGACAGAAAGGCTCAGGCCCATCGTGTTCAGCACCGCGACCAGCGTCTTGAGCGTTGGATTGCCCTTGGGCGAAAGCGAGCGGTAGAGCGACTCGCGGCTGATGCCAGCTTTGGCGGCAACGGCGCCGAGCCCGCCGTAGGCTTCGGCGAGAGCGCGCAGCATAATCAAGCTTCCACCGCGTTCTTCGGGGTTGTCGAGGGATTCCAGAGCCACCCTCAGGTATTCGACGGCGAGTTCGCAGTCAGAACGAAGGAGTGCGACCTCCCACTCGTGGTATGAGGACCCGGCCTTGTATTGTTTCATCCCTGCCTCCGCTTCCAATCGGCCCAAAACTCTTTTGCCCGCTCGATGTCTTTCTGCTGGCTAGCCTTATCGCCGCCACAAAGCAACACCACGATTACTGAACCGTGACGTCCGACATACGCCCTGTATCCCGCCCCTACATGAATCCGCAGTTCAAAAACGCCTTCGCCGACCGATGCCCAGTCTCCGAAGTTGCCAGCCTCGAGTTGGCGCATGCGAGCGAGAATGCGCGTTTGTGCAATCCTGTCGCGCAGCGATCGAAGCCAATCATCGAATGGATACTTACCTGAATCCTGGCGGTATCGAACGATCTCAAACACGAAAAAAGTGTAGCATAAAGGCTACATTTCCTGCGGACTGGTACACTAATTTTGCAATGGATGCATCTGTAACCGTCTCGATGATTTCAGGCGCAGCGAGCATAACGATCGCTGCGGTGAGCTATTTCTTAGCGAAGAAGAAGGACCGAGAGGCGGATTGGAGAAAATACAAGTTCGAGCAGTACAAAGAGTTTCTAATATCATTAAGCAGGATCATTGGTCAGGAGCAAAACACCCGACGACCAACGGCGCTTTGCTGAAACATGCAACACACTGTACCTGATCGGCACAAGTGGCGTGCTAGAGGCACTCCAAGCGTATCGCGACACAATTTGTCCCTCTCGCGGCCAGTCCGACATGGAACATAATCGTAGATTGTCGACGCTGATTTGGGAGATTCGGAAAGATGTCGAAATTCCCGGAACTCCAAATGCGTCCGACTTCTCTGCTCGTCTTTGGCCCTCTGGTCTGAACTTTCCGATATCAAGCAGTTAGGATTCTCGGAAACTCCTCTAGTTCAGAAACATCGTCCGGTAAAGCGTGTCGCGCTGGACGGGCTTGAATCCGGCGTCGCGAATGATACGGCGCAGTTCTTCTTCCGTCGTGCAGTTCGACGTGCCCGCTGCCTTCACGACGTTTTCTTCAAGCATCACCGAACCCACGTCGTTGCCGCCGAAGTGCAGGCCCAGCTCCAGCACCTTCAATCCCTGCGTGACCCAACTGGCCTGCACGTTCTCGATGTTGTCGAGAAAGAGGCGCGAGATGGCCAGCACCTTGAGGTATTCAACCGAGGTCGCTTCGTCCCAGCCGCGTCCGCCGAGCGCCGTATGTTTCGGCTGAAAGCTCCAGGGGATGAAGGCCGTGAATCCGCCGGTCTCTTCCTGCAGGCGGCGCACCACTTCGAAGTGATTGATGCGCTGCTCGAAGCTCTCGCCCACGCCAAACATCATGGTCGCGGTGGTGCGCATGCCCAATTCATGCGCGGTGCGATGTACGCTTACCCAGTCGCCCGTCGAACACTTCAGGCGCGCGATGCGCTGCCGCACATCGTCATCCAGAATCTCCGCGCCGCCGCCGGGGATCGAGTCGAGCCCCGCGTCGCGCAGCCGCGCAATGGTTGTGCGCAGGTCGAGCCCTGAGTACTCGGCGATGGCCAGCACCTCGGAGGCAGACAGGCAGTGCAGCCAGATTCGCGGAAAGCGTTCCTTGATCCCCTTGAACAGCCGCTCGAACCAGTCGATCTTGAGATCGGGATGGATACCGCCCTGCATCAAGACGCCTGTGCCGCCCATCTCAACCGTCTCGGCAATCTTCGCGTAGATTGTATCGAAGTCGAGGATGTAGCCCTCATCCGAGCGCGGGTCGGGTTTGCCGGCGCGCGGCAGCGGGCGAAAGAAGGCGCAGAAGGTGCAGTACTCGGTGCAGAAGTTCGTATAGTTGATGTTGCGGTCGATGATGTAGGTGACCACGCCCTCGGGGTGCAGGCGACGGCGCACCGCGTCCGCCTCCATTCCCAGACCGATCAGGTCAGAGGAGCGGAAGTAGTCAATGGCTTGCTCGCGCGAGATCGGCATAGTTCAATTTTACAGGGAACCGGGAACAGGAGGCTCATCGAGAGCGGAAAAGGAAGATGCCTCGCGTGTGCAACGGCCGTCCCTGCGTGCGCTCCAGATTCGAGGCGGTAGAGATACCGCTGAACAGGATCAGAAAATCGAGAAACGCCCGCCAGAAGCTTTTGCTTTTATCGGGCGCCATCGGGGAAGAACCTCACAAGAACGGAGCTTATTGAGCACTCGTGGATGATCTATTCGATGGCCGGAAGAGGCGCGCGGTTGCAGGATTGCCCGCGCTTCCGCGTTCTCCAGGTTCCAGCTACTCAAATCCAAACGAAGGTCGCCCGGTCTTTATCCTTGCGCGCACGGCTGACGGGAAAGACCTGCCCGTGCATCACAATATAGACACCGGGCGCGACCAGACGCGCGGCCAGCAGACTCTCGGTCAGGTTTTGCAGGCCGTCCGATCCCTCGAACCCGAGTGGCGTCATGGCTCCGGTCAGCACAATGGGAACCTTGAGTCCGGGAAACGATGCCTCAAGAAAACGGCCCGTCTCGACCATTGTGTCGGTTCCGTGCGAGATCACGATGGGCGCGCCCTCGGGCAGTAGCTCCGCCACGCGATCCCGCACCTGGGCGCGGTCCGTGTCCGTCATCTCCAGGCTGTCTTTGTTCATCAGGTGTTCGGCGTGGATTTCTGCGTCGGGCAGCCGCAGTATGTTGAGATAGCGGTCCAGCTTGGCGGCGCGATTTTCCACCACGCCGCGCTGTTCGGAGTAGACCTTTTCGATGGTCCCCCCCGTCGATAGCAGATAAAAGCGTTGCATCTCTGTTTCCTGAAAGACTACGTGATTCTACGCGCGATAGCGCTTCTGGTGCCAGATCCACGCGGTACGAATGATCTCGTCGAGGTTCGTGTATCTGGGCTTCCATCCCAGCTCGCCCATGGCCTTGGCGGAGCTGGCCACCAGCACGGCCGGGTCGCCAGGCCGGCGAGGATGAATCTCGGCCGGAACAGGGTGGCCGGTGACACGCCGAACCGACTCGATAACCTCCCGCACGCTGAACCCCTTGCCGTTACCAAGGTTGTATATGAGCGGAGCTTTCTTTCCCGCTCCGGCGGCCAGGGCTTCCAGCGCCAGCAGGTGAGCGTCGGCCAGATCCGCGACATGGATGTAGTCGCGAATGCAGGTACCGTCCGGCGTCGGATAGTCGTCTCCGTACATGCGAATCGAGGCGCGCCGGCCCAGGGCCACGTCGAGAATCAGCGGGATCAGGTGCGTTTCCGGCTCATGCGACTCGCCGCGCACAACACCCTCGGCGCCCTCGGCCGCGCCTGCCACGTTGAAGTAGCGCAGCGAGGCGTACTCAAACCCATGAATGCGATGGAGCCAGGTGAGCATCTGCTCCACAAGCAGCTTGGACTGGCCGTAGGCATTGGTCGGCGCAAGGCGTGCATCTTCTTGAATCGGAACGACCTCCGGCTCACCGTATACAGCCGCGGTTGAGGAGAAAACCAGGCGCCGCGGGCCGCAGGCGAGCATCGCCTCCAGCAGCGAAAGTGTTGAGGCAGTGTTGTTGCGGAAGTAGATTTCCGGCTTCTGCATGGATTCGCCGGCTTCGATGAGTGCGGCAAAATGAAGGACAGCATCAAACGGCTCATGGGCTTCACGCGCGGCGGTAAAAATCCGCTCCAGGTAGGCGCGGTCGCTCAGTTCCCCCTGGACGAGTTCCACGCCCGGCGGCAGCAGCTCGCGGCGGCCATGGCTCAGGTTGTCGTATGCAAGAGCTTGATGTCCTTTCTCTTTCAACAGTCCCGTAACGGTACTACCGATATACCCTGCACCGCCGGTAACCAAGATCTTCATAAAAAGGCTGTCCTTTCCGCGACAGTTTGGGTTACTTTGAGTCTATAGGAACAGTGCCTGGCCGGCGGAGAGAGCTGGCCGGTGGCCGCTGCCGATACCCCACGCGAAAGCAAGCTCATGGGTCATGGAGCGCTTCGCGGCTGAGGGGCCGGGATTTCCGATGCAGCTCTTCGAAGTCTTCGCATTCGTATGAGGCAAAGGCTTGATTTTTTGGCAGTTGCTTTGGCAATCGAGTGGAGGAACTGAATGGCCGCAGGCTGGCCAATGGGGCGTTTCGGAAATGGGTTTGGCAGGGCGAAGGCGCACCGCGAGAGTTTCTCGTGTGACTATGGGATGCCTTTGTGCACTGGTTCCATAACTAGTTACTCTACAAGGACTTGGGGCGAACGTATAATTTGTACTTTCCCCCCTTCCGTTCGGAATCTTGTCTCCCGAGGGGTCGACGGGCCGGATTCGACCCCTTTGATTCGGAGAATGCGGAAGATGCAGGAAGGTCAGGAAAGAGGGATTGTAAGAACGAATCGGTGTTCTTGCGTCTTACCTTTTAGTGGGAGCGATCTCAGGAGGGCAAGACAGTCATACGCAATGCTCAAAGAGCGCATGACGAATCCATCTGGGATATTCGCCGTTGTTCTTGCCGTAGTTTGTCAGGAAAGGTTCTTTGCGCCGCTCGTGGCGGCCGGTTGTGAGGATTGAAACATGTCAACGAGATATTCCCCAGGACAGACGAACTTTGGCCTCCTGCCCGAGCCGGAGGGGAGGTTGTCTTCCTTTGTCATCAGTTCGACGGTCAATATGGCAATTCTTGTCACTCTCGTCGCCACTGGAATGATGGCCAAGCACGTGATCCAGCAGCACTTTGAGATGACGGAGTTGATTGCCCCCAGCACGCCTCCTCCTCCGGAGCACATCAAGCAGCCGCCGCCACCGCGGTTGCCTCCACCGCCCGAGCAGCCAAAACTGGAGCTTCAGCCCCGCCAGATAGATCTGCCCAAACCGAAGCCGGCACCGAAGCCCATCCAGATGGAAGCCAAGCTGAATGTCCCGGCGATGCAGGCCAAGCCGCAGCAGATTACGCTGGCGCCGCAGCCGAAAGCCGCGTTTACTGCCGCCATGCCGGCACAGAACGACCGGGTCAAGGCCAGAGTGGGAGAGGTGCATCTGGGCGAGACCTTCGGGGTGACGCCTAATCCCAATGCGGCCCGCCCGGCGACGGTTGCGGCCATTGGCAATCCGTACGGCGGCATGAGAGGTCCGGCCGTTGCTCCGTATGGCAAGGTGGGATCGGCAGGCATCGGCAACGGAACCAGGGTTGGTTCCAACTCCGGCGTGGTTGGCCGGGTTGCGTCGGCGGGCATTCCGGGCGAAGCCGGCAGGACGAATGCAGGTTCGAATTACGGAAGAGTTGCTTCGGCCGGGATTCCTGCGGCCACCCAGGTTGCGGCCGCTCCCCGGCAGGTTTCGGCGCCGGTCTCAACCGATCTTGTGGTGCTTTCCAAACCGCCCGTACGGTACACGGCGGAGGCGAGGCAACTGAAGATTCAGGGCGACGTGATTCTGCGCGTTACGTTCATGGCTTCGGGCCAGGTGGTGGTTGACGGAGTGGTGCACGGGCTGGGTCACGGGCTCGATGAAGAGGCGCGCCGCGTGGCGCAGCAGATCCGTTTCCGTCCGGCGACACGTGACGGCCGTCCGGTCAGTGTCACGACGACTATTACGATAACCTTTCAATTGGCGTAGCATCGAGATTGTCGATTATAAGTGGCCTTGGCTCAGCCGTGGCGCGCCGAAAGGTGTGATTGCGGAGACAAAAGCCAGCAAGTATTTCACCAGGAGTCGCACATGAAGTTTCGGAAGATCCTCTTTGCCCTGCTGATCTTCAGCCTCAGCGCCGGCTTGGCATATGCAAAGAAGCAGCCTAAGTATGAGCAAGCCCGCCAGCTTACCCCAGAGCAGGCATCGCTGGTCCGGAGGGCTATCGCCCAGGAAAAGATCCTGATCAAGAACATCCAGCAGCGCACGCCGCTTGTGGAGACCTACATTCAGGACACCCGGCCGGACACGAAGCTCTACGAGATCCCCGTCGCGGACCACTACATGCTCAGCCGCGTCGACTTCGGCAAGACCTTCTTCGACAAGGTTTATACGCCGAAGCAGGTGGCAAGGCACGGCTTCTTCAAAGGCTCGATGGATGCCATTACTGGGTTGACCAAGGCGCTGCATCTCGATACGCAGTTCACCTACTCCGACACCGGGTTTATGGAGATGATGTTCGTCGACCCCACCGGCTTTGACCAGCAGCACTACGTCTTCAGCTTCGTCCGGCGCGAGTTTCTCGGCTCGGTGCGCACCTGGGTCTTCGATGTGCATCCCCGGCCGGAAATCAAGGGGATGGGCCGCTTCTACGGGCGCATCTGGATTGAGGACCAGGGCGGCAACGTGGTGCGCTTCAACGGCACCTACACCGGCCCCACGGATCCGGACTCCTCCAAGCATTATTTCCACTTCGACAGTTGGCGCATGAATCTGCAGCCCGGCATCTGGCTGCCCGTGGCCGTTTACGTGGAGGAGACACAGCGCACCGAGACCGACAAGAGCGTGGGTCTGAAGGCGCAGACTCACTTCTGGGGCTACTCGCTCAAGCTGCCCACGCGCGACAGCGAAAGCGTGAGCGTTACTGTGGACAACGCCGTGGACAAGAGCGACGACTCGCAGGATGTGAGTCCGCTGCAGGCCTCGCGCATGTGGATTACGCAGGCTGAGAACAACGTCATCGACCGCCTGGTCGAGGCCGGCCTCGTTGCGCCGTTTACTCCCGGCGGCTATGAGGACAAAGTCCTCGGTCAGATCGTCATCAACCTGGTGGTGCCGAACAACCTGGCCTTCACCGATCAGATCCATTGCCGCATCCTGCTCACCGACACACTGGAAGCCACCACAGTGGGCAACACCATCCTCATCAGCAAGGGGCTGATCGACACGCTGCCCAACGAAGAATCGATCGCCTCGGTGATCGCCATGGAACTGGCGCACATCGCCATGGGCCATCACATTGACACCCGCTACGCCTTTAACGATCGCCTGATGTTCCCGGACACGGCCACCTTCCAGCGCATCGACATGAACCATTCGGACCTGGACAACACGACGGCTGCCAAGCGGGCGATGCAGTATCTCGGGAACTCCATGTACAAAGACAGGCTGGCCACCGCCGGCCTCTACTACAAGCAGCTTTCCGCGCGCGCCAAGGAGCTGAAGGCGCTTAATTCGCCCCGGCTGGGCGATTCGCTGCTCCAGTCCGACGGCACGCCGTGGCTGGCCGATCTGATGCACCAGGCGCCCGCAATCAACTGGGACGATTTGGGGCAGACGGCGGCCCTGCCGCTGGGCAGCTGGCTCAAGACCGATCCATGGGACGATACGGTGCACATGCTCAACGCGCGGCGTTACGCACCTATGAACGCCCGCGAAAAGATGCCGTTTGAGGTTACGCCGATCTTCTTCAAGCTGCAGCGCTACGAGGTGGCGGCCGTAACTCCGCCAGCCGCAGCTCCGGCCAGCGGTGTTCAGCCGGCTGCGGCGCCTGACAATGCTCCGCCGGCACAGCCACCGGCGCAACCGCAGAACGGTCCTGCTCCGCAAGCCAATCTGCACCAGGGGGCTGCCGAAAATCCGCAGTCATAATACAATTTCTTCGAGTACAGGCGCGGCGCGTTTCACCTGTTATGCGCGCTTCGCCCGGCCCCGAGCGTGAGTCCGGTTGGCTCTTGAGCGCCATTCGAAAACTCACAGGAAGTGGATTTTTCTTGTGTTCATGAGACGTTCGATCCTCGCATGTTTCTTGATTGCGCTCTTGCCGGCGGCAATCGTCTCCTCTCACGCCCAAACTGCGCCTTCGGCCTCGTCGCGCTCGTTTAATGTTTTTGCCGGAGGGCTATTTTCGGCCTTTCAGCCCGACTACATGAACACGGGATCTGCACAGACGAGCCCCAATCGCCTTTATGGCTTCGGAGCCTACGCGGATGCGCACTTCAGCCGCTGGGTGCAGATCGAAGCCGAAGCTCGCTGGCTGCACTTCAACCAGTTTGCCAGTGTCGATCAGAACACCTACTCGATCGGCCCGCGCGTTCCCGTGCTGACCTTCCACAAATTTGAGCCCTACGGCAAGTTTCTGGTTGGCTTCGGCAACGGCTCTTTTCTCACGTCGAACGCACTGGTGCTTACCTTCGGCGGCGGCGTGGACTACCGGTTGAGCCGGAAGTTCACGCTCCGCGCCTTCGACTTCGAGTACCAGCGGTGGAGTGTAGTACCCTCTACGATCTGGCCCTATGGCGTCAGTGCCGGCTTGAGCTACAAGGTGTTCTAGCCGCATGAAGACGGACCAGACAGGAGAGTAACGCCGGTCTCCTGGCCCACGCTTTGTGTATCAGCGTTGAACCTGGATCGAGCGAACTCTGCAAACCCCGCCCGCTCCGATGACGCGCCGTCCCGCGCTCACCTCCCCGCGTGCGATACTCACCATAACGCTCATTTCCAAACTCCAATGATCTGGTCTCTGCTTTTTCTCGGCAACATGATCGTTCTGGGCATCCCTTCGGCCCTGCTTTTCATCCCCTGGTGCTGGCTCACGGGCAACGTGCTGCCGCTCTACAAAGCCACGCGCTTCATGCTTTCGTCGAGCTGCCGCATCGCTGGCGTGCGCTTCCGGCCCGAGGGCCTCGACCGCATCCCGCGCGACCGCGCCTGCATCTTCATGTCGAACCACGTCTCCAATCTCGATCCGCCGGCGCTCGTCTCGCTGATTCCCGGCCGCACCTCGGCATTTATGAAGCGCGCGCTCATGAATCTGCCTGTTCTCGGCGCCGGCTTCCGTCAGGGCGAATTCATTGCTGTCGACCGCACCGGCAGCCGCGCCGACGCGCAGCGCAGCGTCGCCGATGCGCAACGCGTGCTCGCGAAAGGCGTTCACATCACTACGTTTGTCGAAGGCACGCGCTCGCCCGACGGCCGCATGTTGCCCTTCAAGAAAGGTCCGTTTTTCCTCGCCATGGCCTCCGGCGCTCCCTGCATCCCGGTTTCGATTTACGGTACCGAGGCGATTCTGGGTAAAGGCAGCAAGCGCATCCATCCCGGCGACGCGCATGTCATCTTCCACGATCCCGTCGCCCCGGCCAACTACGCAACGCGCGAAGATCTGATGCAGGCCGTTCGCGCCGCCATTGCCAGCGGACTGCCGGAGTGGATGCGCAGTTAGCCGCGTCAATGCCATACTCACCATGAACACTCGCACACACGCCGCATGATCGTATCGCTTCTCGTTTTCGTCGTTATCGTAGCCCTCGCCCTGCCCGCGGCGCTGGTGCTGATTCCTTTCACGCTTTTGAGCGGTAACGTCAAGCCGCTCTATGCAACAGGCATCTGGATCGCCCGCGTTGGCATCCGCGCGGGTGGCATCCGCGTGCGTGTCGAAGGCCGCGAGAATGTGCCTGCCGGCCGCGCGTGCATCTTCATGGCCAACCACGTCTCAAACCTCGACGCGCCCGCGCTCATCTCGAACCTCCCTGGCCGCACCTCGGTCTTTCTCAAACGTTCGCTCATGAAGCTGCCCATCCTGGGCTACGCGTTCAAGCTCGGCGAGTTCATCCCCGTCGACCGCGACGGCGACGCGGAAAGCGCGCGGCTCGCCGTCGCCGACGGCCTGCGCGTTCTCTCTGACGGTTTGCACATCACCACGTTTGTCGAGGGCAGGCGCTCGTCCGACGCGCGTCTACTGGCCTTCAAGAAAGGTCCGTTTTATCTCGCCAAAGACTCGGGTGCGCCCTGCATTCCCATCTCCATTTACGGAACGGAGCAGATTCTTCCGCGGGGAAGCTCGCGCATCCAGCCCGGCACGGCGCACGTCGTCTTCCATCCGCCGCTCGATCCGGCTAACTACTCCACGCGCGAGGAGCTATCGGCGGCCGTCCGCGGCGCCATCGCCAGCGGCCTGCCGGAGTGGATGCGGGGATGAGGCTGGAGTTACGGCTGAACCTCGGCGTTGTACCCATCGCCGAGCAGCCTGTTGCGCCAGCGGATGGCCTCGTCCTGGCTTGCGAAGGGCCCAATGCGCACGTGGATCAGCCCATCTACGGGATCGCGCGCGGCCGTCACCGAGTAGCCGTGCTGGCGCAGCGCCGTGGACAACACGTTGGCGTCGGCGGGATTCGACACAGCGGCAATCTGCACCCGCCACTGCGCCTGAGAGGGCAAAGCCGCATGAACGCTGGGCGTTGCCCCAGCCCGTGCAGTCGGCGCCGGGTAGCCCGCACCCGGCAGCGCGGGCCGCACCTGCTCTGAGCTGGCCGCGGACGCAGTTCCCGGAGCTGCGCCGCCCGGAGCATTCGCGACCGGCCCCGTCTGCGCTCCTGCCGGATTCGTGGTCGCGCCATTGCCGGGCGTAATCGGTGAGGGCGCTGTCCCGGCATCGCCCGGAAGCAGCGGCGGCGCGGGTGCTGTCTCTGCTGCCGAGGGCTTGGGAATCGCAGCGCTGCCCTGCAATGGCTCCTCATCGGGAGCCGCAGTCGGCGCTTTGGTCGCCACAGTGCGCGCCGTGCCGCGATGTCCCATCGCGTAACCTAAGCCAAAGCAGAACCCGCAAAGTAACACCAGTCCAAAGAAGAGTCCAAACAGCGCTCCGGTTCCGAGCGTCAGCTCGGTATCGCGCCGCGGCCGCTGAGTTGCTCGTTCATCGTCGAAGTATCCGCGCATAGAAAACTTGCAGCCCGCATCAGGCAGCAAAAGGCCACAGTTACAAGCTACAAGCTCCGAGCTGCCGGCTACAAGCTATTGGCTGCTCGTCTCCGTCTTGACCGCGCCCGACAGCTTGTTCAACAGCGTCATCATCTCCAGCGGCAGTGGGAAGACAATCGTGGTGTTCTTTTCCACGCCGATATCGGCCAGGGTCTGGAGATAGCGCAACTGCAAGGTCATGGGCTGGGTGGCCATCAGCGCCGCAGCGTCAACGAGCTTTTGCGCGGCAATAAACTCGCCTTCGGCGTGGATGATCTTCGACCGTTTTTCCCGCTCCGCCTCGGCCTGCTTGGCCATGGCGCGCAGCATCGACTCCGGCAGGTCGACCTGCTTGACTTCGACCGAGACGACTTTGACGCCAAATGGCTCCGTGCGCTGGTCGATGATGGTTTGAATCCGCAGATTGAGCTTGTCGCGATGGCTTAACAACTCATCCAACTCCACCTCGCCCAGCACCGAGCGCAGAGTGGTCTGCGCCAGTTGCGAGGTCTGGTATACGTAGTTCGACACCTTGATCGCGGCCGCGTTCGGGTCCACCACGTAGAGCGTCACCACCGCGTTCACTTTGAGGGTGACGTTGTCACGAGTGATGATGTCCTGGGGCGGCACCTCCAGCACCTCCTGGCGCAGCGAGATGCGCACAATCTGGTCGATAGGCCGGAACACCAGAATGATGCCGGGGCCCTTGGCGACAGGCAGGGCCCGGCCTAGCCGGAAGATAACGCCGCGCTCGTACTCGCGGAGGATCTTGATCGAGTTCAGCAGGTAGAGAACGACGATCGCAATGATAACCAGCATGGGTAGTGAAAGATCACCAATCGGCATGGGACGTTCCTTTCCACTCAGCAGGGATTGTACTCCAATGCGGCGCGAACTCATGAAAAGACCGGAAATGAGGTCTTTCGCTGTCTGCGGTGGGTTCGATGGCGGGTAGGCCTTTCATGAACACAAAGAAACAGGCAGGATCGCACCATGCTCACCCCTGCACGGACCGGCTGATCTCTGATCCCTGACCCGTGATCCCTGTTTCCTGCGGCTCCACCCTGAGCAGCATCTCGTCATGACCAACCACGCGCAGCGTCGCGCCTGCGGCCACGGGCGCACTGGTCTCCGCGCGCCAGATCTCGCCCTCCACCAGCACGTGTCCCTGCGGAGCGAGAGCTTCCATCGCCGTTGCCGTTGCGCCCACCATGGCATCGGCGCCGGTTCGCACCTTGCGCCTGCGCGCCCGCACGGCCAGCCGCACCAGAAACCATGTGATCCCGCCAAAGGCCACGCTCACGCTCAGCGCGACCCAGGGACTCACGCGCAACTGCGGAATGGGCGCGGCCACCAGCGTCAGGGTGCCGAAGGTCAGGCACACGATTCCCGCGATAGCCAGCGCGCCGTGTCCTCCCACCTTGGCCTCGAGAATCAGCAGCACCATCGCACCCACCAGCAGCATCACCGCGGTGTAGCGAATCGGCAGCAGATTTAGCGCAAAGATCGCCAGCAGCACCATCAACGTGCCCAGCGCGCCCGGCACAATCGTTCCCGGGGAATTGAATTCGAGATAGATCAGCAGGGCCCCACCCACCAGGAACAGCAGCGCGATGTTGGGATCGACGAGCCAGCCCAGCAGCTCATCGCGCAGCGTAGGCTTGATCAGCACGATGCGGGCGCCGGCCACGTGCAGTGTCGTGGTTGATCCGTCCATACGCGTCACCGTGCGTCCATCGATCGCCCTCAGCAACTCGGCATCGCTGTTGGCAATCAGATCGATCAGGTGCTCATCGAGCGCCTCCTCGGCCGTGTAGGAGTGCGACGACTTCTCGGCTGCCTGTGCCGCATCCGCATTCCGCCCGCGCTTGGTCACGTAGGAGCGCATGAAGGCTTCCGCGTCGTTTTCCACCTTCTGCATCTCGATGTCGCCGGGCTTGCCCATCTCGAAGACCACGTGCGCCGCGCCAGCCTCAGTGCCCGGAGCCATGGCCGCCACATCGGCCGACTCAAGAATGAAAAAACCCGCCGAGCCCGCGCGCGCTCCCGGCGGCGCCACGTAGACAATCACCGGCACGCGCGAGCGCAGAATGGCGCCGACCATCTCGCGCATCGAGTCCAGCAGGCCGCCGGGCGTATTCATCTCGATCAGCAGTGCCTGCGCTCCATCGGAGCTGGCGCGCGCCAGGGCCCTCGTCAGCTCGTCGGCGCTAACCGGCTGAATGGTGTCGTCCAAAACCAGCTTGTCGACAACTGGCTGCTGTGCCGGCGTGGATTGAGCGGCACGCGCCTGCGCGCAAATGCCCACTCCCAGCACCGTCCACAATCCCGCCGCAATCAGCCCGGCGCTCGTCCAATTCCTTTGCATCGCCTGTCTCATGGCTCGCCTCTTTCCCGGCTGACCTGCTGACTTGCCAACTCGCTGTCGATCCAGACCCGCTCACTCCGCAGCCCTTTTACTTCTGTCCCATCTTCGCCTGAATCTGCTTGAGAACTTCCTGCGCAGTCCGGTTCGCCGGATCGAGCTTCAGGGCGTCTTCGGCTTCGGCGCTGGCCGCAGTCAGATTTTCGGCCGTCAGATCCAGCTGCGCCAGCACAAGGTACGCATTGGCCGTCGGCCCCAGTTTTAACGACGCTTCAGCCTCCTTGCGGGCTTGCGCGCTGTCGCCGCTCGACGCGCGCACCTCTGCCAGTCCGGCGCGTGCTTCGGCGCTTCGCTCATCCGCGCGCACTGCCTCGTGATACAGCCTTTCAGCCTCAAGCAGGAGACCGCGATCGAGGAATCCCTTCGCCTGTGCGCACAGCGCCTGTGCCCGCTGTGGCGGATCGAGCGCCGCGAGACGCTGGGCGTTCATCTCATCCATCATCGCGGCTGCCTGCTTAAACGCCGCCGCGTCGAAGGTTCGCACAATCCGTTCAAGCGGATCGCCGCTGGCCTCAGCGTCGGCTACGGCAACGGTCGCGCCAGATCCCGATTTTGCGCCTTGGGAAGCGGATTGGTTGGCTGCGCGGCCGCCTGTTTTTGTCTTCCATGCCGCCAGCAGCGCCTGCGCCTCGCTGTCGGTAGGCCGCAGCTTCAGGCACTGCGCCATCTCGGCTGTAGCTCCCTGCGTGTTTCCGTGCCGCTTCAGGCTCACCGCCAGGTTGAAGTGGTAATCAGCCTCATTTGGATCGGCAGCGGCCGCCTGAATAAACAGGGACGTGCCGTCCTTTCCCTGCCGGCTCACAGCCACGCCCTCGTTGTTCACCACCTCGGCCAGCGGCAATACCCGTGCCACGTCTGTAAACGCCTGCTGGGCCTGTGCGTAATCGCCCGAGAACAGCAGCGAAAGGCCCCGATAGAATCCGGCCTCCAGGCCGTCGGCCCCGTTGCGATCCACCCTGGCAAAGGCCGCTGCCGCCTCTTCGTACTGCTGCTGGTTGTAGTCCTCGCGGCCCAGCGCCATCCACGCCGAACCGAATCCGGGGCTCAACTTCACAGCCTGTTGCAGGTGGCGCAGGCGCTCGGCCTGGTCCGGCTCTGTGACGCCGCGAATGTACTGCTCAAACGCATCCACCCGGATCTGCCTGCCCGCGGCCACAAACGTCGCCTCGGCCACGCCGAACGTGGGATCGAGCTGCCGCGTCAGCTTCCACGCCAAGGCGCTGAAGATGCCCATCATGTCGCGCATCTCGCCCTGCGCAGTCACGGCCGGCAACATGCGCAGGTTCGGCACGTCCACCAGCGAAGCCGTGGCGGTCAGATTCGTTCCATCCACCGTGTAGCTGCCCACGACAATCGAGTCTGCGTCAAGCGTCTGCGCCAGTTTGATCGAGCTGGCCCTCGAAGGCTGAAAGCCCTGCGGCAACCCCAGATGATCCAGCGCGTACATGCGGTCGGCGCGGCTCGTCGGCTCAAATCCAGCCGAAGCGAAGCGCATGGTCAAAATCTCCGCCGCTGCCTCGCGCATCCAATCGAGGCTCGGCTGCCCCGTACGGTTGTCGAAGGGCAGCACCAGCAACACGCGCTCCCGGCCGGCGTCCTGGATCACGGAAGACCGCGCAGCGTTGCCCGCGGCATCCGCCTGTCCACGCGCAGCGTCTCCCAAAAACAGGAGGCAAGCCACCACCAGCGCGCCCTTCACAGCCATTCGGCCTGCCGCGCGCCATCGCATTTGCAATGCTTGATTCACAAGAGAAAATTATAGGCGGAATGGCGTTTCCCGGTGCGCCATCCCGGGCAGCAACGCCTGCGCAGCCTCCAGAAGACCATTGGAGACGTTCGATTTCGCCGGTATCATCGCAGCAGGGCTTCGCGATCCAACTCTCCTGTTCGTGCTCTCATGAGCCGCACGGCGCTGCGGAAAGCCGGCCACGCAGTCACCATGGAAGCTCACGTCCAAACCGTCACCATGCTGTTGCTGGTAGCCGCCGTGGTGGCTCTGCTGACCCGGCGTCTCCGGCTGCCTTACAGCGTTGGCCTGGTGGCGGCAGGTATCGTTCTGGCGGCCATTCCAGCCGCGCCCAAGGTCGTCCTCACAAAGGATTTGCTCTTCTATGCGCTGCTGCCTCCGCTGCTTTTCGAGGCGGCGTTCCATATTCCCTGGGAGGAGATGCGCCGGAACTCTTCCCTTATCGCCGTTCTGGCAACGCTGGGCGTCATGTTGTCTGCCGGCCTCACTGCCGCCGGAATGCACTATCTCGTGCACTGGCAGTGGATCACCGCGCTCGTCTTCGGTGTGCTCATCGCGGCCACCGATCCGGTGTCGGTCATCGCCACTTTCAAAGAAGCCGGGACGCGCGGCCGATTGCGCCTGCTCATTGAATCGGAGAGTCTTCTCAACGACGGCACGGCAGCGGTCGCGTTCGGCGTTGTGGTCGCTATTGCCTCCGGCCAGCGGTTCGACGCTGCGCAGATCGCCGTTCGCCTTCTTACAACCGTTGGCGGCGGAATTCTTTGCGGAGGAATCGTCGCCACTCTGGCGCTTTTGCTCGCCGGACGGACCACGGACCACTTGGTGGAAACCGCCATGACGACCATCGCCGCCTACGGATCGTTTCTTCTCGCTGGCCATTTCGGATTTTCCGGCGTTCTGGCCACCATCACGGCGGGTCTACTTATTCGCAATTCCCGGTGGGCCAATACGATCTCGCCCCGCGGCAAAGAAGCTATCCTGACCTTTTGGGAGTACGCCGCATTTCTTGCAAACTCTTTTGTCTTTCTACTGATCGGGATGCACGAAGCCAGCCAGAATCTCCTGGCTGTGTGGCTGCCCGCGGTCGTGGCCATCGCGCTTGTGACGCTGGCCCGCGCAGCCGCCATTTATCCCTGCTGCCTGCTCTTCGTCCGCTCGTCACTTCGCGTCAGCGCCAAGCATCAGCACATCTTGTTTTGGGGCGGGTTGCGCGGCGCATTGGCCCTTGCGCTCGCCCTGAGTCTTTCCGCCGATGTTCCCCTGTACGAAAGTGTGATCGGCGTCAGCTTTGCGGTTGTTGCCTTCTCGATCTTTGTGCAGGGCCTTACCATCTCGCCGCTTCTTCGCAGAATGGGAGAGATTCCAGGCGCGCGCCGTGAAAAGTGAACGCGGAACGGCCTTCAACCGAGCCCCAGCCGGTTCATGGCAACGCGCGGCAGGGCCGAGCCGGATTTTTCCAGTGTCCACTTTGCTGCAAGAGCCCACACGGCGACACCGGCGAGGAGGATGATTGCGTCCGTCCAATAGCGCGCGTGACGAAGCGCGGCCACAGCCGGCAGATGGTGCGCGAAAGCCGGGAGCCCCCATGCGATCAGGCTCGCGGCGCCGCCTCCGGCGCAACCGGCCAGCAGGCAGCGGCCCATCTCGGCAAAATCGAGGCTGGCGAGCGAGACCATGTGCCGCTGGTGCAACAACAGGCCAAGAGTCGCAGCCTGGAGAACGATGCCCAAGTCGGAGGCAATCGCCAATCCTGCAGCGCCCCAAGCGCTGTAACCGAGTCCGTACAGCGGAAAGGCGATTACGAGGATCACGGTGCTGGCCAGCATGGGAAGCCAGGTAATGCCCGCGGCATAGAACGCGCGGGCATAGATGGCCTGTGCAGACCACGCGAAAAGAGAGATCGTGTACAGGGCAAAGAACAATGCCGTCAAATCGACGTCGCCGGGCGCGAAATGGCCACCACCGAAGACCAGATCGACGATAGCGTGCGAGAGCGCAATCATGAGCGAAGAGCCAAGCAGACCCAATGCAATGACGCGCGAGACCGAGTTGGCGACTCCGGTGGCGAACTCGTAGCGTTTTTCCGCCGCCCATAGCTGCGCGAAGAAGGGCATGGAGGCAACTCCGGCAGCAAGAGCCAACATCGACATGGGTGCGGAAAAGAGCTGCTTGGCGTTCGCCAGCCGCGTGATATCGCCGGTGCCGCGCGACGCATAAAAGCCGGCAAAATATTGATCGAGAAAAGGCAGGGTGAAGCCAAACATGAGCGGGAGTGTCATGTAGAGCCACATGCGGATGCCCGGATGACGAAGATCGATGCTCCAGCGATAGCGGATGCCCGCGTGCGCGGCTCCCCATGCGTTGATGACGAAAGAACCGAGGAAGAACCCTGCGGTAGCGCCGATGGCTAACGCGGAAATGCCAAGCCGGCGGTGAAGCATTACGCCGAACAGAATGATCGACAGGTTATAAAGGATCGGTGTCGCAGCCTGGTAGGCAAACTGCTTGCGAACCAGCAAAGGAGCTCCGAGCACGCTGCCGGCAAAGAGAAAAATCTGCGCGGGAAGCAAAATGCGCGTCATGTGAGCGCTAAGAGCAACCTGACTCGGCGGAAAACCGGGATTGGTCCAGCGAATGAAGGGCGCGGCAAGAAACATCAGAGCGATCGACGCGACCGCAAGCACGATGACCATCAGGTTGAAAACAATGAAGAGTACCCGCTCGCCTTCGTCTTCTTCGCCGCGTTCGCGGTAGCGGTTGAGGATGGTAACGAAGGTGATGCTGACTGCGCCCCCGACGAGGAAATTATTCATCAGGTCGGGCAGGCGAAACGCAGCCATGTAGGCGTCGGTGTGCGGGCCTGCGCCGAAGATCCAGGCGATATATTTGCCGCGAGCCAGACCTACGAGGGCCGATGCAACGGAGGATGCCGCGAGCAGGACCGATGCGGAAAATGCGGAGTGAGCGTGCGTGGGACGAAGCGCGCTCAAAAGGCGCGCCCAAAGGGAGCGCGCGCGAGGCGACGGTTGTGTTTCCACCCCATCGGCAAGAACCTGTCGCTGGGGGGCAGGATTTGGAGACGAACTTGCCACTGCTGTCGATTCTATAAGGACGCCTGCGGCGCGCGATAACCGATCTTTGCCGGCGCGTATGCTGTTGCCATGAGTTCTTTTCTCAGGTTTGGACTCAGGTTTGGACTTGTTCTGTGCATGGGATCGATGGCCGCGGGCCAGGCAACTCACGGGCGCGGCGGAATCCTGCTGCCAGCTCCGCCCAGGGCGCAGGCTGCTCCGGTGACGGACGACTATTTCGGCACGAAGGTGGTGGACAACTACCGCTGGCTCGAAGACGCCAACAGCCCTCAGACCAAAGCGTTCGTCGATGCCGAAAATGTCTACACGGCGCGCTATATGAAGCAGGCGCGCATCCGTCCGCAAATTGCTGCCGGTCTGGACCAACTGGAGCACGTGGCGAGCTGGGGCCTGCCGATTGCGCGCGGCAACGATCTCTTCTTTGAAAAGCTGCTGGCCAGCGAAGAGCAGGCCTCGATTTACGTGCGCCACGGCTGGGCAGGGAAAGATGAGCGGCTCATTGATCCGGCGCAGCTCAGCCGCGATCCCAACACGTCGGTGGTTCTCGACGACGTATCGCGCGACGGAACACTGGTGGCGTACGAAGTGCGCGAGGGCGGCGCGGACGAAACCACCGTGCGCGTGTTCAACGTGAAGACGGGAAAGACCCTTCAGGACGAACTGCCGAGCGCGAACTACCAGTCCGTAGGCTTTACCGCTGACGGGAGCGGCCTCTACTACGCGCGCATGGACGCCAGGGGCACGCTTCTCTATGAACACCGCTGGGGCGAGCGTGTTTCGCACGACACGCTGCTGTTTGGCCACGAGTTTCGCGGCGAATCGCTGGGCCCGAGCGACCTGCTGAGTGCCTACGTGACCGCTGACGGGCATTATCTTGTGGTCGAAATCGACCGGGGCGTGCCGGCCAGGCGAGTGGACATCGTGTTTCGCGATCTGACAAAACCAAATGCCTACTTCGACGTGCTGGTCTGGGGCGTCGACTCGCGCTTCTCCGCGATCCATGCGCGGGGCGCGTGGTATGTGAAGACCGACTACAAAGCACCCAACGGGCGAATTCTCAAGGCCGATCCCGGCATCATGCCCGATGTGTGGACCACGGTCGTGCCTGAAGGAGAGGACGCCATAGACGCTTTCAATATTGTGGGCAGCAAGCTCTACGTGAAGCGTCTGCACGATGTGAAGGCAGAGACGACGGTCTATACGCTGGACGGCAAAGCAGCCGGCACAGTGAGCTACGACGGTATCGGCTCGGCAACAGTGCTCCAGGGGCGCGCGATCGATCGCTACGGCTTCTATAGCTTCGAGTCCTTCATTGCGCCGCCAACGATCTACCGCCTGGATACAACCACCGGCAAGAGCGAAGTCTTCGCCCGGCCGAAGGTTCCCTTCGACAGCAGTCAATTCGAGCTGAAGCAGGTCTTCTATACTTCGCGGGACGGCACGCGCGTGCCGATGTTCATCGCGGGCAGGAAAGGGCTGAAGCAGGACGGAACGGAACGGCTATTGATGACAGGCTACGGCGGATTCGAGGTCAACGAGCTGCCGAAGTGGAATCCAGTCTTTGCCGAATGGATGGAGCTGGGCGGTTGGTTTGCGCTGCCCAACCTGCGCGGCGGCGGCGAGTACGGCGAGAGCTGGCACCAGCAGGGCATGTTCGCGAAAAAGCAGAACGTCTTCGACGACTGGTTTGCCGCGGCCCAGTACCTGATCGCCAACAAGTACACCTCGCCACCGCGCTTCGCCATCATGGGCCGGTCGAACGGCGGACTGCTGATGGGCGCCTCGATCACCCAGCGGCCCGATCTGTTTGCAGCCGTCGAGTGCGGCTATCCGTTGCTCGATATGCTGCGCTATCAGAAGTTTGAAGATGGACGGCTCTGGACCACGGAGTACGGATCGGCGGAGGACGCCGGGCAGTTCGAATATCTCCTCAAGTACTCTCCTTACCAGAACGTGAAGAAAGGAACGGCCTACCCGGCGGTGTTTTTCTTTACCGGGGCCAGCGACACGCGCGTCGATCCGCTGCACGCGCGCAAGATGACTGCGCTCCTGCAAGCGGATTCGTCAAGTGGCCGTCCGATTTTGCTGCACTATAGTGTCGACGGGGGACACTCGGCCGGGGTGAGCGTGGAACAGGAGATTCAGGACGGAACCGACCAGCTCACCTTTCTTTGGACCGAAACAGGACAAGCGAACGAACAAAAGTAATCGCTGACCACCGTGTATGCCGTCGTGCGTACCCGGCGGAGGTTGTCCGAGCGTAACCTCACGGATTGGATATTTTCCCCGATAAGAGAGACAAGGAATCCGCAGCCTCGCATGGAGCAAAGGCCGCCGCGATCTTGCTGCGCGAGAGCAACGGATGACGAACGCTGACCATACAAAGCGTTCGCATTGCTCACCGTGAAGTGCAAGCGGAGCGTGAATCTCGAATCCATCGGGCGGCCGGATGGAATTTCATGGGCCTGGAGAAGACAATGGCACAAGTTCAACTCGCGATCGGCAACACGGGGCCACAGGAAGAGGCCGCGAGACTTGAGGCTTTAACCGCAACCGGAATTCTCGACACACCGCCCGAGACATGCTTTGACACCATCACCAGCATGGCGGCCGAGTATTTCAAAGCCGACACGGTCTTGCTGGGCTTCGCCGACGAGAGCCGGGTCTGGATCAAGTCGTACTGGGGCGAGCCGGTGCGGGAGCTGCCGCGAAAGAACTCGGTCTTTGAGCGCGTACTGGCCGAGGACGGCCCAGTGGTGGTCCCGAACATCAACGACGATCCCGAATGGCGGGTGCGTCGCCTGCCTCTGCGGCGGCTCGATGCGCTGTCTTTCGCCAGCGCCCCGGTGCGGTCCTCGGACGGCAGGATCCTGGGCGCGCTGACCGTTTTTTCGTGCCAGCCGCGCCGGCCCATGGCTGTCACCGAGCTGCGCATGTTGGAGAGCCTGGCCGACATTGCCGCCAGCCAACTGGAGCTTCGCAAACTCCGCAAGGCGCTCAACAGACACCGCCAGCGGCAAGAGCGCCGCGCACAGCCGGGGACAGAAATCTGGCCGCGCAAAACGGACCTGCACCGGGCGCTCGAAAAAAGACAATTCGTCCTCTACTACCAGCCGGAGGTCGAACTGGCGACCCGCCGCATCGCCGGCCTGGAGGCGCTGATTCGCTGGCAGCATCCAGATCGCGGACTGGTTCCGCCCATGGATTTCATCCCCGTCGCCGAGGAGACGGGACTGATTCTTCCCATCGGCGATTGGGGCTTGTCGGAGGCCTGCCACCAGATCCGGCAGTGGCGTGCCGAGGATCCTGAGCGCGCCGCGCCGCGCGTTTGCGTCAACCTGTCGGCACGGCAGTTCGCCCGCGAGGGACTTGCCGATCACGTGGAGGCGCTGCTGCGCCGTACTGGAGTCTCAAGCCAGCAACTCGGCCTCGAAATGACCGAATCGAGCCTGATTCCCGATCCCGACACGGCGATGGAGGTGCTGGGCAGCCTGCGCCGGCTGGGCGTTTCGCTGCTGATGGACGACTTCGGCACGGGGTACAGCTCCTTGAATCATCTGCACTCGCTGCCCTTTGACGTGCTCAAGATCGATCGCTCGTTTATCACGCGCATGACCGAGGGCGAACAACCACTCCAGATTGTGCGCACCATCGTGGAGCTGGCGCGTGTCATGGGCATGGACGTGGTCGCGGAAGGAATCGAAACCCGCGAGCAGTATGCTCTGCTCCGGCAGCTTGGCTGCCGCTTCGGCCAGGGATACCTCTTTTCGCGGCCCGTATCGGCAACAACGATCAGCACAATGCTGCGTCTTCCGGGACGAATCCTGCCCGATCCGGCAGATCCACAAGCCCCGGCAAATTAGCGGACGCTATTGCACGGCCACAGTGATCGCGGCATTGTGCACGATGCCGTTGGCCGTGCCGGTGACGACAATGCTGTACGTGCCGATCGGAGTCCCATTTGCGGGTGGCGAGCTTGTGCTCTTAAGGCTTCCGCCGCAGCCGGCCAGGAAAAGCGTGGAGAACAGCGGCAGAAGAAACACAATTGCCATCCAGCGCCGTTTGCCCAGGGGGATGGCGAACCAGAAACAAAAGGCCAGAGTTGCTCCCGTAGCGAGCAAGCCTGGCTGGCGCCGGCCACGCGCGGAACCGAGGCTGGCGGCAACGCCGGGGCGCGTGGCTGCGATCATAACTGTCGCCGTGGCTGTGCCGTTGAGCGATGTGGATATTGGATTCACGCTGCACGAGAACAGGCTCGATGAAGGCGTGCATGTGAGGCTGAGCGTGCCGCTGAAGTTGTTGACGGCGGCAAGATTCAGGCCTACGGTTTCCGAACTGCCCGACTTCACCGTCACCACCGATGCCTGCGGGGCGAGGGTAAAGTTGCCGAGGCCGGTCTGGTCGGCCGTGACGGTCACTGTGTTGCTCGTGGACGGACCATAGTTCTTGTCGCCATAGAAGATTGCGGTGATCTGGTTGGCGCCGCTGTTTTGCAACTCGGCCGAGTCGATGTTGAAAGCAGTTGTACTTGTCGCGCCTGTTTTCGCGGCGGTGGGGTAGCTATAGGCAAGAAAACTTCCGTTGTCGTAGAAATCGACTTCGCCGGTGGGCGCGGTGCCCGAGCTTCCCGAGCCGGTGACAGTGGCAGTCATCAGAGCCTTCTGCGCTCCCAAGATGCTGGTGGGCGAGATCGTCAGTGTCGTTGTCGATGCGGGCAAAGGGGTATAGCTTTGGACATTGACGTAGGCAATGTAAAAAAGTCCGTAGGCTTGCCAGTTGGCGTCGCCGCTGTAAGTGAATTGCGGCATGTAATCCCCGGTTGCCAGGTTGGTAAACGTGACCGTTGCTGAGGAGTATTGGCTATGGATTCCGCTCGGCGATTGAAGAGTGGCTGTAATTGCGTAGGGCGGGTTGGTGCACGGACTGCCGCCAACATTGAAATTGCTATTCAGGCAGACGGTCACCGTGCCTGTGGGAGCCGCGCCGAATGGGGCCAGACTGCTCGACGAGGACATGCCATACAACGGGCCTACGGTGACCGTCGCTGTCAGGCTGCCGCCGGGACTCAATATCCAGCGGGCACCTGCCGCGGGTGCCAGGATGGACATGTTCACTGATGGATAGCCTTTGCTGACGGTGAAAGTCACTGGCGTTGAGGATGAAGCCTTGAAGCTGGGGTCGCCGGAGTAGCTGGCGCTTGCGGTATGCGTGCCGACGGACAGGAGCGGCGGTATCCAGCTTGCGACTCCCACGCTGTTGAGCGCAACAGCTGCGGTCGCGGAATCGAGAGCAAACACGGCAGTGCCGGTGGCTATGCCGTTCTGGGTGACGGTAGGTCCGACGCTGACGCCGGTGGGTTCGATATTGAGCTGAAAGGGCTCGTTGTACGGCACCGAGCCGCCGGCCGCGATTGTCTTGGAATAGTTATTCATCCAGAAGTTGATATTCGACGGCTCAGGCGTAACGGTGAGCGACACCGGCTGCGAGGTGCTGGCGGCGAAGGTTCCGTCGCCGCTGTAGCTGCCGGTGAGTTGATACTCGCCGCCGGGCAGATAAAAGCCGGTCGCGCCTGTGCCATTCGTCAGCGGAATGACGGTTTGCGACGGGCCCGCTGGATAAGCGCCATTCGCCAGCACGGTGACATTGCCGGTCGGCGTTCCGGACCCCGAAGCCGCCGCCACGGATGCAGTGATCGATGCCTGCGTGCCGTGGACAATGCTGCTGCTGGGGAATTGCAGCGTGGTTGTTGTGGGCGTGAAGGAGATCGCGTTCCAGTTGTTCACCAGAACATTCGCGTCCACCGAGCCGAGGCCCGTGGCCATGTCGTATCCGGGGCCGGCCGGGTAGAGCTTGGTGCCGTAGTAACCATTCCACTGCAGGGCGCAGTTCGGATCGGTCGCGCCCGATGGGTTGCCGCAAGGATAGTAGTAATTACCGCCGAGCGTGATGTCGTGAAAAGCTGCCGGCTTTTGCCTGGCCAGCGGATAAAGCACGAAGTCTGCCTGACCCTGGCGGCCATACTTTTGATTGATGAGCGCCATGATGCCGGCCATGGCCGGGGCCGATGCAGATGTGCCGCCGACCAGAGTCACCTCGGCGCTTGCGCCAGATCCCAGAGCGCAGTCGCCCGCGTAGGCGCAGATGGCGTAGGCGCTCAGGTTGGCGCCGTTCGACGCGAACAGTGAAACGTCGGGAATATCGCGCACGGCATCGGCTGGCACGCCTGCCCCGGCTTGCCACGAGGGTTTGGGATAGCCTGCGACACAGTTGCTCTGGGAATCCTCTGTGGCGCAGTTGCTTGCCCCGCCTCCGCCCCCTGCAGATTCACCGCGCGCGATGCTGTCGGGAATCAAATTGAAGCCCAAGGGATCGTTCCAGGCCTGCTCGGTCAGCGGAGCCTTCAACGATCCCAGTTGGGCATCGTTCGCCGAATTCCAGAGCGTACTGGCGCTGGCGCCACCGGAAGCATAATCGGAGTAGTAAAAGTCCGTGCCGCCCACCGCGATGTTCCATGCAGTAGAGCTGAGTCCATTCACGGCCGGGTACTGTGAGACGCACGCGGAACCGCTATCTCCTGACGATACGAGAACCGTCTGTCCCTGGGCGGCGGCCTGCGCCCACAGCGACTCCCAAAACTGGTTGCCCGCCGTGCCTAGGCCGGACTCGCAACTGCCAAAACTCACGCTCAGCACTGAAGCCTGGTTATCGTCCACCGCGCGAACCGCAGCCAGCGCGAGGGGATCGATCAGATCGCCGGCGCTGGCGATGTACAGGTCTACCGTTGCCTTGGGTGCCACCGCGCCGCTTACCTCAACGTCGAGGTAGGCCTCGACATCGACGCCTTGCAGATCGCCTGGATCGTTGCCGTCGATCACCACCCGCGGCGTGGTTCCGTTCAGGCCAAAGAGTTGCTGAAAGTTCCGGACCAGACTCAGGTCGACGTTGGATTCGTTGATAATGGCGATCGTCTGTCCTGTCCCGTCGATTCCGGCTTGATAGAGAGGCGCAAGGTCGTACTGCGTGGCGAGGTCTTCGGGAGCGACGGTGAACTCGTAGGGGCTCGATGTGCCGTATTGGTTGGGCGCCGTCCACAGCGGCGCTTTGGGCCTGGGCCCGCGCGCAATCTGCCCCTGTCCAACGACCTGCAGTTGGGGCTGGGCGCGAAAGTCGTTCATCGGCGAGACGCCCCTGACGAGAGCTGCCAGCGCCAGAGGAATCCTGACCTCGGTCGCGTTGGCATAGTGCGTCTGGCCATCGACAAGGTACCGGTGAATCCGGGTGTGGAACGCTGCGCGCAAGCCTCCGGCGGTCCCTGAAAACTCGATGAATTGCCGGCCCTTCGATGCACCCATCACCTGCAATCCGTGCGCCGCAAGCCACTCCGAAGCGGCCTTGAGGTCCGTATCGGCGGGACCAAACTGCTGGCCGAACTGCGGCGGCGAAAGCCATTTGTGAAAGCTCGGCGAGCCTGGCGTGTGAACGTCCTGAAGAAACTGCTGGAGCGCGGCTTTCCGCTCGGGCGGGCGATTGAGCAGAAGAAGCATTCGTCCGGTCGCATAGGAGTCGCTCACCGGGCCAAGGTCGTTCGCCGGGCGCGCAAGCGGATGCACGCTTCCGTGCAGCGTAACCAGCCTGCTTTCGTCGATCGGGCCTGCAAGAAGAGACCTCGGCCCGACCTGCGATGCCGCGGGACTTGAGATGACTGCGATGAGTAAAACGAAGAGGGCTTGCTTGATCACGCTCGTACCGCACGGCACTTTTCGGTCTGGCTTCCGAAAATGTGCCTCAAACCAGCCCACGGGGACTTCCTTGCGATGAGATAGAGAAAATTATACCGTCCATTGCGAACCGGGACAGTTGCCTGGCGATGTTCATCCGCGGCGATCGCATGAGCGCGCAGAGAGAGGATAAATGAGCGCGAATGTTGAAAAGATACGAATGGCTTTGTGTCGATAACCGACGCAACGGTACTCTGGCCGCGAGAACTTGAGGCTCGGTAATGCGGAGCACGAAAACCTTCCCCAGCGCCCGAAAGCATTACGTCCGGGACGGCACATCATTGCGACGATTGTGTGCCATTCTTCTGAATGCGGCTAAGTCTCTAGGGCCGCGTGGCCGCCGGCTTTGAGCCAGACATCGAAAAAATCCAGATACTTTCCCCAGTCATAGTCCAGCACATCGTGCCCGCCGGGACGTATCTGGTAGCTGACTCGTCCTGCGATGGACCTGCCTACAGGCGGCATGGTGGTCGTGCTCAGGCCATCGAATCCCAGAAATCTGTACACCCGCGATGCCAGCACGCCCGACGTGAATTCGCCTTCGGGGTCGGAGAGTGTGTCCCCCGCCGCGCTGCCGATGTACAGCGGGCGCGGCGCAATGCAGGAAAGAATCAGGTGCTGATCGAAGGGCAGTTCGCGATCCATTCCGTCGTATGCCTTGAAATTGGCGCAGAACCAATATGGGAAATGCGTGTTCAGCCGGTGAATATCCTCGCCCACATCGCGGCGGAACAACTTGGCGCCGCCAGCGCCCGACTCGTGACTGATGATGGCGGCGAAGCGCGGATCACTGGCTCCTGCCCACACCGCGGCCTTGCCCAGGCGCGACCATCCGAACACTGCCACGCGGCTCGCGTTCACTGCCCGGTCGGTCTCCAGATAATCGAGCGCGCGGCTGAGCGACCACGCCCATGCGCCGATGGCGGCAAAGTTGTCGCCGCGGCTTTGCAACTCCGGATAGGCGTTGCGCAGGCTGGGAACGCGGCCATCGGCGACATCGGGATCAATGTCGCCGCGATACATGGTCGCAAACCCATAGCCGCGCGCAAGGATATTCTCCACTGGCCAGCGCCGCGCGTCGATCCCGCGGCAGCGTTCGGTGGCGCGATGATCGACCACGCACGAGAGATCGATAAAAGGATTGCGCCCCGACTCGACCCACCGCTCGCTCAATCGAATTCCAGGATCGGAGCAAACCGTCTGGTTGCCCCAGAAGTTCAACCCCAGAATCACAGGCGCCCGGCGCACGTGCCGCGGCACATACAGCAAAAGATCGGCCGACGGCCCATCGCTGCTGCCCTTGAACAAGAGCTTCACCTGCCTGCGCAGCGCGAGACCGCCGAATGCATCGCCGTCTCGCTCCATCACCTCAAAACGCAGGCCACGAGCAGACGGCGCAACTCCGTACATCTGAGCGGTGGCCGTCGCAAGTATCTCTAAGCGCCGCCGCCGCCAATCGTGAGGATTGCGCACGCGATCGCCGTTGCGAAAGATGAGCGGATCGGGCAAGGTCGGCGAGGGAGGCAGCGGCGCTGCCGGCCCGTTTGCATGTTGAAGAACGGCCGCGGCTGAAACTGCAACCGGCGCAATCGATTCTGCCGCTGCAAACATGCCGATGGCTCTCAGTGCAGTACGCCGATCCACGCTGGATTTCCGCAAGTGATTCGCACGTGTGAACGACTGGCCGGAAGCAGACATTTCCCGATCATCATAAATCCTGCTACTGACCATGGCGTCCAAAGTGCAGAACGCGTCGATGACCGCGCACTCACGGCCGCACGCCATGCAAACAAAATCCCGAGAGCTTAATCTGTTGTTGCGACCTCTCCTGCGAGGAAGTATGAGCGTTTTGCAATTGACCAGAGCCGTCTATGATGCGATCCGCGCCCACGGTGAGGAGACCTATCCGCGCGAGTGCTGTGGCGCGCTGCTGGGGACGCCGGCCGCCGACGGCTGGCGGATCGAGGCATCCGTCAAGGCGCGCAACACGCGAACTGACTCGGCGCGCAACCGCTACAGCATTGCTCCGGCGGAACTGGTGAAGATTGAACGCGAGGCCCGCGGACGGGGCCTGAGCATCGGCGGCTTCTATCACTCGCATCCGGATCATCCGGCCGAGTGGTCGCAGGCAGATCTTGCTGAAGCGCATTGGATCGGTTGTTCCTATGTCATCGTTGCGGTGGCGCTCGGCAAGGCCGCGGCAATCCACTCGTTTCTGCTGGCGGGTAATGCCGAGGAAGATAAACGATTTGTCGCGGAGCGGATTGAGATCCTTGAGTCGCAGGAGACTCAGTTTGAATCAAAATAATGGGTGCAAAGTTCCTGAATTCCGTTGAAAATATAAACAGGTTCTTCAACGGGCTCCCGCACGAAACGCGCCA
Source organism: Acidobacteriota bacterium (assembly GCA_021790995.1). GTDB lineage: Bacteria > Acidobacteriota > Terriglobia > Terriglobales > Acidobacteriaceae > Telmatobacter. Next base: position 44,560 of record JAJYFA010000003.1, read on the forward strand.
AAGCTTCTCTGGAAGTCCAAAATCATTTTGATGCGAGCTCCACGATAGACCCCTGGCTGAACTTCAATTGCCAATCGAAATCGCGCAAGTTACAACTGCAACCATGGAACTGCCCGAACTGAGCCAAGACGAGCTTCTGCGCTACTCGCGCCACCTGATCCTGCCCGAGGTGGGCGAGGAGGGTCAGCGCAGGCTGAAAGCGGCGCGCGTCCTGTGCGTGGGCGCCGGTGGGCTGGGCTCTCCCCTCGCGCTTTACCTCGCGGCTGCGGGAGTCGGCACACTAGGCCTGGTGGACTTCGACGTGGTCGACGCGAGCAACCTGCAGCGGCAGATCCTTCACTCGACAAACGACATCGGGCGCAGGAAGCTGGACTCGGCGGCGGAAAAACTTCAGGCGCTCAACCCGGATCTCAACCTCGTCAAACACGACACGAAACTTTCGAGCGCGAACGCCCTCGACATCCTGAAGGACTACGACATCGTGGCCGACGGCACGGATAACTTTCCCACGCGCTATCTGGTCAACGACGCATGTGTGCTCCTTGGCAAGCCGAATGTGTACGGATCGATCTTTCGCTTCGAGGGCCAGGCCAGCGTCTTTGCCGCGAGGGACGGGCCGTGCTACCGCTGCGTGTATCCGGAGCCGCCGCCGCCAAAGCTTGTGCCGAGTTGCGCCGAGGGCGGTGTGCTGGGCGTCTTGCCTGGCCTCGTCGGAGTCATTCAGGCTACGGAGACCGTCAAGCTGATTCTGGGCAAAGGAACAACGTTGGCCGGGCGGCTGCTGCTCGTTGACGCGCTCAACATGCGCTTCCGCGAAGTCAGGCTGCGCAAGAATCCCGATTGCCAGATCTGCGGCGCCCATCCCGCTTTCACCCAGTTGATCGACTACCAGCAATTCTGCGGCATTGCGCCGTCAATACAAGAGGAAATCAGAATCATGAATGGAGTTCCCCAACTTACGGCGGCGGAGGTAAAGCGCCGCATGGATGCAGGCGAAGACCTGTTCATTCTGGATGTGCGCGAGCCGTTCGAGTATCAAATCGCCAACATCGGCGGAACGCTGATTCCGCTCGGACAGATTCCCCATCGGCTCCACGAGATCGATCGCGAGCGCGAGATCGTGGTGTATTGCAAATTCGGCGCGCGCAGCCAGCGCGCCGCCGAGTTCCTCCGGCAATCGGGCTATTCAAAGGTCTCGAACCTAGCAGGGGGCATTATGGCGTGGTCCAATGAGGTGGATCCTTCATTGCCCAGGTATTGAACCAGCATCAACGATCGATCCACCCCGAAAACCATACCGGGACGCGCACATCCTTTTGTGCGCTCCGGGATCTCTCACGCGGCAGTGCCAATCTGATGCGCGATCGGGTCCGCCTGGCCGGCAAAGTCCCCGGCAGTGAGCGGGAGTGTAATCACGATGCGCGCGCCACCGTCTTCGCGGTTTGCCGCCTTCGCCGCTCCTCCGTGAGCGCGCGCAACAGCGTCGACGAACGCCAGGCCAAGACCGTGCCCATCAGAGTTGCGTCCTTTGACCCGCCGCTCGAATACATTCTGAAGGACCGACGGATCGAATCCCGGTCCGTTATCTTCCAGGGTCAGTGAAGCGTGATCGTCTTCCTGCCGCACTGAGATCGTCACTTGGCAGGCATGAGGCAGGTGCTTCAACTCATTGTCGAGAAGGTTGGCAATCATGCGGTGCAGGAGCGCCGCATCGGCAAGGACCTTGACTTCGCCTTCGCACCTGAGCCCGATGGTGATCCCTTTCTCCGACATCGATGGCTCGTACAGATCGATCATCGTCTTCAGCAATTCGTTCAGTGCGATTTCGCTTCGCGAGATGCGAAGAGCGTCGGCGCGCGCTTCGGCTACATCGAGCGATTTGTTGAGGAAGTCTGTCAGGCGATCCAGTTCCTCAATGGCGGCAACGATTGGATCGGCATGTTCCTCGTCTGCCATATAGCGGAGCGACATCTCGAGTTTTCCGCGAATTGCCGTGAGGGGGCTGCGCAGATCGTGGGCCAGTGAGTCAGTGATTGTGTGCAACTGGTGCATCGAACTCTCGATGCGATCGAGCATGACATTGAGGGTGAATGCAAGCTGGCCGACCTCGTCGTTACGCCGCGTGGTTGGCACGCGCGCGGTCAGGTCGGAATGCCCGATGCGCGAGGCGGCCTCCGTAATCTCCCGAACGTGACCCAGCATGCGCCGCGTGGTAAAGAACACAATGCCGAATCCAAGCAAAACCAGCAACAGCCACAGCAGAAAGAAGCGCAGGCGCAGTCGATTCAGGACGCGCAACTCATCTTTTTCCGACAAGCCCAGATAGACATGACTGCCATCCTCGAGAGCAATCGAGACAACGCGAAAGGGAACAGCGATGCCGCCGACATGCAGATCGGTTGGCAGGTCAGGAAGAATCCTGGTTTTTTGAATCGCACGGAGATAAGGCTCTCCATCTCCCGCACCAACCCACAAAGTGAGAGAACCGTCGCTTCCTGCCTGCAGAAAAAACACCGAATTGCTGGGCACCTTCTCTGTGGCTCGCCTGTTCGATACCTCGCGCTCGGCCAGCTCCGCTACCTCGCTCACGACGCGGTCGTAAAGCGCGCCCTTCGGCGTCCGTTCGGCTACATCGCCAAGCGTTTCCACCTCGCCGGACAGCCAGACGTCACTGCGCCGTTGAATGTCGCTGGCAACAAAACGATGAAGAAAGACGAATACCAGAAGAGTGCCAAAGGCAAATGCGACAGTCGCCCAGCAGGAGATGCGCCACGCGGCGCTGTGGATCCGCGGCTTAACGGTCTCTGAGGACATAGCCCACACCTCGCATCGTCCGAATCAGCGGTTGCTGGCCCGCGCCGTCCACCTTTCCGCGCAGCCGGTAAATGTGGACATCGACTACATTCGTGTCCGTCTGAATGCGAATGCCCCACACCTGATCGAGAATCATCGAGCGGGTCACCACCCGCCCCGCATTCCTGCACAGGTACTCAAGAAGTACAAACTCCTGCTGCGTCAGTTGCAGCGTCCGGCCTGCGCGTGTGGCCTCGCGGCGCAGCAGATCCAGCTCAAGATCGAGCACGCGCAACTTTGTTGCCTCGGCTGGCGACGGACTGTTGCGCTTGAACAGATTGCGCAGACGGGCGAGCAGCTCCGCGAGCGCGAAGGGCTTGGTCAGGTAATCGTCACCGCCTTGCTCCAGGCCGCGAACCCGGTCGTCCACAGACCGGCGCGCAGACAAGATCAGAACCGGTGCTCGAACACCCCGCTGACGAAGTTTGAGAATAAGGTCGATTCCGTCCATATCGGGCAAACCCAGATCGACAACCAGGATGTCAAACGCGCCGTCGACAGCTAGCTGCTGCGCCGTCTTTCCATCGGCGGCAATCCCTACTTCGTATCCTGCCTCTTCCAGTGAGCGCCGCAGGAAGCTTTGAATATCGATCTCATCTTCAACAAGCAGAAGCCGCATGAGGGGATCTTAGAGCATTTGCTCGGTCATTTGATAGGGTGTCTGGCCGCTGAGGACAGGAGCAGCCGCGTGCCGAGATTGCAAAAATGAACACATTGTCATTTTGGCGTTCGCGATCTGTCATTTCGTTCGCGTAGGCTGATTGCAAGGACCAGCGCGCATTCCAATCGCCAATATCGCCCTTTGATAAGAAGAAATATTACTTTGGCGGCGTTGATGCGATTCATTTCCAGTTCCCTGTCCAGGCAAACCCTGGGCCGCGCAACGAAAATGAATGAGACTTCATCAAAAGATCATGACTTGCCTGCTTTCCATCAGGACTGTACACACGTCTTATGAGTAACTCGAAGAGGCCGTCGAGTTCCACTTGTTCACAATAGCCAATTTCCCGGTGCCAAGACGCCGTCATTCAACCCAGGACGTCGAGGGTGACAGTGCCATCGCAGCAAGTTATGAATCCATCTCATGCAAGCTTTTTTGGGGAAGCATTGCGTTCTTCGTTCCCGCTATCGCAGGGTCTCGATCCGAGCTTTGAACGTGCTCTGCGCTTTGTTCTTGGCAACCCCGGAAGCCTCATCCGCCCACAACTCGTCTTTGCCATGGCGACGGCCTATGGTCTCGGCGCCGAGCGCGCCGAACAGCTCGCCGTGGCGCTTGAGTACTTTCACACCGCGTCTCTCTTGTTCGACGATCTGCCCTGCATGGACGATGCGCTGGAGCGCCGCGGCGCAGCCTGCGCGCATCTGATCTTCGGTGAAGAGGGCGCTATCCTTACCGCTCTCGCGCTCATCAATCGCGCCTACGCGCTCACCTGGCGCGCTGTGGCGGGCTGCCCTCCAGCGGCGCAGCCGAAGATTCTCGCCTTCGTCGAGCACTGCCTCGGCGCCGATGGCCTGTTGAACGGCCAGAGTCTCGATCTGCACTATGCGACCTTGCCCCATACCAGAGAAACCACCGAAAGAATTGCCCGCGGCAAGACGGTTTCGCTGATCCGCCTCACACTGGCGCTGCCCGCCATGCTTGGGAATGCTTCCGCCCGCGAACTTCAGCTCATCGACAGAATCGCAGTCTACTGGGGTCTCGGCTACCAGATCCTCGACGATCTCAAGGATGTGCTTCAGGATGCGGGGCAATCGGGCAAGACGCCGGCCCGTGACGCCACGCTGGGCCGGCCCAACCTCGCAACCGCCATCGGAATCGACGCGGCGGTTGAGCGTCTCACGCGCTTCATCGCGCTCGGCGGAAAATCGCTGTGCTGCCTGCTTGCCATGCGGCCTGGCCTGGAGTTGCTTGCCCGGCTCGGTGAGCAACTGCAGGAAGAGCTCGACCGCGTCACACGGAGCGTCAGTGCGCAGGTGGAGGAGGTTCCGGCTTGATCTTCCTGAAGCTGATTGTGACCAATCTCCGCCGGCATCGCATCCGCTCTCTCATCAGCGTCACCGGAGTCGCCTTCAGCGTGGCGGCAATGTTGACGGTGGTTTCGATTCTGCAAGGCGCGATCGGAATGTTCTCGAACATACTTTCCAACGATAGCCAGATCATCGTCTTTGAACGCGATGTCTCCGATCTCTTCTTCAGCAGCGTTCCTGCCAGTGCTGCTGCGGAAATCTCCAACTTGCCGATGGTGGCGCACGCCAATGCCGTTCTCTTCGGTGTGGTGGCAAGCGCCGGACACCCCATCATTACTTGCTTTGGCGTCGAGCCAACCGATGCCCGCATCCAAAAGGCAACCTGGATCGCAGGCGATCGGAGCGATTTTGCGCGGAATCCAGACGACGTGGTGCTGGGCGCGCGCGCGGCGGAGTTTCTATCCGCTTCTGTCGGCAGCCGCGTGCAACTGGGCCACTCCACCTTTCGCGTGATGGGCGTTGTAAAGACCACCAACGGCTTTGAAGACGGCGGAGTTTTTATGCCCCTCGCCGCTGCGCAAACCTTCTTTCACAAGGAGGGAACGTCGTCCGTGGTCACGGTGAAGCTGCGTAACCGGGATGAGGCCGCGGCCTTCAATCGGATGGTGCAGGCAAAGTATCCCGACCTGATTGCGCTGAATGATTCGGAGTTCAGCCGCACCTATTCGCAGTTCAGAATTCTCAAGGCCACGGCCTGGGCGGTGGGCGGATGCGGCCTTCTGCTCGGCGGACTCGGTGTCGCCAACACCATGATTATGTCGGTCTTCACGCGGATTCGCGAGATCGCGATCCTGCGCGTCAACGGATTCTCCCACGCGCAGATCGGCGCAGTGATCTTTGGTGAAGCCGCCTGGGTTACGGCTCTTGGCGCCGCGGCCGGCCTGCTTGCAGGGGTCTGCATTCTTTACGCGCTGAAGTCGATTCCTGCCCTTGACGGCTACATTGACCCGTCGATTCACCCGCTGCTCATGCTGGTGGTGCTTGTGCTCACGCTGCTGACCGGTGTGGGCGGCGCGCTCTATCCGGCCATCTATGCCATGCGGGTTCGCGCGGTGGAGGCGCTGCGTTTCGAATGACTCCTGTTTTGCACGCAGAGGAAAGCCGCAGCATGGTTGTGCGCACGGCAGATCTTTGGAAGAGCTACGACGACGGCGCAGTCACGGTCCTCAAGGGCATCGATTTCGCTTGCTTCGAGGGCCACTCTGTCGCGCTTTGCGGTCCCTCGGGATGCGGAAAGAGCACGCTGCTGCACCTGATCGCCGGATTGGACACGCCCGACCGCGGCAGCGTATGGGTCAACGGCATCGAGGTCGATCGCCATCGCGATCTGCTGAGCCTGCTTCGCCACGAGATCGGCATTGTTTTTCAACTCCACAATCTCATTCCCGATCTGACTCTTGAGGAAAACTGCCTGATTCCAGCCGTCGCTGCCGGAGTCAATCAGCGCGTGGCAAAGGATCGCCTGAGGGAGCTTGCGGAGCGTACCGGACTGAGCCATCGGCGCAACCATCGCGTGCAGAAACTCTCGGGCGGCGAACGGCAACGCACCGCGCTCTGCCGTGCCCTCATGAACCGGCCGAAGATTCTGCTGGCCGACGAGCCAACCGGCTCGCTCGATGAGACCACCGGCGGCATGGTCTTTGATCTTCTTCTCGAACTCGTCGCCGGCGAAGGCGTAACGCTGCTGATGGCCACGCACGACCGGATTCTCGCCAGCCGCTGCGACCGGATGATGGAGATGCGCGCTGGAAAAATCCATGAGCCTGTTCTTGCGCACTGAAGATTTATTGCCGGAAGGCGAAGCCGTGCCTGTGGCTCAAGCAGCCTGGCACGGGCTGTTCTGGCTTGTTGTCGCCAACGCCGTGGGCATGATGCTCGCGGCGCTGCTGCTCTTTCCGGCGGGCAACCGCATCCTGGGCGAGTGGACTTACGGCCGCTGGATGATGGTCCACTTGAATCTGGAGTTGTACGGCTGGACCTCCATGCCCCTGCTTGGGTTTCTCTTCAAGGTGTATGGCGCGGACCGCGGTGCGACTGTGCAGTGGTGCCGTGCGGTTCTCTGGGTCTGGTCGGCGGCGCTTGGCGCAGGCGCGCTCTCCTGGCTCTCGGGCTACTCCAGCGGCAAGCTCTTCCTTGACTGGAGCGGTTCCATGCGGATCTTCTTTCCCGGCGCGCTCTTTGTGCTGTGGCTGTTCCTGCTGATCGCTTTTGTCGCCAATCGCAATCGCAAAAAGAAAGCCAGCCTCTGGGCCACGGCGGCCAGGATCTGCGGGCTTGTGGTGCTGCTCGCCGTTCCCTTTACCATCTACATGGCATCGAGCCCCACCATCTATCCCGCGGTCAATCCCGACTCCGGTGGTCCAACCGGAGCCAGCCAGTTGGAGTCCTCGCTTGCGATTGTCGTGATCCTGCTCGTGCTGCCCTTCGGTATTGCGCGCCGCAAAGCCGGGCGTTCCCGAGCCATGGCGTTCTCCTGGATCGTTCTGCTGGCAGAATCCGTACTGTGCGCCGCGCTTGGCCGCGCCGACGTCAGCCATCACCGGCCCAGTCAGTATTTGAGCCTGGGTAGCCTTCTCGTGTGGATGCCGTTGATCCCCGCTTACTACTCCGCATTCGCGTGGCACGCCAACACGCGCCGCTGGCGATTGGCGTTTCTCTGGTGGTGGGCAGCGCTGGTCGTTACCGGCTGGATTCTTTTTCTGCCCGGCATCCTCGACCACTTCAAATTCACTGACGGACTCGTGGGCCATTCCTTCGTCGCCATGGCTGGATTCACCTCCAGCTATCTCATCTTTGTTGTCGTGCAACTGCTCGGCGAGGGTGGCTGGATCTTCAATCGCGCGCGATCCTTTTTCTTTTGGCATTTCGGTGTCATCGCCTATGTTGTGCTGATGACGGCCGCTGGATGGTTCGAAGGCTCCGATCCTGCTTTCACGATCATTCCCGGCGCGCTTCGCAATCTTCTTTACGCGCTGCGGCTGTTTGCGGGGGCACTCATGTTTCTGGCTTCTCTGGACTGGCTTGCTGACGCCACAGAACTGCTGCGCCAACCGGCCGAGGCTCCGGCCGCCATTCCTCTGGAGAAGACAGCATGAACCGTTCCGTACTTCTTGGCTATCAACTGTTGACCGGCATCTCCGACGCCACAACCGGCGCCCTGCTCATGGTTGTGCCCGCGCTTACGCTGCAGTTGCTGCACCTGCGCGCGCTTTCGAGTCAGTTGGTTTATCTCTCGTTCGTCGGCGCCTTTGTTCTGCCGGTTGGAATCGCCCATCTCTACGGCGCGCTTGCGGTCTACCGCGGAAACTGCAGAAGAGATTTGGAGATTGTCTGGCTTCTGACCGCCTTCATCCGTTCGAGCGTTGCCGTCTTCGTCATTTTGCAAGTGCTCACAGGCGATCTTGCGGCCGGGTGGCTTGTTGTTGGCGTCTTCGATGGAACGTGCGCTCTCCTTCAGGCAATTGGCCTGAGCAAAGGTTGGTCGATCCATGCCGCGCGATAAGATCCGAAGCTCCGGCTGGCAAGGCGCGGCGCTGGTCGCGATTGTCTATGTCGACTTCCTCATCTTTGCGCAATTTGCGTTCCTCAAGCGGCTGGCGGCGCTGGGCGTCGCAGATACGCGCCTGAAGGTGGTGATGGGCGCCATGGCGGCCGGCGGAGTTCTCTTGAGCCTGCTCGCTCCGCGCGTTGGCCGCTGGTCCTCTTCGCGCCTGCGCCTGCGCGTGGGCCTCGCGGCATCGGCCGCGGCGGCATTTTTCTCGCTCGCTTCGCTCAGTTTCGCCGCTGCCTTAGCCGTTTCCTTTCTGATCGGCGCCGGTCTGGGCTTGCTCACCGTCACGCTCGTTACGCACCTCAAGGAATGGACCGGCCGGTGGAATCCGTTCTTCGCCGCCGGCGCGGGAACCGGCGTCGGCTATCTGGTCTGCAACATTCCGCTGCTCTTTGACGCATCGCCTGCAGCGCAGTCGCTCACGGGGGGAGCCTTTTGCCTCGCCGGCATTCTCGTCACGCTCTTTCCGGAGCGGGCACTCGCTGGTCAGGGCCGCAGCCACGCCGAATCGAGGTACACGCTTGCTCATGCGCTGCCCGCCTTCACGGCGCTGGTGTGGCTGGACTCGGCCGCGTTCTTCATCGTACAAAATACGCCGGCGCTCAAGTCCGCGACCTGGCAGGGATCCACGCACCTTTGGTCGAACGGCCTGCTGCATCTGGCCGCCGCTCTCCTCAGCGCCTGGCTCTTGCGCCGCAGTGGACTTCTGCCGGTGCTGGCCGCCGCGTTCTTCGCGCTTGGCGCGGCCTGCCTGCTGTTGCTCGATCCCAGCCGCGCGCTGCTGGCCTCGATTCTCTATCCCATCGGCGTCTCGCTCTACTCCGTCGCGCTTGTGGCGTATCCTTCTCTGCTCGCCGCCGCAAAATCCCATGCCGAACGCGGCCGCATCGCGGGATGGATTTACGCGGTCGCAGGCTGGGCAGGTTCGGCAATGGGCATCGGCATGGCTCAGCATCTCAAGCACATTCCCGCCGCCTTCGTCGCGGCCGCCGGCCTGGTCATCCTGATTCCGCAAATCTCGTCGCTGCTTCGCCGCCGCGCACGCGAAGTCGCGCTTACCGCGCTGGTTGCTCTGGCTGCGTTTTTCCTGAATCGAATCTCCGCCGCGAGCCACCCGCCGCAGCCGCTCGCGCAGGTGGAGCGCGGCCGCCAGGTCTACATCTCAGAGGGCTGCATCAACTGTCATTCGCAATACATCCGCCCCCACACTGCGGACGTTCCGATGTGGGGGCCGGCTGCAACCATCGAGGCGGTTCGCCGCGAGCAGCCCCCGCTGATCGGCAATCGCCGCCAGGGACCGGATCTCTCAGAGGTTGGCGCGCGCCGCTCGGCGCTGTGGCTCAAGGCGCACTTCTTCGATCCGCCCGAGATGAATGCAGGCTCGATCATGCCCTCATACGGCTTCCTCTTCCGCGACCACCGCGGCGACGATCTTGTTGCCTATCTCAGAAGCCTCGGCGCTGCCGACGTGATGAAGCGCGCGGACGCCGAGGAGTTCTGGCAGCCGGAAAAGAGCGCGATCGCTCATGCCGATGCCCGCGAAGGCGAGCGTCTCTTCCAGGGCCATTGCACCACCTGCCACGATGCCCGGGGCCGCACGCGCCTCACCTGGCAGTCAGATTTCAAACGGCTTCCCACAGACCTTGCTCACGGACCCTACGTCTATCTTCTGCTGCCACAGCCGCAAGACCAGCTCGTCGTCACAGTGGCGCGGGTCGCCAAATTCGGCATTCCCGGAACCGACATGCCAGGCCACGAATATCTCACGGACCGGCAGGTTGCATCCATCGCTCTCTGGCTGTCGCAAATCATCAAACAGCCAGGCTCGAAAACAGGTTTACAACTTTAATTCACTCATCCTTCAGGAGAAGAACCATGAAACTGTCCGCAAAATCCCTCTTCCTCGTGCTTTTGCTCTCGCTGGCGCAGGCCGGATTTGCTCAGCGCCAGACCTTCACCGTCAATTCAGGTGCGAGCCAGGTCGCTTTTACTCTTGCCGCCACGGGTCACAGCGTGCAGGGAACTTTCCGCGTGCAAAGCGGAACGATCAATTTCGATCCCAGCGCGCAAACCATCTCAGGCTCGATCGTAGTCGCGGCTGCAAGCGGCAACAGCGGCGATTCGGGCCGCGACAAAAAGATGAACCACCAGGTGCTCAACACCGGCAAGTTCTCCGAGATTACCTTCGCGCCTAGCAGTTACACCGGCAAGCTCGCGTCCACGGGCGATTCAACCATCCAGGTCTCCGGCATCTTCACCTTGCTTGGCGTGCAGCACGATCTCACGCTTCCCATGCAGATTCACATCGACAAAGGAACGCTGACGGCCAAAGGACAATTCACAGTACCGTACGTCAAATGGGGCCTCAAGGATCCCAGCTTCTTTGTGCTCAAAGTAGCCAAGGATGTCGATATCAACCTCAATTTGACCGGCACGGTCGCTGCGGCCAGCTAAGCAGGCAACCTGCCCCGTGCCCGGTTTGCGGCGCTCAGATCCCCTCGCCCATCGAGACGTAGACGCGCAGCCGGTCAAGCTCCACGCGATAGGCGGCGCGCTCGAGTTCCTCATGGGCGAAGGGCTTGGTGCGGTCCTCATGCGCGCCGAGGCGGTCTTCTAGTTCGTCCACGCGCGCCGAGAGCGCGATGAGGGCGTCTGAGAGCGGATCCTTGATCTCGTGCGGATCGGTGATGAGCACGCGCTCGCCGTTGCGATAAACGATGTGCGCGGGCACGCCCACCACGGTCGAGTTCGGCGGAACGTCGGTCAGAACCACCGACCCCGCGCCTACGCGTGAGTTCTCGCCTACCGTCACATTGCCCAGGATGTTGGCGTTGTTGCCGATGAAGACGTTGTCGCAGATCGTGGGGTGGCGCTTGCCGTGCTGCTTGCCGGTGCCGCCCAGGGTCACGCCCTGGTACATGGTCACGTCGCTGCCCACAATCGCGGTTTCGCCAATCACCACGCCGGTAGCGTGATCGATGAAGAGCCGCCGCCCGAGCAGCGCGCCGGGATGAATGTCGACTCCGGTAAAGAGACGCGCCACCTGCGAGAGAACGCGGGCGAGCAGGCGCAGCTTGCGCCGCCAGAGCCCATGCGAGATGCGGTGAATCCACACCGCCCACAGGCCCGGATAGCAGAGCAGAACCTCAATGCCTGTGCGCGCAGCCGGATCGCGCTCCATCACTGAGCGGATATCGTCGCGAATTCGTGCAAACAGGGACATAAAGCTAGGGACTAAGGGACTCGGGACTAAGAGACCAAGACGAAATTCGGAGAGACAGCCGCAATTCGTAGGCTCTCTTAGTTCCTTAGTGCCGAGTCCCTGCTTTTTACGCCGTCACCGCAATCGGCTCGGCTTGTAACGCCAGCGCCTTCTGGCGCAGCGGTTCAAAGAGCACACTCGACAGGTAACGCTCGCCGAAGTCGGGCAGCACGACCACTATCAGCTTACCTTTATTCTCAGGCCGCGCGGCCACCTTCAGCGCCGCCGCAGCCGCGGCGCCAGAGCTGATGCCGACAAAGAGGCCTTCTTCTCTGGCCAGCCGCCGCGCCATCTCGATGGACTCGTCGTTCGTCACCTGGACAATTTCATCGATGTTCTTGGTGTCGAGAATGCTCGGCACAAAACCTGCGCCGAGGCCCTGGATCTTGTGCGGGCCGGGCTTGCCGCCGGAGAGCACCGCGCTGTCGGTCGGCTCAACAGCGATAGCCTTGAACGCCGGCTTCTTCGATTTAATGAAATTCGATGCCCCTGTGATGGTGCCGCCCGTGCCCACGCCGGAGATGAGAATGTCGACCGCGCCGTCGGTGTCGTCCCAGATCTCGGGGCCGGTGGTGTGCAAGTGGATGGCCGGGTTCGCCGGGTTGTCGAATTGCTGCAGAATGTAGCCATCCGCAGTATTCGCGAGAATCTCGTGGGCCTTCGCGATCGCGCCCTTCATGCCGCCGGGGCCCGGCGTGAGCACGATCTCGGCGCCATAGGCGAGCAGCGTCACTCGCCGCTCCAGGCTCATCGTCTCCGGCATGGTGAGGATGAGTTTGTAGCCCTTCACCGCGGCCACAAACGCCAGCGCAATGCCGGTGTTGCCGCTGGTAGGCTCGATGAGCGTGGTTTTCCCCGGCGTGATCTTGCCTCGTCTTTCGGCGTCCTCGATCATGGCAAAGCCAATGCGGTCTTTCACGCTCGATGCGGGGTTCTGGCTTTCCAGCTTGACGACGACAGTAGCCGGCAGTCCGGCTGCCACACGATTCAACCGCACCAGGGGAGTGCGGCCGATCAATTCAGTAACATTCGCGGCAATGCGCGCCATGACGATCTCCTTTTCCGGGGCCAATGCCCGGACTTCTCGTGTGTTGGAAATTTGGGGATAGGTGCAGCTTGTCTGGCGAGAAATCGAGCGCGCTCAAAGGCGCAGTTCAGCATCGGAGCGGCACCAGGGCGGTGTTAGCGACATCGATGCATATTTATAAGGTAGACCGTTGACGCAGGGATGGCAAGAGGAACATCGCGAAAAACAATCGCGCGGGCAAGCCTGCAACTCAAGGTAAACATGCTCCTAAGGCCTCGAAATCACCCGTTTCCCGTCGGGTGAATCGCTTCCCGCCAGGCCACAAACGCTCTTGGCGAAGGGATCTGTCGCCGTATTTCCTGCCAGCGGAATGACTTTTGTCACAGCCAACCATGGTGGCGAGATTAAATCCTGTTCCTTCAGGAAAGCGAGGAGCCATGCACAAAGCCACAGGACAGGAAAGCTTCGTTCCACAGACAAAAGCCCGACTCACGGGGGCAGAGATCGTATGGGCCACGTTAGCGGGCGAAGGCGTCACCGACGTCTTTGGCTATCCAGGCGGGGCAATTCTTCCTGTCTATGACGCATTGCGCCGGTTTCCCATCCGGCACGTCCTCGTTCGCCACGAACAAGGCGCCGCACACATGGCCGATGGCTACGCGCGCGCGTCGGGCAAGGTCGGCGTGGCCATCGCCACCAGCGGACCCGGTGCCACCAACCTGTTGACCGGCATCGCCACGGCCATGCTCGACTCGGTTCCCATTCTCTGCATCACCGGGCAGGTGTCGAGCCACGTTCTTGGCAACGACGCCTTTCAGGAAGTCGACATTACCGGCGTCACCCTGCCCGTCACCAAGCATAATTTTCTCGTTGATCGAGCTGAAGACATTGCTCCCGCGCTGCGCCGCGCCTTGCAGATCGCCCGCTCCGGGCGCCCTGGCCCGGTGCTGGTTGACATTACGCGCGATGCACAGCAGGCAAGCGCAGTCTTTGACTTTGCCGCCACGGAACCCGCTCCCTATCGCAACCACCCCATGATTCAACTGAAGGAGAGCCAACTTCAGCACGCAGCCGAAATGATCCGGTCGGCAGAGCGTCCGCTCATCCTGGCTGGCCACGGGATCATCGCTTCCGGCGCTATGGAGCATGTGCGTACCCTCGCCGAGCGCGCGCAGATTCCTGTGGCGCTTACGCTCCTTGGCCTGAGCGCATTTCCTGCATCGCATCCCCTCAATCTCGGCATGATGGGCATGCACGGGGAATCGTGGGTCAACCGCGCTATCCAGCAGGCCGACCTGCTTATTGCCTGCGGCATGCGCTTCAGCGATCGCGTGATCGGCACCTCCACAACCTATGCGCGCAATGCCCGCAAGATCCAGATCGATATCGACCCCGCCGAGATCAGCAAGAACGTCAAGGCCGACCTCGCGCTGACCGGCGACCTGCGTGCGGTTCTGGAGCAGCTTCTGCCGCTCGTTGCCAGCCGCCAGGACACTGGCTGGCTGAACAAAATCCAGGCCGTGCGCGGCGAAAACGCCGTTCGTGACATTCAGAACTTGCCCGACAACGGCCACCTTTACGCCGCGCATGTGATGCACGATCTGTGGCGCATCACCGTGGGCGATTGCATCGTTGCGACCGACGTGGGCCAGCATCAGATGTGGGAGGCGCAGTACTTCAAGCACGAGCGCCCGCGCAGTCTGCTGACCTCCGGCGGTCTCGGAACCATGGGCTTTGGTCTTCCCGCAGCCATCGGCGCCAAGGTCGCTCACCCGGATAAAGAAGTCTGGGCGATCGCCGGCGACGGCGGCTTCCAGATGACGGCATCGGAGCTCGCCACCATTGCGCAGGAGGGCCTCAAGATCAACATCGCCATCATCAACAACGGCTATCTCGGCATGGTGCGCCAGTGGCAGGAGTTTTTCTACGACCGCAACTACGAGGCCACTCCGTTGGTCAGTCCTGACTTTGTGAAGCTGGCCGGCGCTCATGGCATCGCAGGACGCACCGTACGTTCACGCGGCGCAGTGCGGCCCGCGGTCGAGGAAGCGCGCAAGCATTCAGGCGCGTTTCTGCTGAATTTCATGGTCGAGCGGGAAGACGCTGTCTACCCCATGATTCCCGCAGGCAACTCTCTGGACGAGATGATCCGTCGCCCCGGTTTCAATGAGAATTGAGGGGATCTCACACGCTCGCGATTCACCACCGAGCGCGTGAGTGACCTGGCGAAACAATCCGCACCAACTGTGCGGTCCAGCGGATCCAGCCTGTGGAATGCTCATTTACCGCAGGTTTTCCGCCAGTTTGCCCTCTTCTTCCTCGCCCCAGGGAACTTGCATGCTGCCCCATTTCTCCAGATAGACTCCGCTGACCACAAGTCCAACCAGAAACACGCCCACCGAACTGAACTCCCAAATGCTGAGCACGCGGTCTTCGTGCGCTGTCTGGTAGACTGTCACGCCGTGAATGCTGCGGGGTACAACGCGGAGCGCATCAGGCTCCGGCAGACGGGGCATGACTTCCAAATAGTGGGTGGAAATTGCCGCAGAAGTAATCAGGCCCGCCAGACCGACGAGCAGGAACAGCAGGGCGAAGAATTTTAGAGTCGCTAACCGCGCAGCCTTCATCGTATTCGCCTCAGGCCGTTGCGCTTCCCGGAATCGAGCCCCCGATCACTGCCGAGAGGCACGTCGATGAATTAACTGTAGTGCAGTTTGTCCGGGAAACGCCACTATCACAAAAGTACCTACACCTCTGGTTACCCCTTCCGGAAACCGCAGCTACCCAGCGCGGCGCCAGGCTGCATCTCCTTCCCATCTTCCCGCGGCCCCGCGCTCTACACTGAGTGCAACCCATGTCTGCCCAAGACACAGTTACGGAAACCATCGCCGCCATCTCCACACCGCCGGGGCGCGGCGGCATCGGCATTGTGCGGCTCAGCGGGCCGCTGGCTGCGTCCATTGCCAGGCAGCTTGTCCGGCTGCGGCATCCACTGGAGCACGCGCGCGCGCGTCTGGCCGACGTGCTCGATGCGGACAGCGGCGAAGCGGCGCGCATCGATGAAGCCCTCGTCACATTCTTCCGCGCTCCAAACTCGTACACCGCCGAAGACTTGGTTGAAATCGCCGCGCACGGTTCGCCTGTCGTTCTTGATCTGCTGCTGCGCCGCGCGCTCGCGCTGGGTGCGCGCCTTGCCGAGCCTGGCGAATTTACCGAGCGCGCCTTTCTCTCCGGCCGGCTCGACCTCACGCAGGCCGAAGCGGTCCGCGACCTCATCGACGCGCAAACCCTCACCCAGGCGCGCCAGGCAGCCAGTCAGATGGGCGGCGCGCTCAGCCGCCGTGCCGCGCCCGTAAAGCAGGAACTGATCGACCTCGTGGCCCTGATCGAGGCTGGCATCGACTTTGGCGAGGACGATGTCGAAGTGACCCCGCAGCAGGAGATTGCGCGCCGCATTGCCGGGCTTACACCGCCGCTCGCCGCGCTCGAAGCCTCCTTTGCCCGCGGCCGCGTTGTGCACGACGGCCTCACCCTCGCCATCGTCGGCCGGCCCAACGCGGGCAAGAGCTCGCTCTTCAACCGCCTCGTCGAGCGCGACCGCGCCATCGTCACCGCTACGCCCGGCACGACACGCGATCTGGTCACCGAGCGCATCTCCATCGGTGGCATTCCTATCGAAATGGTCGATACCGCGGGCCTGCGCGAGGGGCGCGAAGAAGCCGAACAGCTCGGCATCGCTCGCAGCCGCGAGGCACTTGCCGATGCCGCGCTGGTTCTCGTTGTGCTCGACGCGACGCAGCCGCTCAACGACGAGGAGCACCGTCTGCTGGCCGCGGTCGAGGGCCGACCGGCCATCGTCGCCATCAACAAATCAGATCTCGTGAAATCGCAACGTCCAGACTCGTCGCCTCCGCTCACCGGCGAAGGCGCTGCGGGCTCCCCATCCTTGGCCGCGTCCTTTGCGGATAAGGGCGAGAATGAATCATGCCCGTTACCCCACAGTGAAATTGAAAATGCTCTCACCGCGCTGCCAACCTCGGCGCTCACCGGCGAAGGCATTCCCGCGCTGCGCGAAAAAATTCTCGCTCTCGCCACCGGCGGCGCCGCAGCCGAGCCCGGCATGTTGACGAACCTGCGCCAGCACCAGGCCATCGCCACTGCGCTCACCGCACTGGACGATGCAGCCAGAGCCAACGAAAGCGGCATCCCCCACGAGATGATCCTGCTCGATCTCTATCGCGCCCTCTTGGCCCTGGACTCGCTCACCGGCCAGACCACTCCCGACGTCATTCTCAATGTAATTTTTTCAAGTTTCTGCATCGGAAAATAATTGCGCTTCCGAGCCTGAGCTGAGGCTCCAGGTGTGCGTGTCTCTGTCGTCCGGCGTCAGACTTATCCTCCCAGGCGCGGCATCGCGGCATGAAGAACCGCGCTTGATCTTGGACGAATTGTGGACTCACTGCGCGGAAAACAGGCGGCAAAAACGCCGATCTAAATCCTCACCAGCTCCTGCTGCAAGCGGCCTGTCACCCACGCCTTTCCCGGTGCGGTGAGCATATTCACCTCGCTGCGCACGCCGAACTCCGGCAGGTAAATGCCCGGTTCGACCGAGAAGCACGTGTGCGGCAGAATGTGGCGCACATCGTGGGTCTCCAGGTTGTCCAGGTGCGCGCCCGATCCGTGCAGCTCCTGCTCGATGTTGTGCCCCGTGCGATGCGTAAAGTACTCTCCGAAGCCCGCTGCGCGAATCACGCCGCGCGCCGCATCGTCAGCTTCGAAGCCGCAGATGGGGCGGCTCGCCGCAAACGCCGATTCCACGGCGGCGATGGCCGCATCGCGCGCCTTGCGCACCGTCTCAAAGACGAGCTGTTCTTTCTCGCTCGGTTCGCGGCCGACAACGCCCGTCCACGTGATGTCGTAAAAGATCGTTCCCGGTTGATCGAGCCGTCCCCAGATGTCGATCAGCAGGAAGTCGCCCTCGCGGATGGGTGAGGAGTTCGCGGCCGTCGGCTCGTAGTGCGAGTCGGAGGTGTTGGCGTTCACGCTCACGTCAGGACCGTTCTCCCAAACCAGGCCCTCGCGGCGCATGGCCTCGCTTAACCAGGTCACGATGTCGAACTCGGAAAGTCCGCCCGCGCGGCCAGCGCCAGCCGGCGGCCGCAACCGCCGCCCGATCTCCTTCCATGCCTCGGCGACGATCGCATCGATGGCGCGCTGCGCAGTCTGGTGGCTTGCCACCTGCGCCTCATTCAGCACGGCCTGGAACTGGCTCACAAGATCGGCCGAGGACGCAACCTCCTTGCCGATCGAGCGCAGAAACTCCACGGTTCCCGCATCGACCATCGAGACGTACATGATGTCGTTGTTCGGCGAGTATTGCATCGCGACGCGACGCGCACCGGCGAGCATCGCCTCGATGCCTCCGCGCAATTCCTGCCAGCTTGAATAGACCGCCTTCGCGCCAGGCAGCGTATCCAGCCGCCCCTGCTCCACGCGATGCGCGAGCTTGCGCGGCTCGCCCGCAGCGGGAACAAAGTAGTACCAGCGCCGTGTGACGTGGGCGTGAGGGTCCAGCCCAAGAATGCGCGCCGCAATGGGATCGCGGTGATGGTGATCGTAAAATAGCCAGCCGTCCAGGGATGCATCCCGCAGAGCCGCTTGAATCGCATCGAGGTTCATACGGGTAATGATAACGGGACCTGCAGGGTTGGCGGAGCCGATAGCGTGCGCTGGCGCATACGCTGCACGTTCGCAGGTTTGTTCTGCTGGCGCTCCGTGGTCACGCGCTGGCGCGGCGGCGAGTTTCCTGCTGCCGACCCTGAATTCGGATCGACACATGCACCAGGCTCAGCGCCGCCGGCGTGACGCCGGGAATGCGGCTGGCCTGGCCGAGCGTCAGCGGGCGCACACGCTCCAGCTTCTCGCGCATCTCGCGCGACAATCCGCTGATTGCGCCGTATTCGAGCCACTCGGGAATCGCCACCGACTCGGCTGCTTTCATTCGCTCAATCGACTTTCTCTGCTGCGCAAGGTAGCCTTCGAACTTGATCTCCGTCTCCACGGCCCGCGCCTCGTTGCGCATCTCGCTGCGTTCGATGGCCGCGCTCCGCGCCGCGGCATTCCGCGCGGGGTCGGCGACAAACTCGCACAGCAGCGGATCGCGTGCGAGGTCTTCGCCGAGCGCCCCGAGCAGCGGCTCGATCCCGACCTCGGGGCGCTTGAGCAGTTGCGACCAGGTCAGTCCCGCAACCGCCGGCAGGTCGCCGAATCCGGCCCGCTCCAGTTTTTCCGCACCCACCTTGCCGGTTGCCAGCAGCCGCGCCAGCGCCGCCATGCGCGACTGCTTCTGTTCGTACTCAGCCCAGACCTCGTCGTTGATGAGGCCCAGCCGTCGCCCGTACGGCGTCAGTCTCCGGTCGGCGTTGTCGATGCGCAGGTGCAGCCGAAACTCCGCGCGCGACGTAAACATGCGGTAGGGCTCGTTGGTGCCCTTTGAAATCAGATCGTCGATCAGAATGCCCGTGTAGCCCTCGGTGCGGTCGAGCGTAAACGGCGCCTCGCCCTTCAGCCACAGCGCCGCGTTGATGCCCGCCATGATCCCCTGGCACGCAGCTTCCTCGTAGCCGCTCGTGCCGTTGATCTGCCCGGCGAGATAGAGACCCGTGAACGCCTTCACGCGCAGCGCGCGATCGAGCTCCGTCGGATCCACCGAATCGTACTCAATGGCGTAGCCGGGGCGCAGCATCTCGGCCTGATCGAGGCCGGGGATGGAGTGCACCATCTGCCACTGCACCTCCATGGGCAGCGAGGTGGCCATGCCGTTGATGTAGACCTCGTGCGTG
Source organism: Acidobacteriota bacterium (assembly GCA_021790995.1). Classification (GTDB taxonomy): domain Bacteria; phylum Acidobacteriota; class Terriglobia; order Terriglobales; family Acidobacteriaceae; genus Telmatobacter. Next base: position 64,122 of record JAJYFA010000003.1, read on the forward strand.
TTCAGTCCCTCGGGCTCGAGGAAGAATTGGTGCTGCGTCTTGTCGGGGAACTTGACAATCTTGTCCTCGATCGAGGGGCAGTAGCGCGGGCCGACGCCCACGATGCGGCCCGAGTACATCGCCGAGCGGTGCACGTTCTCGCGGATCACGCGCAGCGTCTCCGGCGTGGTGAAGGCGATGTGGCACGAGACCTGGGGCTGCACAATCTTCTTGGTGCGAAAGCTGAAGGGCGTGGGATCGGCGTCGCCCGGCTGCTCCTCAAACGCATCCCAGCGGATGGTGCGGCCGTCGAGGCGCGGCGGTGTTCCGGTCTTGAGCCTGCACGTCCGCAACCCAAGCGAGCGCAGCGCCTCGCCTAGCAGCACCGATGCCGGCTCACCCGAGCGCCCGGCCGGGTAGCGTTCCTCGCCGCAGTGAATGATCCCGTTCAGAAACGTTCCCGTAGTGATAATCGTCGCGCCTGCCAACAGCCGCCGCCCGTCGCGCAACTTAAGCCCGGCCACGCGGCCTCTTCGCCGGGCCGCTTCAGGACGCGGCACTCCGGCGAGTTCCTCAGTTCCAGGTCCCGTAGCCTCGCAGTCTCGCAGTCCCTCGTTCTCCGATCCCTGATCCCTGATCTCTGACCCCTGCTCTTCAATCACCAGATCGACAGCTTCGGCCTGGCGAATGTGCAGGCCCGGCTGCGACTCCAGCACCTCGCGCATCTTTACCCGGTAGAGTTGCTTGTCGCACTGGGCGCGCGGGCTCCAGACGGCCGGGCCGCGCGATGAGTTCAGCAGCCGGAACTGAATGCCGACAGCGTCGGCCACCTCGCCCATGATGCCGCCCAGCGCATCCACTTCGCGGACCAGGTGCCCCTTGGCCACGCCGCCCACGGCGGGGTTGCAGCTCATCTGCGCGATCAGGTCGAGATTCATGGTGATCAGCGCGGTCTTCAGCCCCATGCGCGCCGCCGCCATCGCCGCTTCGCAGCCGGCATGCCCCGCGCCCACCACGGCCACATCGTATTGTTCCGTGAAAGCCATCTGTTTCTATTCTACGGACTGGTCGAATCGGCGCCGACTGGCTACATTCTCTTTGGGCAGGGTGAAACAGCCTGCGGATAGATGACTGTCTTCGGCTCTACCACCTGAGCAGAAACACCGGCATCATTGCCGCCGCCATCGCCGCAGCCTGCAGCGCAAGCACACGGAATGCCTGCCGTGGAGTCCTGGGCAACCACTTGATCGCAAAGAACAACAGCAGTGGTATCTGCCCCGCCATCAGCAGTTGCCAACTATGCGCGGCCGCGCCTTCATCAGCCTGACGGGCGAATCCAGCCAGTGCGATATGCACCTGCACAATTCCAATCGCGACAATGGACATGGCCATCGGAACAACCGCACTTGGCTGCCGCACAATCGCGCCAAAGGAAACGCTCCGCCATTCCTCGCACCCCAGAGTTGGGAAGAGACGCTCTCTTAAACCAGCACCGGCTGCATTCAGCAGCGTCCGAATTGAATTGCGCTCGTCCATGAGAATCGCTTCGAACTCCTCGCCGTACCGATCTCTCCACGAACGCGGATAAAAGTGCATGACCAGATGAACGAGTTTCCGATTCACAATGCCTCCAGCCGTTTCAGGCCCGCCCTCGTGAAACGATGCAAAGTCGCAAGCTTAGCCCGCAAAATCTCGGCGCCTTCATGCGTGATGCGATAAGGCCGGCGCCGGTCCTCCGGTGGCAGTGGCTCAATCCAGCCTTGCGCCTCAAGGCGCGCAATTGCTCCATAGAGCGTGCCGGGGCCCAGACGCGACCCGCAAAGCCTGGCAATATCCTCAATCATGGCGTGCCCGTGCTTAGGCCCGCTCGCCAGGCTCGCAAGCACAAGCAGCGGCGGATCGGAATAGTGCCCGAGCTCCGGGTTGGTGTCTACTACGTGACGCGAACTACGCATTACGTAGTTATCGCACAAACCGGCCACACGCGCAACTCTACGAGAATTTATCCGTAAATAGACGCGGCCTGTCTCCAGCAGATCAATGCCGCGGCTTATCAGCCTGTGGTGTAACCGGCCATTTTCAGCCGGTCAGCAGTTGACTGCTATGGCGCTGACTTCCACCCCCGCCAACTCGCGCAACAACGCGCTGCTCTCTTCGAAGCTCCCCAGGGCGCTCTCAAAGGTCTTCTCGCGGCGGCCATGATAGCGGGTCGAACCCCCACAGGAACAGAGCAACTCTGGCCCTGCATGATCCCTGGTGTCGGCGTTCAGCGGCTGTTCCAGCGCCCGTGCCGCTATCCGTAGAACCTGTCGGCGCGCCGCCATCTCAACCGCTTCCAAGTCCAACTGCGCGGCGGACTGGCGGCCTAAGAGCGATTCGATCTCCTAGAGGATTTCGCTTTGGAGGCTCGCTTGGAGCCCCCTTTTTCGGCATCCCCGGCGGCGGCTGTCGACGCAGCTTCCAACTGACTATCGGCCCAGGCTTCACATTTTTCCCACAGGGCATCCACCGTGGTCCGGAACTGGTGTCCGGCCGCAATCTGCTGCTGGACGATAGCGGCTTGTTGCGGGCTCAGATACCGCGACTGGGTTTTGCCCGCCACCGGCCGGGTCAAACTGTAATACGGGCCATGACGCGCAGCAGGATCGTGTTGGCAAGGGCAGCTTGCTTTACCACACTTCATGGTGCGCTCCGAGACCGACCCTCGGCGCATGGGTTTAGGTTGGGACAATACCGCCGCCAGCTCACGCACGGACGAAGGTACTTCGGGGTCAATGTTCATGGATTTATCTTACGGCATATAAATCCGTAGGATAAGGCAAAAATCTGCCCTTTCCCAAGTCCCCCTATTTTGGTGTCGTGCACCCGTCGGGCCTTATCCCTTTGCCTTGGTCTTGGCTTTCTGCTTGGCCCAGCGCCTACGCTGCGCGGCGGCTATCTTGGCACGAGCTTCGGGGCTCAGTACCCGGTTCTTTGCAGTCTTAACTTTGGCCGACGCATTTGTCTGCATAACTGCGGCTTTTGTGGTTGCGCTGCCGAGGTTAGCCAACAAAGCGCGTGCCTGCTTCAGTCGGGCTATCTCAGCATCGATCTCGGTAATAATGTTCTCTATTGCCATACAACAAGGATATAGCAATGAAGCTGGTTTTGAACAGGGCTGGACTCGGCGCTCTTTCGACTTAGAACCGTAACTGGTGAGTTAGAAGTTCTATGGGCCGATCGGGAGAGTGCCGCTACAGTACTGACCGGTGCAGCATTTTGCAGACACGGGTACTAGGGCGTGTCATCAAATTGGTAATATGCAGCGGATTCGTAGACCGGTAGTTTTGCCATGAGCGAATGCAGATGCTTTTTGAATTCTGGTTCAAACGGCATTGCTTTTATCTTTGCGAAGTTCTGAACAGCGTGCAAGGTATTGAAAGTAAAGTTCTACTTGGATATTCCGTTCTTGCGGCAGTAGTAGTCCCACTGGTACATGACTTTGCACGTCTCAGCACTAGGGTCAAGAGTGTAGCCCTTTGGTGGACGCACCAGCGTTGGCAACGGACCAGACGGAGTCCACCCGCCTGCCGCTGTCTGCGCGTAGTCAAGTTCATTTTTTGACTGTTTGCAGATCGGTGTGAGCCGTTGCGCTTCCGAGCAGCCCAATACTTGTTCCACGGTTTTGCATTGTCTGGGGCAACAGCAGCACTTGCCGGGATGAAATCAGGCGCAACACTGTTGGCGGCTGGTTTCGGCGTTTGCTCTGTTCCTGCATAAAAAGTTGGTTTAGGCAGGTTGAGGCGAGTTCTTGAATCATAGTCAAAGGCTACGAATTCTGAAACATCACCAAACGCATCCTGAAAGCATTCCTTTCCTTCCCGCTCCGTAGTCTTTCCAGTGTCCAAGTTTTCCTCGCTGCATGAATACTCCATACTTGCGGTCAATTGTGCCCGTTCATGCGCTGGAATCA
>JAJYFA010000085.1 GCA_021790995.1 Acidobacteriota bacterium
CTCCGCTGTATAGGACTGTCGCGGTGTCATATTCTTCGAGTGAATGGATTTAAAGTTAGTACCCAGGTAGTTGTAAACCGCCGATAGCTCTTGAGAATTGAACTGCGCAGCAGCAGAGAGGAACAGGCTATTGGGACGAGTATCAATTCGGATTCTCTCTAGTTGGAGTCGCTCTTCTTTCGTCTTTCCCAGGTTATTGTTTGGGAACTCGATCTTAACTCCTTCCTTTTCCTCGCTTCTCCGGAAGAGCACCTTGTCTTTTCCTGTGGAATCGATCAGGTACTCTTCAATAACCGAATTTCGATCGAAGTGAAATCCATACTTGTAGATCTTAGGCCCGATGAGAAAAGTCGCTTCCATCTCAGTTTTCCCAGTTGACGATGCTTCGTCTAGCAGGAAGGGATCGAATTCTGGAATCGGGCCACCAGCTTTCCAGCGACGCCACGATTCAGAGACGATCCTTCTGAATGAGGCCATCGCATCGAGCACGTTGCTTTTACCGGATGCATTTTGTCCGTAAATAGCCAAACAGCGAAGCAGCTTTAGATCCCCGAAAGGCGTATCGATTAATGTCTCGCGCCTCTCGTCTGAGCGCGTCTTCGCTGCGACGAGTGAGAGTTCCTGTTCTTCGCGAATGGAACGAAAATTCTTGCAGCGAAATCTCATTAGCATGAAAAAATCATAATGCAATCCGGCGGTTTGCGTAGAACATTTACACAAACAAGAGTTTCACCTCACCAAAAGATGGCCAAAATGCGCGATTACGCACCAGAATTGCATTGATCGATTTGGGGGCGATCAGTCGTCTTGTAATAGACGCGGCTCGGCTATAATCGCCCTTTGACTGCGAAAGGGCGATTGGAACATGACCCGACTCACACGCCGCGAGTTTGGCAAAGTAGCGGCCGCCAGCGCCGCGCTTGCCGGAGCGGGGCTGCCGAAGCTTTCACAAGGGCAGGCGCCAGTCACGGGACGGCAGTTTCCGCCGGGTTTTGTTTGGGGCTGCGCCACAGCGGCTTATCAGATCGAGGGCGGAGTCCACGAGGGCGGCCGCGGCCAGTCCATCTGGGACGTCTTTTCGCATACGCCGGGGAAGACCTGGCACGGCGACACCGGCGACGTAGCCGACGACTCCTACCACCTCTACAAGGAAGACGTGCGCCTGCTCAAGAACCTGGGCGTGGGCGGCTATCGCATGTCGATTGCCTGGCCGCGGATTTTTCCTGAAGGGAAGGGCCAGCCGAGCCAAGCCGGCCTCGACTACTACAAGCGCGTGCTCGATGAGCTGCTGGCCAACAGGATCACCCCTTACGTCACGCTCTTCCATTGGGATTTGCCCGCCGCGCTGGCCGGCGGCTGGCAATCGCGCGCGACTGCGCAGGCCTTTGCCGACTACGCCGCCTACGTGTCGCGCCAGTTGTCCGATCGCGTGCAGCACTTCATGACCACGAACGAGTTTGTCTGCTTTACTGACCTGGGCTATAAGGTCGGCCATTTCGCGCCGGGTTTGAAGCTGCCTTCCGCGCAGGCAAATCAGGTGCGGCATCACGGAATTCTGGCGCACGGCCTCGCTGTCCAGGCGATCCGGGCCAACGCGCCCACGGCGCAGGTGGGCCTGGCGGAGAATGCGCAGGTTTTTGTGCCCGTGATCGAGGATCGCGCCAACATGGAGGCGGCTCGCCGCGCCACGCGCGAAGAGAACGCACCGTTTCTCACCACACTGCTCGAAGGCGCCTACCCCTCAAGCTACCTGGAGCGCGAGGGAGCGAATGCTCCGCGCGTGCAACCGGGCGACATGAAGGCCATCGGCAGCCGCCTCGACTTTGTTGGCCTGAACGTCTACACACCCAGGTATATCCGCGCCGACGGCTCCGCGCGCGGCTACGCCATCGAGCCTTACCCGGCCTCGTATCCACACATGGCCTCGCCGTGGCTCTATCTCGGTCCCGAATGCATCTACTGGGCGGTGCGCAACGTGAGCGAGATCTGGGGTCCGCGCGGTATCTACATCACGGAGAATGGCTGCTCGTCCGCCGATGCGCTCACGCCCGACGGACGCATCGAAGACACCGACCGCATCATGTACCTGCGCAATCACCTCACGAACCTGCAGCGCGCCGTCACCGAAGGATTCCCAGTCAGGGGTTATTTCCTCTGGAGTCTGCTCGATAACTTCGAGTGGACCGATGGCTACTCGAAGCGATTCGGGATTCACTACGTCGACTATAAGACGCTGAAGCGCACGCCCAAGCGCAGCGCCGAATGGTACCGCTCGGCGATCGCGAGAAACGCGGTGGTCTGAGACTTTGTCGCGTCTGTTCCGTCAGGCAATGAACCGCGCCAGCTCCGTCTGTGTGCGGTCGTAGTCTTCGGGGATGCCGATGTCGAGAAAGAAGCCTTCGACCTTGAAGGCCGCCGGGCGCAGACGCGCGACTTCGGAAGCGAAGAAATCCCGCTCGATGGAAAATTTCTCCGCGAGCGCAGGCGGCCAGGCGAGGTTGCGTGCCAGAACGTAAGTGCCGGCGCTGATCCATCCTGCTTTGGGGCCGGGCCCCGAGCGGCCCTTTTCTTCGAAGCCCACCACACGCTGGCCGTCAATCGTTACGCCGCCATAGCGGCTCACATCGTCGCAATGCACGACGGCGAGCGTGACCGCGGCGCCGCACTCCGCGTGGAAGCTCATCATCGAGGCGTAATTGGCATCGAGAAAGGTATCGCCGTTGAGCACGAGGACGGATTCCTCTCTGGCACGATCGAGCGCCAGGCGAATCGCGCCTCCGGTACCGAGCGGCGTGCTCTCGACGACGTAATCGATGGTCATTCCATCGAACGACGAGCCGAAGTGGTTCTGAATGATGGAGTGCAGATGGCCGACCGAGAGCAGAACCCGCGTGCATCCGCAGCGCCGCAACTGCGCAAGCAGAATTTCAAGAAATGGCCGGCCGGCAACGGGCGCCATGGGCTTGGGCAGGCCCTGCAGGCGCGATGCCAGGCGCGTGCCCAGCCCTCCGGCGAGAACGATAGCTTCCATTCCGCATCAGTCCCTGGCCGCATTCGATTTCGCGGCAAAATAGCGCTGCTCGACAAGCAGGCAGAAGATGTGTTCGAGCGCCAGATGCGCCTGCTGGATGTACATCGTCACCTCGGACGGCATATGCTGGCAGTAGTCGCAGAGCGGAGGCATCTTGCCGCCGGTCTTTCCCGTCAGCCCGATGGTTACAATGCCCATCGCCCGGCAGAGTTCGAGCGCGCGCAACACGTTGGGCGAGTTACCCGAGGTTGAGATGCCGAGAAACACATCGCCCGGTTGGCCAATCGCTTCGATCTGCCTGGCAAAGAGCCGGTCGAAGCCGTAGTCGTTGCCCACGGCGGTCAGGATCGATGTGTCCGTGGTGAGCGCAACGGCGCGCATGGCCGGGCGGTCTTCAACGAGGCGGCTGACAAACTCCGCCACAAGGTGCTGCGCGTCGGCGGCGCTGCCCCCGTTGCCGGCCACCATGAGCTTGCGCCCCGCGAGCAGCGCGTCCGCTGTAGCTTCGGCCGCTGCCGCGAGCGTTGTGTGCAGTGCTGTGTCGTGCGCCACGGCTTCCATCACGCCGAGGCCCTCAAGGAGTTTTTCCCGTACCACTTTGGTGGTTGGATGGGTCGTAGGATTGCTCATGGCACTCTCCATACCTGCACGCCGCCGGGCGTAAAGTGGCACGCGTAAGCAGTGCCTCCAGCGTGCTTCTCGCGCAATGCGGCGGTCACCTTGTCTTTATGGATGGGATCGACAAGGAACATCATGAAGCCGCCGCCGCCGGCGCCGGAGATCTTGGCGCAGTAGGCGCCGGCTTCAAGCGCGTGGGCGTACAGCGCCTCAATCTGCTCGTTGACGATCTGACGGGCCATCCGCTTTTTCGACTCCCAGCTCGCGCGCAGCACCTGCCGCAGGTTCTGGAGATCCCCGCGCAACAGGCACTCCTTCATGCGAAATGCTTCTTCCTTGATGGCGTGCATGGCGTCGAGAGCCGGCGCATTGCGGTCCCGAACATTGCGCGACTGCTCCTGAATGATGTTGGCCGAGGCGCGCGATTTTCCGGTGAAGTAGAGCAACAAGGAAGCTTCAAGCTCCGAAACAACCCAGCCCTTGATGCGCAGGGGATTCACCAGCACGTGCCCGTTACGGCCAAACTCCATAAAGTTGAAGCCGCCGAAGGCCGCGGCGTACTGATCCTGCTTGCCGCCCTCGAGACCAGCTTCGACGCGCTCGATCACGTAGGCTGTATGCGCCAGTTCGTATTCGCCCAGTGGAAGATTCAGCCATTCGGCGTAGGCCGCGAGCATCGCCACCGTGAGCGTGGAGGAGGATCCCAGACCAGATCCCGCGGGCACGTCAACCCGCGTGCTCATGCGCAGGCTGAGCGGCTTGCCTTCGTGGTACTCGCGAACCACGTGGTTGTAAACGGCTTTGAAAAGGTCAAGGTGGCCGTCGTTCGCAAGAACCGGGGCGGCAACGTACGACGCGCTTTGTCCCAGATCGGCGGAGACAAACTCTACCGTGCCGTTCGAGAGCGGCTCCAGTGCGGCGTAGGCGTAGTAATCGATGGTGGCGTTCAGGATGGCGCCGCCAAACTCGTCGCAGTACGGCGAAACGTCCGTGCCGCCACCGGCCAATCCCAGCCGCAGCGGAGCCCTGGAGCGAATCAGCATGGAGTCTCCATTACTCCAACCATTGTAATCAGGAATTTTGAGCGAAAAGGACAGGACTCCAAGGACAGAAACTTTTGCATCAACATTGCGAGAGACTCAGTGACTCAGGTGATTCAGATCAAAGACAGCACGGGGCTGGCAGCAGTCGCTTCGCCAGCCCCGATGATTCCCGTTGCAATTTGTGAGCAGGCGTCTGCTCAACTTTCTTCATCCTCCTCGTCTTCTTCGTCGATCTCTTTGCCGTAGGGCAGAACCAGCAGGCTCGCCGCGAGCAATTTCTCCGTCAGCCGGTCGAGCGCCAGCGGATATTTGTAACCAATATTGCGAATACTCATGCCCAGCATTCCGGCGGCTTCCACCTGGGTATACTCCTGGAGCACCACCCTGCTCAGAATCTCGCGATCGAGCAAAGGCAGCCGGGTGAGGCATCGCTCGACATCGAGAACAAAGATGACAGCGTCTTCAAAGGTGCGGACAGGGCGGCTCGACGCCCAGCCTCGCGCCACCGGATCGCTGAGGATCGACGGCGCGCGGCCCACCTGCATCGACGCATACAGGTAGCGCCGCAAGAGGCTTTCCGTATGTTTCCGGTAGAAAGCCAGGCTGGCCGGCGGCTTGGCCTTTGCGGCTGCCGGCTTCGCCTGCTGCCTCACCTCGGGTTTTCGTTCGCATCTCCTGCGTTCGATGCGCCACGCGGCGTGACCCGTGCTGGTTTCCCACCTCATCGGCAACTGGAGAGCTGCACTCATTGCGCACCTCCCGTTGTCTCTGCCACGGCCCAGACCCTCGCCAGTTGCTTGCGGCTCGGACGGCCACGGCGCTTTCGGCTTTCCGGCGATGGAAAGGACTTCAGCTTCGATTCACACTCCCGGCAATAGACTCTTTCATTGCTCTGGGCGCGATACCAAAGACATCCGCACCCTTCGCAGATTTTTAACTGCACGCGCACTTCCATGACGGTTTCTCCATTCTTGTCTCATCTCCCGACGGAGTTTTGTGCCGCATGTTGCTCCTCGGGGTGAAGAGAACCAGGCCAGGCAACTCAGATTTCTCCTGTTCTGATGGGGGATTGCCACCTGTGCTCTCCTGTTGTCTGTCATGACCCTTTGTGCGCAGATCATGGAATCTCCCGACTGACTTGTTTCCCCGGCGCTCTCTCCAAGCTGCGCCGGAAATGGGAGCGGAAAGCTGGAACGTAACAAACTGAACCGGCCAATGTTCATCTGCCGCTTCCAGAGACGCATTTGCGCCTCCGCGTAAAGATAGGCGGATGCACCTTTTCCGAAAGATTCCCACAAGCCAATGCGTGATTAAGTAAACCTAATGTAGGGATATGCTTCCTGAGCGTCAATACGCATCGCGACCAAGGCAATCGACTGCTTCCTATTCGTCGAACAAGTGCTGAAAATGAAGGCAATCATGCGCTGATAAGTTTTCCATAAGAAAACAATAAGTGTGCAAGCTTATTGCTCAAGGCAAATTTTCCACAAATGAACTTCAGCCAGATGCACGAGCGCCTTCGACTGGAACTGCTGCGCAGAATCCAGCGAGGAACACTCAGCGTTTCGCTGCTAGCCCGCCAGTCGGGTTTTGGGCAGGCCCACCTCTCGAATTTTCTGCACGGCCGGCGTCAGCTCTCCATGGAGGCGATGGACCGCATCCTGGCCGCGCAGCGCCTGACGGTCGCCGATCTGTTGCCGGCTTTGTCTCAAGCCGGCTTCTGGTCCGATAACGAGGAATCCGGAGCGGTCCCGCTGGTTTCGCACGCAACTGCGCTCTTTGAGCCCATCGTCCGGGCATCGGCGGTTCAACTGATGCTCCATTTGCCTCCGAAGGCGCTGCAAACGGTTCGTCCTCGCGCCAGCAATGTGCGCCGTCCCTGGCAGCGCTTTGTCGCGGTCCGCATCTCCGCGGCCGAAGCCCTGCCCATGGAACCGCTGGTGCTGCCCGAAGCCATTGCGCTCATTGACCGTCACTACAATGTGCTGCTCCCCTACCGTCCGAGCCGCCCCAATCTCTACGCCGTGCGCTACGGCTCTCACCTCAGGCTCCGCTATGTGGAATTTCAGTCAGGCCGCCTCATCCTGCGTCCGCACAATATCGCATTTCCACTGGAACTGATCGAGGTAGGTCCGGAAGAGCCGCGCGGCGACTGGCTGACGGGAAGAATTGCCTTGATCCTGAACGAGGTTTGAGCGAAGCCGCGGGAGATTCGGACCGGCCGCGGCGTCTGCTGCAAGACTGCCGTTACATTCTGCAGCTCGCCAGGGCAGCGGCAACATTAAAATGGAAACCACAGATGTTTATCAAACAATTCAGCGATGGAGAACCGTTCCGCTGCGCGGGCAATGAGTTTGTCATGCTCTTGCCCCGCGACGAAACCGGAGCCTGTGAGGCCGTGCTGCAGATGGTGCGTCCCGGCGGTGTCACGCCTTCCAACAGTCACGAGACATTCATGCAAATCTATCTCCTCTGGAGCGGCGAGGCGAGAGTGTTTATCGGCGGCGAGATGCGGCAGGTGTGCGCGCCGGCCGTGGCCTTTGTGCCGCCGCGCACAGAGCACTGGGTGGAAAACGTCTCGGCCGATCGCGAGCTGCATTACCTCTACATCAGCGTCTGGCCCAACGGCATTCCGTCCGAAGAGTCCGAGGGCGGGTGGAAGCAGGTCTACGCAAAGATCATCGATAGCTACGTGAGCCGCGGTTACCCTGTTGACGCGGAGAAGTGAAAGAGGCCCGGTCATGCAAATCACCGAAGTCGGCATCAGCGTTGTCGCCAATCCCTACTCCGAGATGGTCACTGCGGGCGTCAAAGGTGGCCGCGCCGCGCACGACATTGTTTTTCTCGAAATCAAGACTGACGCTGACCTGGTGGGCCACTCGTTTGCGTGGGGCGGCCGCAGCGGCCAGGCCACTGCTCACCTGATCGCCTCCATCATTCGTCCGCTTCTGATCGGCCAGGATCCGCTGGACCGTGAAAAACTGTGGCAGGACGTGCGCCGTATGGACCGCTGGTGGGGATTTCTGCCCATCTACGCCCATGGGCCGGTCGACGTGGCGTTGTGGGATCTGGGCGCCAAGGCCGCCGGTCTGCCGCTCTACCGCTTTCTCGGCGCCTATCGCAACAAGCTGCCGGCCTATGCCAGCTCGCTGATTTTGCCAACTGCCGACGCCTTTGTCGAGCAGGCCCTGCAATACCGCGGCGCCGGATTCCGAGCCTACAAGATCCACCCGTGGGGCGATCCCTCGCGCGACATCGAGGCTTACCGCGCGCTGCGCTCCGAGCTGGGCAGCGAGATGGTTTTGATGAGCGATCCCGTGGCCGGCTACAACCAGCAACAGGCTTTGCGCATCGGCCGCGAGCTGGAGCGGCTCAACTACTACTGGTTCGAGGAGCCACTCTCCGACTACGACCTCTATGGCTACCAGGAGCTCTGCCGCGCGCTCGAGATTCCCATCGCCGGCGTCGAGTCAACCCCCGGCGGATTGTTCGGCGCCACGCAGTACCTCACACAGCGCGCAGTCGATATCGTGCGCAGCGATGTCTCCTGGAAGGGCGGCGTCACCGGCCTGATGAAGACCGCCGCTCTCTGCGAGGCCTTCGGTGTCAACTGCGAGGTGCACACCACCACAAATGCTCTGCTCGACATAGCCAACCTGCATGTGAGCTGCGCCATCCGCAACTGCGAGTACTTCGAGATCCTCATCCCGCAGGAGCCGTTCAGCTTTGGCGTCAAGAACCCGATCAAGATTGACTCCGAAGGCTACGTTCACGTTCCAGTCGGGCCCGGCCTCGGCGCCGAGATCGACTTCGACCTCCTGGACAACAATCTGATCTGCAAGGTGTAGCGCGGGCCGCCGACTGGGCACGAAACGGGGCGCACCTTCAGCCCTCAGGGTATCTGCCGCTCGCCAGGTCGCGCTCGGCGTCGCGGAGGTGTTCCAGCCGGCCGAGGTCGCGCCAGTAGGCGCCGTCGGCGCGGAAGCCGAGAATCCGTTCGCCTTGATTCGCCAGGCGCAGGTAAGCTTCAACGATTGAAAATGCGCCTTCTTCATCGAGCTTCGCAAAGATGCGGGGCGAGATAATGTGAATTCCCGAGAAGGCGAGCGGCTCATGAGATTGCGCAGAGCCATCCGGCGCGGCTGCGCTCTTTGCCGCGATGGCGCGTTGAACAAGCCGGCCCTCGGCGTCAAACAGCAGAGGCCGCGAGGTTGCGCGCGACTGCACGGCGAGCGTGGCCAGCGCGTCCTGATTCCGATGAAAGGCTACCATGCGCGCAAGATCGATCGAGCTCAACACGTCTACATTGTGGACCAGGAAAGGCTCGTCTGCGTCCACGCCGGGTTCGAGAAAGAACCACGCTGCGTTCTTTAATCCCCCGCCCGTATCGAGTAGTGTCTCCTCGCGCGAAACTTCGATTCTCATGCCGAAGTTGCGGTTGGCCGCGAGAAAGCTCACGATCTGGTCCGCAAAGTGATGCGCGTTCACGATCGCTTCGTCAACGCCAAAGGCTTTCAGCCGGATGAGCGCGATCTCGAGCAGTGTGTGTCCGCCGAGCGTCACCAGCGCCTTGGGACGGTCCTCTGTAAGCGGCCGCAGCCGTGTGCCCAACCCCGCGGCAAAGACCATCGCCTTCATTGCGGTGCGTTCTCCCGCCCCAGCTTTTCAAGCTGGATGTGGCGCACCTTCACCGCAACGCCCTTTGTGCCGTGCAGGTGCGCGGCGAGCCGCTCGGCGAGATAGACCGAGCGGTGCTGGCCGCCGGTGCAGCCGAAGGAAACCATCAGGTTCGAGAAACCGCGCTGCCGGTAGTTGGCCACGCTCGCGTCCACCAGCGACGACACGTGCGCAAGAAACTCATGCACGCCCGGCTGCCGGTTGAGATACTCAATGACCGCTTCGTCCCGGCCCGTCAGTTGCCGGAACTGCTCCTCGCGTCCCGGATTGGGCAGGCTGCGACAATCGAAGACGAAGCCTCCGCCGTTGCCCGATTCATCGGCGGGAGCGCCGTTATGAAAAGAAAAGCTGAAGATACGTACCGTAAGATCGGGTGGAGGCGCAGAGAGATTGTGCAGCTTCTCCGAGCCTTGCATGGCCTCGATCGCGTCGAGTAGAGACGGCAGCGCCACCGGCAGCCGCACGTTGTCCGCAAGCCAGCGCAGGTTTTTGAGCGCGTAAGGAACGCTTTGCAGAAAGTGGGCTTTGCGCTCGTAAAAGCCGCGGAAGCCGTACGCCCCAAGTGCCTGCAGAATGCGCACGTACACGTAGGCGTAGTAGTGCTCCATGAAGGCCGCGCGGTCAAGTTCGATGGAACCGGCGAGGCAGTCGAGATAGTGGTCCAGCAACTCCTGGCGCAGCTCCGGGGGCAGATCGGCCTTGCCGTCATAAAGCAGCGACGCGATGTCGTAGTGCAGCGCGCCCTTGCGCCCGCCCTGGTAGTCGAGAAACCACGGGTCTCCGCCGCGCAGCATCACGTTGCGCGACTGAAAATCGCGATAGAGAAAGTAGTCGTGCGGCGCGGCGAGCAGCAGCTTCGTCAGGCGTCCGAAGTCGTCTTCGAGCGCCTGCTCGTTGAAGGGCACACCGGCCAGACGCAGGAAGTAGTACTTGAAGTAGTTCAGATCCCAGTTGATCGACTGGCGGTCGAAGCTCGCCCGCGGATAGCAGGCTTTGTAATTCAGGTCGCGCCCCGCCTCCACCTGAAAGCGCGGAAGCACAGCCACTACCTTGCGATAAGCCTCCGCAACCTCGGGCGCGATGACGCCGCCGGAGCGGTGCGTGCTGAGGAATTCGAAGAGCGTCGTATCGCCAAGATCCTCTTCGAGATACGCACCCTTGCTTAAATCTTCCGCGTAAATCTCCGGAACAGGCAGCCCATAGCGGCGGAAGTGCCGCGAGAATTCGAGGAAAGCCGCGTTCTCTTCGCGCACAGAGTAGAGAATGCCTACGGCAGTGTGGCCCGCGCCGGTGAGGCGGATAATGTTGCGTCCCGAGCCGCCCAACTGGCCCTGCAACGGCTGTACGTGTTCAGCCGGCGAATGAAAGTGCTGCTCGAAGAGGCGTTTCAGTGCGTCCATGAAGTACTTTCCAGGCCCTTTGCGATTCAGCCCTCATTGATTCGGATTTCAGCATTCACGTCGAGTGGGCGAAATACAACCGCGATTCTTCAACTCCGCTCAGGGTGACACATTCGAGCGGCGCAAATTTTCTAGACCGGATCAAGATCGAGGTGCTTCGACCAAGATATCTGCACTGGGGAAGCGGGCGCAAGCAGGTACTCCGGCGCCGGCTTTATTCGTCGCCCTGGCGCCTATCCACGCTGGTGAAGCGTGTAAAGCTCGAGTCAAAGTGCATCTGCACGGTGCCTGTGGGTCCGTTGCGCTGCTTGGCGATAATGATCTCCGACTGGGCCTTCTCTTCAGCCGAAAGATCTTCGCCGCGTTTGTAGTAGGCGTCGCGGTGGATAAAGACAACCACGTCGGCGTCCTGCTCGATCGATCCCGACTCGCGCAGGTCGCTCAGCATGGGCCGTTTGTCGTCGCGCTTCTCGTTCGAGCGCGAGAGCTGCGAGAGCGCCACCACCGGCACCTTCAGTTCCTTGGCCATGGCCTTCAGGCCGCGCGAGATGGCCGATACCTCCTGGACGCGGTTTTCGTAGCCCTTCTTCACACCGGGCACCGTGGCCGACATCAATTGGAGGTAGTCGATCACAATCAGGTCCAGACCGCCGGCGTTTTGGCTCAGGCGCCGCACCTTGGCGCGCATCTCGGCCAGCGACGAGCCGGCGGAGTCGTCGATATAGATCTTCGATTCCACGAGCAACCCCAGCGCGTTCTGTAGCTTGACCTGATCCTCCCGTGGAATGAAGCCGGTTTGCAGCCTGCGCTGGTCCACCTCCGCCCGCGAGGCCAGCATGCGGCGCAGCAGTGACTCCTTGCTCATTTCGAGACTGAAGATTGCCACCGTCGATTGGAATTGGACGGCCGCATTTTCTGCGATGTTGATGGCAAGCGCAGTCTTGCCCATTGAAGGTCGCGCCGCAACGATGATCAGCTCGCCCTTCTGCAGCCCGCTTGTCATGTGGTCAAAATCGGTAAAGCCCGTGTGCAGGCCGGTGACATCGCGTTGCTGCTTGTATAAGTTGTCGATGGTCCCAAAGGAGTCGCGAACAATGATCTCGATGGGTTGCAGACCCTGGGTCAGGCCTGCCTGGCTGACCTCGAGCAATTGTGTTTCAGTCTCATCGAGGACGCTGATCGCCTCCTGGCTCTGGTCGGCGGCCTTGGCAATGGCGGCTGAACAGATGCCCATCAGCCGCCGCAGCAGGCTCTTGTCCTTGACGATGCGGATGTAGTCTTCGATCACCGGCCGCCGCGGCAATCCCTCTGTGAGCGACGCCAGGTAGGCTACGCCACCCACCGCCTCGACCTCTTTGTAGCGGGCGAGTTCATTCGAGAGCGTGACAATATCAACCGCGCGTCCAGAGTCAATCAGTTCGCCCATCCGCAAAAAGATGCGGCGGTGCGAATCGAGCGAGAAATCGTCGGGTTTGAGAGTCTCCGCAGCCTCGGCGTGGGCTGTGTTATCGAGCAGAATCGCGCCCAGAATCGTCTTTTCCGCGTCGATATTCGCGGGCAATCCGGCATCCAGGGTGAGGTCGGGGACAGTGGCCATGTAACAAAGTGTGAGGCCAGCGGAAGCTGGGAGCAACTGTTGAGAACCGGGTTCGATTTTGGAAATGAGGAAAACTCCGGCGAATCACCGTGCCCTTTCAAATTCAGGCTTCGACCGCCGGCTCTTCCATCGCCCCTTAGCCCAGCATTCTGTCCAGCGCGACGCGAGCCCACCGCTTCACATCGGGCCTCACCTGGATGCGGTTGACCACGTGTCCCTCCACCAGGTTCTCAAGCGCCCACGCCAGGTGCTGCGGGCTGATGCGGTACATCGTGGTGCACAGGCAGCCGGCATCGTCGAGCGAGACAATCTTCTTGCCTTCGGAGGCAAAGCGTTTGGCCATGCGGTTGACGAGATGAATCTCCGTGCCGACGGCGAAGGTCGATCCCACCGGCGCCTGCTCGATGCGCGCGATCAGCTGCTCGGTCGAGCCCAGCATGTCGGCCTTCTGGCAGACCTCGTAACGGCACTCGGGGTGCACGATGACTTGAATACCGGGATACTTGGCCCGCACCTGATCGACGTGCGAGGGCAGGAATCGCTGGTGCACGGCGCAGTGGCCCTTCCAGAGCACGATGCGGCTCGCCGCAAGCCGTTCCGCCGACTGCCCGCCCCAGGACGATCCAAGCTGTACCGCCCACGGATCCCAGACCACCATCTCTTCAAGCGGAATCCCCATGGCTTGGCCAGTGTTGCGGCCCAGATGCTGATCCGGCAGGAACAAGACCCGTTTCCCGCGCGCAAACGCCCAATCCAAAGCCTTGCGCGCGCTCGACGAGGTGCAGACCAGGCCGTCGCGCTCGCCGCAAAAAGCCTTGATCGCCGCCGTCGAGTTGATGTAAGTGACGGGAATCGTCTCGGACGCAAGCCCGGCGCGTTCGAGCGCATCCCAGCAGTCCTCGACCTGCGAAATTTCGGCCATGTCGGCCATCGAGCAGCCGGCGTTCAGGTCGGGCAGGATCACCTGTTGGCCATTGTCGGCCAGAATGTCGGCGCTTTCGGCCATGAAGTGCACGCCGCAGAAAACGATGTAACGGGCGCCGGTAGCCATGGCAGACTTCGAGAGCTTGTAGCTGTCGCCGGTGAAGTCGGCAAAACGCACCACCTCATCGCGCTGGTAGTGATGACCCAGAATCACCGTGGTTGCGCCCAATTTGGCGCGCGCCGCGGCGATGCGGTCGTCCATCGAGTGGTCGGGTAGGGCCAGGTAGTGATCGAGAGAACATGCCGCATTTGCCTCCGCAGAGGCAGTTGTAGCTTCGTCGAGAACAAAGGTCACAATACTCCGCCTTCAGTCCGCTCAAATTCGAGATTCGGCGGACGGGGATGTTGAAAGCTTGCCAGTGTTCCTGAAATTCACGGCGGCCAACCCCTGTTCTTCTGAGCGGGAGCGTGCCGTGTCTGTTGCAACAAACGCAGTCGGAAAATCCGCGGTTGTTTTGCGCGAAATTCAGGTTCACCACGTGCTGGCTGCAGTGTGTGCGCTTTCCCGAGCTGGAATACATCCAGGACCAGAAGAAAACCACGCACGGGGTTGTTGCAGCCCTTTTAATATGAGATGCCGCTGGAATTACGCCGGATGCCGGTCCACACGGTTCCCAATGATTTTATTGTAACGCTCTCTTGACTTGTCTTTCAGGGTAACCTGGGCAGCGCGCCAGGAAAGAATCGCCCTGCAGCAAATCTGCCTGCTCGCCATTTGTGAGCAGCTCTCGCCGCCAGTTATCATGATCTTTCATGGGAACTCCGCCACCAATTGCGATGGCCAACATCGGTATGGCCGACACGATGATCCTCATGGTGTTGGCGCTGGTGGTTTTCGGGCCCCGCCGCCTGCCGCAGATCGGCCGCCAGCTCGGCAAGCTGATGTACGAGTTCCGCAAGGCGTCGAACGACTTCAAGTTCCAGATGGAAGAGGAGTTGCGCCAGGCTGAGGAAGCAGACCGCCGCAAGCGGGAAGAAGAAGAGCGGAAGAGATCTTTGGCCGCGTCTCCTTCAACTGCCCAACTGGAATCGCCCGCCGAATCTGCCCCGGAAACCGCGGCCACTGCGACGGAGTCACCTGATTTGGCCCCGGAATCGTCCATTGAAAGCCCGTATCCCGGCGAAACTGCCTATCCGGATCTTGCCGCCGAGGGCGAGCAGTACGACGAGACGGCCAAAGACTCTACCGCGGATGCCGTTGAGGCAGCGCGATTGCGCATTCAGCCCCCGTCGACGGGCGAAGTCGTTGCGGCCGAGCCGCCGGGCGCCGCTGCCGAACCGACAGAATCTGCCGCCCAGACCGCCGCGGAGAACACTGCAAGCGGCGCCAACCAATCCGAACCATCGGAGCCGGCCGCCCACCATGGTTGATACCGAGCAAGCCATCGAGAAAGCCCGCAAAGCCGTCACCGAACGCGCCGAACTGCCCGGCATGAGCCTCATGGAGCACCTCGAAGAGCTCCGCAGGCGCATCGTGCATTCGGCGATATACCTTGGCGCAGGTTTCTTTGCCTGCTGGTTCTTTCGCCAGCGGATCGTCGACTTTTTTCAGTCTCCGCTCAACAGGCTCGGCATCAAGCTCAGCTACACCCATCCCATGGATCCGCTGAACTTCGATCTGCAAGCGGCGCTGCTTGGTGGCGCAATCGTCGCCTCGCCGTTCATCCTCTACCAGGTTTGGCTGTTCATCGCTCCCGGTCTTTATCAAAAAGAGAAGCGATTCGTCATTCCCTTCATGTCCGCGACCGTCGCTCTCTTCCTCACCGGCGCCAGCTTCGGTTACTTCTTCGTCCTGCCCGGCGCGCTGAAAATCCTCATCATCCAATTCGGCAAGGGATTCAACCCGATGGTTACGATCGAGGAGTACACGGGCTTCTTCCTGTCGATCATCCTGGGTCTGGGTATCAGCTTTGAACTGCCCATCCTCATCTTTTTTCTGGCGCTGTTCGGCATCGTGAGCCCGCGCTTTCTTTGGAAGAACATCCGCTACGCGATCCTTGCCGTGTTCATCGTGGCGGCGATCATCTGTCCCAGCCCCGACCCATGGACCATGTGTATCTACGCGCTGCCCATGCTGGCGCTTTATCTCGTTGGCATTGCAGTCGCATGGTGGGTGCACCCCAGCCGCAGGAAGAAAAGGGAGGTCGCGGGTTAATGCTTCCCTGGCGTTGGAAGAGAGTTGCGGTGGTTTTGTTCGCTGTTGCGCCTGTCGTTGCGCAAGCACAGCATTTCCCCGGTGCGCGCGCCTACGAATACGCCCGTGAGTTTGCCGCTATCGGGCCGCGCTGGCCCACCGGTCCCGGTCACGTGAAGGCCGAAGAGTTCATCCGCGGCCATTTTCTCCGTGCGCACGACCAGCTTGAAGAAGACAGCTTCACCGCCGGCACGCCCATCGGCCCCGTGCTCATGCACAACTTCATCGTGCGCTTCCCCGGCGCCAAGCCCGGCGCGATCGTCCTCGGCACGCACTACGAGACCAACTACCCGCTGCGCAATATCAACTTCGTGGGCGCCAACGACGGTGCTTCCACCACTGGCCTGCTCATGGCGATCGCCGATGAGCTGCGCGCACACGCAGAGCGCTCGCCGGCGAAGAAACTCAATGGCTACTCGGTCTGGCTCGTCTTCTTCGACGGCGAAGAGGCCTTCGTGCAGTGGTCTCGCTCCGACTCGACCTACGGCAGCCGTCATCTGGCCGCCAAGTGGGGACGCGACGGGACTCTCCGCCAGATCAAGGCATTCATGCTCGCCGACATGATTGGCGACAAGGACCTCGACATTCAGCGCGAGTCGCACTCCACGCCGTGGCTCGTCGATTTGGTCGCCGAGGCGGCAAAGAAGTTCGGCTACCAGCGCTACTTCTTTCAGCAGACCATGGATATTGAGGACGATCACCTGGCCTTCGTCGAGCGCGGCGTGCCCTCGATCGACATCATCGATCTCGACTACGGGCCCAACAACAGCTACCACCACACCGCGCAGGATACGATGGATAAGATCAGCGCGCACAGTTTAACCATCGACGGCGATGTGTTTATGGAGACGATCCGGCTGATCGATCAGCGGTGAGGGCCTAACTGATGAAACCTCTTGCTTGTCTGCTATGTGTGGCACTTATACTGCTGACGGCGCCACTCGCTATGGCGTTCTGCTTCGTTCCCCAACCCCGACTTACCTGCGCGGAATACTTCGCGAGTCAGCTCGTCGTCGAAGCTACGCTCGTCCAAACCAAGATCATTGGTGACAAAAACGATCCTATGGGAATTTCGGCCCGTGTTTACACGCTCGATGTGGATAGGGTCATGCGTGGCAAGATTGCAGGAAGTGTCAGGGTCTATGAAGGTAACGACAGTGGACGTGCAACGTTCGATTGGACACCAGGCAAAAAATATTTACTGTTTTTGTTCTACGTTCCTCATGAGAACGCGTGGGGACTTGACGGCTGTGGTAACTCAGGGCCACTCAGCGGTGCAGAAGATGCGCTATCCGGAATCGAAGCAATCAAAGCGGCGCGTGATGGTGGCGTCATTTATGGAGCGGTGAGTCAACAAGCACTATCGATACCGATCCCCAGAGTGCATGTAGAGGCGCAGGGGGACAATGGCGAGTATGCGGCCACAACCAACGAAAAGGGCGAGTTCCAAATGAAAGTTCCTGCCGGTCAATATAGCGTACGTGTGATTGCGAGTGGGCATTCATTCAAGAAAGCAGATATCAGCTACGAAGACCCTGGCAAGGTTCAAATAGAACCCGGCGGATGCGCACAGGTCCAATTGGCTGAGACCGAAAGGTCTCGATAGGTCGGCAGGAGGACAACGCGAAAAAAGCTAAAGGCCGTAAGCTAGCAGATTGGAAAAAGAAAGAGGGAGGCAACATTGCCACAAGCAGAGATCGGCATTATCGGCGGCAGCGGGCTTTACTCCATGCCGGGATTCACCAATGTTCACGAAGAACGCATCGAGACGCCCTTTGGCTCGCCTTCAGACGCCCTCGTTCTCGGCGAACTCGAAGGCCGCAAGGTTGCCTTCCTTGCCCGCCACGGGCGCGGCCATCGCATCCTGCCTTCGGAGCTGAACTTCCGTGCCAACATTTACGCGATGAAAAAACTTGGCGTTGAGCGCAT
>JAJYFA010000086.1 GCA_021790995.1 Acidobacteriota bacterium
AGCCTCCATCGCCGCGCGTGTATTGGCTTGCGCGGCGGCATCACGGTCTGCCTTTCGCTGTGGCCAGCAGATGATCGAGCGCAGAGACGCAGGCTTCCGGCTGCAGCGCGAGCAGCTCGTCGAAGCTCGATCGCCCGGTCGCCACGGCAATCACGGGAAGGGCATTGGAGTGCGCAGCCTCGATGTCGCGCGGCGTATCGCCCACCACGCATACCGTGGCGTCACTGCCCGACATCTCGCGCGCTTTCTCTGCTGCGTGGGCGATCAGCTCTCTGCGGATGGGAAAGTGGTCGCTGAAGCCGCCGAAGCGGAACCACTCGCGCAGTCCCGCCTCTTCGATCTTGATCCAGCCGATTGCCTCCAGATTGCCCGAGGCTACGCCCAGCAGAGCATCGTTCTGCGCCAGGTGGCGCAACACGTCTTCAACGCCCGGCATCACCGTCAGGTCCAATTCGCTGCGCTGTTCGGCAACGCGGTTGCGCATTGCGTCGAGGATGGCGTCCAAGCGATCTTCCAGCACCTTGTCGGGAATTCCCGCATGTTTGCAGGCTTCGCGCAAGATGGCGGTGTCAGTGTTGCCGTGCACCAGGATGCCGCTCAGCGCGATCTCGAAGCCGGTTACGCGTTCGACGCCGACGGCAAAAGAGTCGAAATGCACGCGGTCGCGGCTGCGCAGCAGCGTGCCGTCGATGTCGAAGAGATAGGCATCCTGCCCATCCCAAACAAAGTCCGGCGCGATCGCGATGCGGGCTTCTGGATTCTGCGAAGTTGTGAGCATCGTAAAGGGTTCAGGCCCTCGTCCCCGGCGCTACCCGATCCTAGCGGTAGCCCTGGCGAATGACACTGAATACAGGACGTTCGCTACGCGGCGGACGCTTGAGCCCGGCCCGTACATCGGATAGATCCAGTCCCAGTTCAGCCATCGTGCGGCTCAGCGTATTGCGGTGCATGCCCAGCTCGCCGGCCGCCTTGCACTGGTTCCCCCGGTGCGCGATCAACACCTCGCGCAGATACTGCCTCTTGAATTCACGCACGGCATCCTCGTATCGGATACCGCTCGAGTGCATTTGCGTTACCAGGCTCTCCAGTTCTCGTCTCACGCTGCCCTCTTGCTCGTGCTGCTTCAATAGTGTAACCAAAGGATCCCGGGTGTGACGCTGATTTTCTCACGCCCCGCCGTTTTTTCCGTGTACCCATCTGGGTGCGTCGTGCTCCATCTTCTTCAGGCCGCTTCGCACCCGTCCTGTGAGTTCGTCCGGTCCCATGTGCGTGCTTATGTGGCAGGCTCCGAAGAACATCTGCGGAAACTGTGCCCGCGTCAGCCACTGCGTCTGGGGGAAGAAGGCCACGGTGACCAGAATACACACCGCAACCAGCAGCACACCTTGCAGGAAGCCGACAATCGCTCCGCCCAACATGTCAAGGCAGCCGAGTCCCAACCAGTGGAAAGCCTTCTTCAGCGCCGCTCCAGCCATGCTGGCCAAAGACATCACAATCACAGCGATCAGCAGAAATGCAAGCGCGTCATCCACCGCTTCAATCGGTAGAATCGGCTTGAATGCAGCAGCCAGGCGCGCATAGTTCCAGCTCGCCAGCAAAGCGCCCAGGACCAGACCCAGCAAGGTGCAAATGGTGCGGAAAAACCCCTGCGCCATCCCTCCCAGCACCGACCCCACCAGTACTGCGAGAATGATCCAATCCACCCACTCCATAAAGCTCCTCGTTCTATCGCGTCCATGCTGAAGCCCGAGGCAACTGAGAAAAACTATGCAATCTCCCGGCCGGTCAAACGCCTGAAGGCTTCAAGATACTTGGCCCGCGTACGTTCCACCACTTCGACCGGCAAACCTGGAGCCGGCTCTCGCTTGTTCCAGCGGATCTCTTCCAGGTAGTCCCTTACAAACTGTTTGTCAAACGAAGGCTGTGCTCCGCCGGGTTTCCATGCCATCCCGTCCCAGAAACGCGAGGAATCCGGCGTCAGAACCTCATCGGCAAGGATAATGCCTTGGGCCGTTTTTCCAAACTCAAATTTTGTGTCGGCCAGGATCAGGCCACACGCCTCGGCATGGGCTGCCGCATGGCCGTAGATGGCCAGCGTCA
Organism: Acidobacteriota bacterium; assembly: GCA_021790995.1. Classification (GTDB taxonomy): domain Bacteria; phylum Acidobacteriota; class Terriglobia; order Terriglobales; family Acidobacteriaceae; genus Telmatobacter. The sequence goes on from JAJYFA010000086.1 coordinate 2,101, forward strand.
GCCTCCGCAACTCGGACGCTTCTGCGGGACCAATCAGCCTCTGAGCGGTTTCGTAGGAAATGTTCTCGTCGTGCGCCCCGTCCTGGCTCTTGGTTGCCGGTGTGAAGATTGGCTCCGGCAGCCGTGAGCCGTCCAGAAGCCCGCCGGGAAGGGAAATGCCGCAGACTGCTCCTCCATCCCGATACTCCTTCCATCCCGACCCTGCCAGATAACCGCGCGCCACGCACTCGATGGGAAACATCTCCGCCCGCTTCACCAGCATCGAGCGGCCCTGCAATTGGTCACGATAGGGCCGGAGAGCCGCGGGAAACTCCTCGACATCGGCTGTAATTAAATGGTTCGGAACCACATCCTTGAGAAGATCGAACCAGAAGAGCGAAATCTGCGTCAGGATCTTGCCCTTATCGGGGATTCCGCTGCCGAGCACGTGGTCGAAGGCCGAGATGCGGTCGGTGGCAACCAGAAGAAGAGCGTCGTCCACTGCGTACAAATCGCGTACCTTACCCCGGCCCAGCAGCGGGATAGGGCCCAGATCGGTCTTGAGCATAGCCGTCATCGTGAGACTTCCTTGGACTGGACTGAATCTCCGATTTTCAGGCTGCCGGCGCACTTTGTCAATCTTCCGGGGCAACCGTCGCGTATCCAAAGGCATCAGCTCTGGTTAGGCACGCGAACACCTGTTCCAGGTGGTAGAGCCGAAGGGTTCGGTCCTGAATATGCACAAACTCGTGTGACGGCCATCACGGAACGACGGCTGAGCTTGGTAGAAACTGCCTATGTCAACATGGTTCGGAGGGCAAGCAAGAACGTCCTCTTTGAGCCGGGCGACACGAGGCAGCAGTGGAAAGGGGAAGCCGCGGCTAGTCTCGTTTAGTGCAGGGATCACCAGTAGCCGCGCGCTACCGACCTCCAGCGTCGGCTACTGGGCCCCCGTCTTTATCTTGTGTAAATAGCTCGACAAGCGCCTCCGAGGCGACGTGATCCTTCGGGGGCGGTTTTTTGCCCCAAATCTTGGGATTTCCGTCGCGAAATCGCTGGTAGTGCCTGCGCCCACTGGAGGTGAGTACTCAACTCCAGTGGGCGGGGAGTTGCCACCTCGCGGAGCACAGTTGCCGGCAGCGGCCAAACGCCTCTTCGCGTTCGCGGCCGTGGGCCCCGCAAATGCGATTTACCGCAATGCGCGATTGGTCAACAGGTAGTTGCCGCCGCATTCGGCCACGGCATGAAGGTTGGTTGCGCCCACCAGTTCGCGCCAGTGCGTCATGTCGTCGCCATACGTGAGCAGGTAGGCTCGAGGACTGGAACTCCAAATAGACTTAAAGGTGGAGTCGTCGATAAAGACATGCGGAGCGTCAGGCGCGTGGGATCCGTACTCCAGATTGTTGACTCGCCCATCGAGAAGAAGCGCGGTGCGATTCGTGTAGAAGAAGACCGACGAAAACGCGTAGTATGCGTCGGCTTCGATGAGCTGCCCCGGCGGGTTCTGTTCGAGCGCTACGGCCAGGGGATACGATCCCAGGTAATTTTCAAACCGCACCAGCGCCAATCGAGAGGCCTGAAAGAAGATCGCCATGCTGCCTGCCAGCACCAGGGCGGTCGCCTTTACGTTCTTGCGCATGATCAAGAGGCCGGCGGTTCCTAGCCCGAATGCCAGAGCGGCCACGCCAAGGGGCAGCTTCAGATAGGCGAAGGTCTTGAAGGTCAGGTCGGCCATATGTCCCAGCGAGAGCGTGTAGAGGGCCGGGTTCTGTGTCAGCGATGTCCACATCTGGCCGGGAGCAGGAATGCGCCAGACGCTGATCAGCAGCGCCGAGAGAACAGCGAACACGACCAGAAACATCGCGGCCGTCACGCGCGTCGCCCATGCGATCCATCGGCCGCCCTCGGCCATGGCTGAACCCACGAGCAACGCCAGCGCCGGATAGATCGGCATCGAGTAGTACTCCTGGGTGGTCGAAAAGGTGAAGAACACCATGACCGCCCCGATCCAGCACAGAGCCAGCAGCCTCACCCGCCCCGCGCGCGTTGCCGAGCTGAAGGATTGACGCGCTGAAGCGACAAGGTACGCCGTCCAGGGGAAGATCCATACCAGGTTGAGCGCCCAGAACAGCGGACGCGGCACGGTGTTATAGTCCCGCGGGTAGCGCAGATTCAGGAACCGCAGCAGGTGCTCATTGAAGAAATAGAACCAGAAGAATCCGCGATAGTCGCCGGGACCGCTGTGCATCGAAAAAACGAAATACGGCGGATTGTGCAGCGTCGCCAGCACGTGCCAGGGCGCTGCAATCAGCAGGCAGAGTGGAATAGCCAGGCCAAGCCGCAGCCGTTTCCAGGCTGCCAGTGAAGCCAACTGCCGCGTTACCGCCATGTATGCCACGACGGCGAGGACGGGGAAGACAATGGCAATCAGCCCCTTGAGCAGCACGCCAAGCGCAACCGCTACGCCCAGCGTTGCGGACCACTGCCAGGGAGACGATTCGCCGGGTTCGAGCAAGCGAAAGCAGGCCCAGATGGCGAGAGCGATGGTCAGCGTCAGCGTGGCGTCGGGAATCTGAATCCGCGTGAAGAGGTAGAGCCCGGCGCACGTGGCCAGCGACAGTCCGGCATACAAGCCTGCCTCTTCGCCAAAAGACCACCGCCCAATGCGGAAGGTGACCCAGCACAGGAGCACAGCGGCAAGAGCCAGCGGCAGACGCGCCGCCCAATCGTGTACGCCGAAGATGCGGTAGCTGGCCGCCATCATCCAGTACACCAGAGGCGACTTTTCGAGGTACGCAACTCCGTCGAGCCGTGCTGTGACCCAGTCCCCGCTCGCCAGCATGTTGCGCGCAATCTGCGCCTGCACGGCGTCTACATCGTCCATCAGCCTCGGCGGGCTTATGATGTTTGCGCAGAATACGAGACAGGCTGCCAGGACAACGAGGATTCCGCCTGCACGCCTTCCTCTGGCGATACCAGCAGAGCTTCGCTTCTCCCTGGCATTTCCACCTTCCATCGTTGTATCCAGAGCATTAGAGTGAGCAAGCCCCACAGATGGTACCCCCAGTTTGCTTTGCGATTCCGGTGTTGCTCGATCAGAGAACTGACTGCCGGCCAATCGAAGAGCCCGGTCTCTTCCAGAGATTCTTCGTTCAGAGTCTCCAGGAGCAGGGGCTGAAGGATTCCGCGGAACCACTCATGTATAGGAATATCAAGACCGACCTTGGGCCGCTTCAAGACCGCAGGCGGCAGCTTGTCTTTCATCAACTGGCGCAGTACCACCTTTGTCTGCCTGCCGGCGATCTTGAATCGCTCCGGAAGCCGCGCGGCGAACTCGACAACTCTCTCGTCCAGAAACGGAGGCCGCGCCTCAACTGCATGCGCCATGCTCATGCGGTCGACCTTGTAGAGCAGGGCATCGGGAAGAGAGTATCGCTGGTCGAAGGAGAGATACCTCTCGACCGCGCCTCCCGGACGAATCTGCTTCAATAACTCGGACATTGGGCCGCCATCGGCAAAGCGGAAGAAACTTCTCTTTTCCTCGTCGTCGAAGGTTCCGTTCCAAAACAGATGAGCTCCCTCGGCCGACATGAGAGATCCCTGCAGGAACCTCCTCAGCTTGTAGTCGAAGCCGATCTTTTCATTCGAGGCCGGGATTTGCCGGGCGCAGAAAAGGGCCGCTTTCAAGAGAGGGCGTGGCAATCGGGCCGAGATGCGCCGGCTGCGGTCGGCCTGATAGGTCAGATAGCCGCCGAAGAGTTCGTCGGCGCCTTCCCCGGAGAGCACAACGGTGGCCATCGGCCGCGTGGTCCTGGCCAGGTACCATACCGGTACGGCGCCGGCATCGGCTCCAGGCTCGTCCGAGTAGTAACACATCTCCCGGATCACGTCGGCAAGATCGCCGGCCTCGCACAGATCGATCTCCGTATGCTCGGTGCCGTAGTAGTCGCTCACCGTGCGAAGATATTGCGTCTCGTCGAACGACTTGCCCCTGAAAGTGATGGAAAACGTGCGCAACGGAGACGAACTGGCCTGTGTCGCGTAATGGGCGATGGTCGAGGAATCGAGGCCGCCGCTCAGCCAGAGTCCCATTCGGACGTCCGACGGAATCTGTTCTGCAACCGCCTGTTGCAGAAGACCGTCGAGTTCTTCCGTGGCGTCGCTCAGGGAGCGCGGCGCTTCGCCCTTATGCGCCTGTGTGACGAATCGGCGGATCGCCACCTCGCCCCGCTGCCACTCGAGCAGATGTCCGGGCATGAGCTTGGTAATTCCCTCGATCAACGTGAAGGGACCGGGGACGTAATTCAAACTGAGGAAGTAATTCAGCCCTTTGAGATCGATCCGGCGCGGCACGTCCGGGTGGGCAAAGATGCACTTCATCTCCGAGCCGAAGAAGATCTCGCCATCGTGAATGCGGTAGTAGAGTGGCTTGATTCCCATCCGGTCGCGCGCCAGGACCAGACGCCGCTTCGATTCAGTCCAAAGCGCGGCGGCAAACATGCCTCTCAGGCGGTGGAAGCAGTCATTCCCCCATTGGAGATAGGCATGGAGCACGACCTCGGTGTCGCACCGGGTTTGAAAGCTGTGACCCAGCGATTCCAGTTGCTTACGCAAGGCGCCGTGGTTGTAGATCTCGCCATTGAAGACGATTGTGCAGTCGCCGTCCGGGCTGTGCAGCGGCTGATCGCCTCCGTCCAGGTCCACCACGCGCAGCCGCGTCGCCCCAATACTTACATTCCGCGTGGAAAACGCGGACTGATTATCCGGTCCTCGATGAACCAGACCACGAAGGCCAGAGTCGATGACACCAGGAGGGAGGGGGCGGAAACATTGCGTATAGCCGGCAATTCCACACATCAAAAATACCTCCAACAATCCTGAAGTCAATCACTTGAAGAGCTGCACAAGGCTTGCGCTCAGCGGGTGTCAACTCCGATCGTCAAGACATGGCGGCCCTCTGATGTTGAACGCTAAGATTATAGACGCGTCGTTAGAAATAGTGTAATCCCTAAACGGGTTTTGACGTCTAATAACCGACTTTGCATCGCAGGCTTTATCTGATGACCAGGGAGGATCGCGACATCTGCGGGTAGCAGACTGGAAAAATTCAACAATGAAACAATTCAATCTCATTCTACCAATCTGAAATGAAGCGAACCTGAATTAAGCGGTCGAGTTGAAATAAGATGATTTCTTTCAATAGAGTGCAGACACATCGGCCTTGTCTGGAAGCTGCAAGACTTATCCTCAGTTCCGAGCTTCTTCTGATCTTGGATGCAGGATTGACTTCCAACCGCTGCACGCATAGCCTACATCTAACCATGATGTAATGGAGCCGGGCGCATCCGCGCTATCCGGCATAGTTCTTTCACGCGTTGTTCTGTTCCGCGTTCCAGCCTTGGTGAAAGCATTGGTTTCATCATTCCAAGGTGAATGCGCCGCCTGTTCGGCTTGGCTGCGGCGCCACAGACGTGAGGACAGTAGAAATGACCGGTTCCCCCGACCAGCCCATCCTTGGCTTGCTGCCCCAGCCTGAAGGCCGCAGGCGTTCCTTCGTCGCGAGTTCCATTGCCAACCTGGTGATTGTCGGCGTTTGCCTTCTCATTGGCATGTCGGCTCCCAAGGTGATCGAGCAGCACTACGAGGAGACGCAACTCATCGCTCCCATCCTGCCGCGACACCCGAAAATCAAGCATCTACGTCTAACTGCGCCTACCAGACAGATGCCGGAACCAAAGTCGGCTCGCGCTCAGGCCAGGCTGGCTGCCCCGCCGATGCGGCATTTCAAGCCCCACATGACCCGCACGCCGCGGCCCAGACCAGCGCTGGCAGCGGCCATGCCGGCGCGGAACAGGTTTTTTCATCCCTCCGTCAAGCCCGTGCATCTTGGCGATATGTTTGGAGTAACTCCCAATCCCAACGCCAGGCGTCCGGCCAACGTCGCCGCGCTCGGCAATCCCTATGGAGACATGCAGGGGCCGGCTGTGGCGCCTCACGGTGTGGTCCGATCCGCCGGTTTCGGCGACTCTACGCATGCCGGCGAAGGTGGCGGCGGCAGCGGTGGCGGCGGCTGGGGTTACGGAGCCGGCAGCGGTTCAGGAGACGACACAAGCGTCGAAGTCCTTTCCAGACCGGCCGCTGCATATAATGCCGAGGCGCGCCGGTTGGGTATTGAGGGCGATGTTGTGCTGAGTGTCACGTTTCTTGCCAGCGGCCGTGTGGTGGTCCACGGTGTGCTTCACGGCCTGGGCCACGGACTCGACCAGGAAGCCATCCGCGTGGCGCAGCAGATCCGCTTTCGCCCGGCGACGCGCAACGGCCGGCCCGTGGACGTGGCGACGCGCGTCACCATCAGCTTTCAACTTGCGTAGGCTGGAGCAGGCACAACTTCCGCATGACACGCAGGTCGCGCCCTCGCTGGCTTACTGATTTACAGGCTCGCTAATGCGGCCGTCCGGGTAGCACAAAATGCCGCTCGCAGCGCGGCTCGTAGTTGTCGCCGGCCATGATGATGGGGCTTGAGTAGTGAGCCGGCTTGCTGTCAATCAGCCGCTGCGGATAGAGCGCCTTGGCTCCGCAACTGCAATAAGCCACCAGTTCCGTCAGGTTGCCCGCATAGGTGCGCACCAGCCAGGAGAGGTCGAGCATCTCCCCGAATGGCATCCCGCGAAAGTCTAGCTCCAGGCCGGAGACCATCACGTCGTGGCCGGAATCGAGCAACCGCTTGGTGAACAGGAACAGGTCGTGGACGAACTGGCCCTCGTCGATGGCGATGCACTCGATGCGCTTGCCGATGCGCTGCTCCGTCTCTGCAATGACGGGCAGCACCGACCACGGATCGTGGGAAGGGAACTCGACCGCCTCCATCTTTCCACAGCCGTTGCGATTACGGCTCTCGACCAGGCCGGCGGCGGCCTTGGTGTCGGCGCTCGGCTTGAGCAGAATCACGTATTGCCGGGCATACTCGCGGCGCGTCTCAATACGGCGCAGCAACTCGGCAGTCTTGTTGCTCCGCATCGGCCCGACGATCATTTCCAGTTTGCCTGGCACGCTTTACTCCGGCAGACAGCAAACAGCAGCCGCAAACAGCAGGCAACAGACAGTCGGACTGCGGAGGCTGTTTGCTGCTTGGTGTCTGCTTTTAGCCGCCTTTCACGCTGTTGCCCGCCGCTGCTCCCGCTGCCCCAGCCGCACGCTGACAATCTTCGACACGCCTGGCTCCTGCATGGTGACGCCATAGATCATATCGGCGGCCTGCATCATGCGTTTGGAGTGCGTGACGATCAGGAATTGCGTATCGCGGCTGAGCGAGCCGATCAGGTCGGCGAAGCGGCCCACGTTGGTTTCGTCCAGTGGCGCATCGACTTCGTCGAGCACACAGAAGGGACTGGGCCGGAACTGGAAGATGCCCACCAGCAGCGCCAGCGCGGTGAGCGCCTTTTCGCCGCCTGAGAGCAGCAGCACGTTCTGCAGTTTCTTGCCCGGCGGCGACACCACGATGTCGAGGCCGCTCTCGTCCTGGTTCTCCGCGTCGGTTACGCGCAGGAAGGCCTGACCGCCGCGGAAGAGCTGGGCAAAGACCTTGCCGAAGTTCTCGTTGATCTGTGTAAACGCCTCGTCGAACCGGGTGCGCGAGATCTGCTCGATCTCCTTGATGGTCTCCTGCGTGTTCTCGATCGATTCGATCAGATCCTGGCGCTGCGTTTGAAGGAACTCGTGACGTTCCGCGGTCTCCTTGTACTCGTCGAGCGCCATCATGTTTACCGGGCCCATCTGTTCCAACCGCTGTTTGAGCACGCGGCAGGTTTCTTCTTCGGCGGCGAGTTCTTCGCCGGCGAGTCGCACGATCTGCTCATCGGCGCGCAGAACTTGCGCTTCTACGTTCACCTCGGCCAGGCAGCTGGCCTCGAGATATTCGAGGTCAGAGTGGAGCTTGGCCAGCTCGCTCGAAAGTCCGGCGCGAGTCTCGCGCAATTGATCGAGTGCCGCGCGCTCGGTCTTGAGTTGCGTCTCCATTTCGGCCAACTGCGCGCGCAGTGCCTGTGCCTGTTCGGCGATCGCCTGCGACCGGGCCAGTGCTTCTGCGCGAATCTCGGTCAGCTCCTTCTGGCGCGCGACCAGTGCTATGTTTTCCTCGATGCGCTGCTCGCGTTCCTTCTCTGCCGCGATCCGCTGCTGTTCGATCGCCTGCGCTCGCCGGGTCAGGTCGCCAAAGAGCCGGTCAATGCGCTGGAAGGCCGCTTCAGCGCCGCGCCGCCGTTCTTCGAGACCGGCCAGCTCAGCGGTCATCTGCGCGGCCTCCTGTTGCACGGCCTCGCGCTTGAGCCGCAGAGATTCCAGTTCGGCCAGCCGTGTGTTCAGGCCGCTGTCGGCCTGGTTGTGCTCATTTTCGAGCCGTGCAGCTTCTTCGCGCTTTTCCGCGACGGCCTGGAGCTTGATCTCGTGCGCCTCCTTGTTGCGTGCCGCCTGCGACTGCCACTCCAGCAGGCGCCGTTCGATGCGCTGTGTCTCGGTCTCCATCTGCTTGAGAGCCGCGGCCAGTGTGGCTGCTTCGCTGGTGCTCTGCCGCCGCTCCTCGCCGCGCGCTTCAAGTTGCGCGGTCGTCTCCTCGATTTCGCGGCTGAGGGCTTCGGCCTCCTGCTGCGCTTGATTGAGGTTGGCTTCGAGCTTCGCCAGCCGGTTCTCTGTCTCGCGCAGTTCGCGCTTCAGCGCCAGCGGGCCCTCGCTGGCCGGCTTGCCGCCCGTGACCGTCGAGCGGTGGAAACACTCGCCGTCGGGGGTCAGAAAATATGCGTGCCCGTAACGCAGCGCCAGCCTCTGCGCGTCGATGGCATTTTCGGTGAGATAGCCGTGGCGCAGCTTGGGCAGCACTCTTTCGAGCGAGCGTCCCAAGCCGTTCAGCACTTTGACGGCATCGCGCAGTGGAATGGCGCCGGGCTCGTTTACCTGTATTTCGTCGGAGGCGAAGAGTTCTCCCTGCGCATCGGAATGGATCAGAAACGTTGCCCGGCCATCGCTGGTCTTGAGCACGCGTACGCCCTCTTCGGCTACGCCCCAGCTCTCCACCACGACGTAGTTCAGCTCTTCGCGCAGGAACTCGTCTACCACGCCTTCATACTCACCGTTGACTTCGATGAAATCGGCGAGTGTGCCCACCGGCGCGACCGACGGCCCCAGTGCTCCCGGCTTCAGCAATCGGCGTACAGAGTCGGTGGCGTAGCCGTGGTTGCGAATCAGCGCCTGGAGCGAGTCGCGCCGCCCGGCGACGGCGGCCTGCTCGCCGCGCAGGCGGTTCGCCTCGGCGCGGCGCGCGTTTTCTTCGCTGCGTTTGGCGGCGACCGTCTCGCGCAGCGCGGCAATCTCCTGTTCCAGCCGCCTTACTGTTGCGTCCGCCGACTCATGGCGCAGCCGCGACTCGGCAATCTGCACGCCCAGGTTCTCGTGTTCGATGCGCGCCTGGCCCATTTCGCCGCTGAGCCGCTCGGCCTCGCGATACAGTGCGGCCAAACTTTCTTCGCCCTGCGCGATGTAGTTGCGTGCGTTGGCTGAGAGCGTGAGCAGGTGCATGGCGTGACGGCGTTCGGCTTCCAGATCGCGCTCAGCTTTGAAAACCTCCTCGGCGGCAGCGCGAGCCTCATGCTGCCGCGTCTCCACTTTGGCATGAAACTCGTGCGCCTCACCGGCTGCGGTTTCAAGAAAGCTCTTCTGCTGTGCGCGCTCCTCTTCAATGCCCGCCAGTTGCGACCGTGTCTGCTCGAGTTCCGCGGCAGAGGCCGCAATCCGCGTATCGAGATCGCTCACGCGCTCCGTGTTGCCGCGCTCGCGCGCCGCGGCTCGCTCCAGTTCGACAGCCGCAGTATTGCTGCGCGTCTGCGTCTCCTGGCCCTCGCGGTCCAACGCGTAGCCGCGCTCGGTGAGCGCATGCTGGCTGGCTTCCTGCTGCGCAATCTCTTCGACCGAGTGATTTACCTGCTCGGTCAGTGCCGCGATCTCCGCATCGAGGCGCGCCTGGTCGGCGTCCATCGCCGCCATGCGGCTGGCCAGTACCACGCGCAGGCGCCCGCGCAACTCTTCGCGCACTGCGGCATAGCGCTCGGCCTTTGCTGCCTGGCGCTTGAGGCTGTTCATCTGCCGCGTGACTTCTTCAAAAATGTCGTCCACACGCGCCAGGTTTTGTTTGGCGCTTTCCAGACGCAGCTCAGCCAGCCGCTTCTTGGTTTTGAATCGCGTAATCCCGGCGGCCTCTTCGATAATCGCGCGGCGCTCGTACGGCTTCGAACTGAGCAGTTGCCCGATGCGCTCCTGTCCGATGATCGCGTAGCTCTCGGGCCCCAGGCCGGTGCCCATGAAGATGTCCTGAATGTCGCGCAGGCGGCAGAGCTTGCCGTTGAGCAGATACTCGCTTTCGCCGGTGCGGAACAGCCTCCGCGTGATGACAACCTCGCCCCTCTGCGGCTTTGAGTGGAACTTGCGGCGGCGAATCTTAAGGACCACGCCCTGCGGCCCTTGATTGGCCTCGGCGCTCGCGGCGGGATTCTCGCCTGAGGCGGGCGTTTGAGCACCATCCGCGGCGTCGTCTTCAATCACCTGCCCCGGCTGCTCGGTGGCGGCGATTTCTTCAGCCTCGGCGGCACGCTGGCGTCGCAGCTCCTCTTCGTCCCAATCCGCCGGACCCTCGTGATCGACCACAACCTCTGGTTCAACCGGTACTGGCCCTTCGTAACTCTCGGGATCGACCATGGTCAGCGTAACTTCCGCCATGCCCAGAGCCTTGCGATCGCGCGTGCCGGAAAAGATCAGGTCCTGCATATGCGAGCCGCGCAGGGATTTCGCGCTCTGCTCGCCCAGCACCCAGGTCACGCCGTCGAGAATATTCGACTTGCCGCACCCGTTGGGGCCCACCACTACGGCAATCCCCGTGCCCGCCAAGGTCACTTCCGTACGGTCGCAGAAGCTCTTAAAGCCGAGGATGTGAATCTTCTTTAGTTTCAGCATGTTTGCTCCGGGTTGGCGAGCTTGCGCTTAAGGTTTCTCCAGGCGTCTGCCTGAGGACTCTCAACGTACTGCGCATACGCGGGAATTCACCGCTTTATTAGAGACTTTACGGGCGCTGGATGGCAGGGTCAACGCGAATAAATGGCCCCAATGTGGATAAGAGGGGCGGAAATTGCGGTGTTCGGAATTCTCGCTGCCCGGAGAAACCCGCTCCCAGATCTCGCAGTGGTCCGAGTGCTAAAATCATCAAGTGCCGGGTCTTACGCGACGTAATCCCGCCAACCCCGCCAGGTCCGGAAGGAAGCAACGGTAACGGGCTCGTACGGGCGCAGTAGGTCACCCGGCACTTTTTTGCGAAAAGCAGGGACCAAGGAACCAGACCAGGGAACCAGGTGATCAAGGGAACAAGGTCCGCCGCGCAAGGAGAAATGCATTGAGCCTGACCGTTCGCCCCGTAGTGGGCCGCCGCGCCAAGATTTCGGCCTTCGGAACTTATGTTCCTCCCGATGTCATCACCAATCAAGACCTCGAAAAGATCGTCGAAACCAGCGACCAGTGGATTACGGAGCGCACGGGGATCAAGACGCGCCACAAGCTCGCCCCCGGCCTGGGTGTGAGCGACATCTGCACGGCAGCCGCAAAGAAGTGCCTGGCCGCGCGCGGAATCGGTCCCAATGAAGTTGAGGTCATCATCGTGGGCACGGTGACGCCCGACATGATGTTTCCCTCGACGGCCTGCCTGGTGCAGAACAAGATTGGCGCTAGCAATTGCTGGGGATTCGATGTCTCGGGCGGCTGCTCGGGTTTCGTCTATGCGCTGCAGGCGGGCGTGAAGATGGTCGAGAGCGGGGCCTACAGTAAAGTTCTGGTCTGCGGAGCCGACGCCAACACGCGCATGACCGACTACACCGATCGCACGACCTGCGTTCTGTTTGGCGACGGTGGCGGCGCGGTGCTGCTGGAGCCGGCCGCGGAGGGCGAGATTGGCTTCATCGACGCTTTGAACGAGATCGACGGATCGGGCGGTGTGAGCCTGAACCTCAAGGGCGGCGGCAGCCTGAATCCCTCGACCCACGAGACCGTGGACAAAAAATGGCATTACATCTATCAGGATGGTCCCGCGGTCTACAAGTTTGCGGTGCGCAAGATGGCTGAGGCGACCGAGAAGCTTCTTGCACGCAACGGCGTCAGTGGCACCGAACTGGGTTGCTTTATTCCTCACCAGGCGAATCTGCGCATTATTACCTCCACGGCCGAACGGCTGGGTTTGCCCCCCGACCGCGTCGTGATCAATATCGAAAAGTATGGCAATACCTCGGCTGGAACGCTTCCGCTGGCCATGGAAACGGCTGTCGAAGAAGGCAAGCTGAAAAAAGGCGATCTGGTGCTGCTGGCCGCAGTCGGCGCGGGCTTTACCGTGGGCACGGTGCTGCTGCGCTGGGAGATCTGAAAGAAAGATTTCAGCACTCGGCAATTGGTAGATCCGCGAGCCGTCTCAGCCCAGCTTCGGCGAGAGACCTGAGAGAGCTTCCCCAATCGGCGGCGGCTCGCGAGAAATCGCAGCCGAATATCGAAAAGGTCAAGCCAAGAGATCTGAAAGCTAGCGACTAGAAGCTGAATCGTCATATACTGTCGAGCACCGGCGCCGATCTTTGACGCGGGCAAATAACCAGCCAGCGGAGGCGATCATGCAAGTAGCAATCACCGCAAGGAAGGGCAGGATCTCCAAGGCTCTGCGCACGCAGGCCGAGGAGGGAATGGAACGGATTGGGCGTATTCTGGGCCGCACCGCGCGATCCAGCATCATTTTCAGCGCTCAAAGGCATCTTCAGATCGTCGAACTGAATATACTGTCCCGCTCGCAGAAGTTTGCTGCCACGGGCAAGGGGGACTCGCCTGACGCGGCGCTGCGCGAGGCCATCGCGCACGCCGAACATCAGGCCCATCGCTATCGCGACCGTCGCATTGTGAACAAGCGCCTTCCCAAAGAAGACAAGATGCTCACCGCGCCTCCTGTGACGCGCTCCAAGTCGCGCGTGGAGCCGGATCAGGACGTAGAAGGAGCCAAGCCGGCACGCGGCAAGGCGCGGGCGTCCATCGCTGTGCACTCATTTCCCGCGAGCACCGCGATCGTCGAACCGCATATCATCAAGAGCAGCGAAGCCGTTGCACTGAAGCCCCTGACGATTGAAGAGGCCGTCAAGGATGCCGAGTTTCAGGACCGCGACTTGCTCATCTTCCGTACGGCGAGCGGAGAGATGTACGCCCTCCATCGCCGCCGTGACGGCCAGATGGAACTGGTGGAAATTCCCTAGCGAACCCAACCCGAAGTCCGATCGAAGGCAGCATGTCAGCATGCTGATCCGTCCCTCAACACTGCAATCCGGGCGCCCCATCCTTTCCGCTTATTCCGCGGAAGGGGTGGGGCAGAGCAACTCCACCCTTCGTGTCCGAATCAATAAGAAGAGTGCTGCTTGAAGCCTGGCCCGACGCAATCGATCCGTGAACGGCGGCTTTTTTTATCGAGCTTCTGGTACAAAGCACAGACAATTTGCAGGCCCGTGCAGGTGCCGGCTTCACAATCCGTGGAACGTGGTTGGGCTGTGTTCTTTCCGCGCTGAGTGTCCCGCATATTCTTCCGTTTCTATTTATGGAGAAACACAGGGTTCAAGCACGTGCCTATTCGGGCAGCCATTCGGACTTTGGTTGCACCTGTTGACCAGTTTTGGGGATGGTTGCCCGGTTGCGCGGCGCATACGATCGAAGGGATGGCTGCTCTTGTACTTACGGCCGGATCCGGCGGGGATCACAAGCCTTTATCAGCACTTATAGCGGCGGGGCCCGGAGAGGCCATGGAAGCGAATTCACACGGAAATACAAATCTCGAGGCCCAACGTGAGGTACTCGACGCCCTTCCGGTCCTGGTTTTTCTGGAGCGTGCAGGAAAGATTGTCTTTGCCAACGCAGAGGCCAGGCAATTGTTGGGCCTGACTGGGGACGAATGGGTTCCGCGTCCTGTTGAGGATGTTCTCTGGGGACTCTTTCCCGGCACGGCCGAACCGCAGACGTTGCTGACCGGTACACTGCACGGCAGTCCCTTCCATGCCACTCTTCCGGCGCCCAACAACCGTCTGGTGCCTGTCGAAGGCACCTACAGCATCTCCAATGCGCAATTGCGCGAAGCGGTCATCGTGGCCCATCCGAGCGAAAAGGAGCGGGCGCCGAAGTCGCGGCTGATGGAAGATGTGCTTTCGAGCCTTCCGGAGGCTGTAGCCATTGAGCATCAGAATCACGTGCTTTATACCAATCCGGCATTCACAAGTATGTTTGGCTACACAGCAGAAGAGGCCGGCGGCGGCAGTCTGCGCGAGTTGATCGTGCCGGAAACCCGTTTGAACGAGAATGCCATGCTGCTGCGGGCGGTCGACGAACAAGGCAGCGCAACCATGGAAACGGTGCGCGTCAATAAGGCCGGCGAACTGGTGGATGTGAGCATGCAGATTGCGCCGCTTCTGGTGGGTGGCGCCAAGGTGGGCTACGTCTTCACCTTTCGCGAAATTGGCGAGATGAAAGCGACTGAGGCCAAGTTGCAGCATGACGCCATGCACGACGTGCTCACCGGGCTGCCTAACCGCGCGCTCTTTCTTGACCGGTTACACCTCACGCTCACGCGCCGCCTGCGCCATCCCGAGAATGGCTGCGGCGTGCTCTATGTCGATCTTGACCAATTTAAAGCAGTGAACGATAACCTGGGCCATGCCGCCGGCGACGTTCTGCTGATGTCCATCGCTGGTCGCCTGCGCTCCTCGCTGCGCCCCCAGGACTCGGCCGCGCGTCTGGGCGGCGACGAGTTTGCGGTTCTCGTTGAAAACATTGTCACCGCGGGCGATCTCGAAATCGTAGCCAAACGCATTTTGCGCGAACTGGACCGGCCCTTCGACATATTTGGGCACATCGTGCAGGCCGGCGCGAGTATTGGCGCGGCTATGGCTGGTCCCGAGCACACCGTTCCCGATCAACTGCTTCGCGACGCCGACTTCGCCATGTACCGCGCGAAGCAGAGTGGCCGCGGCCGCTACGAGATCTTTGACAAGCACCTCGAAGTCTGTGTCACCAGCCAGCAGGAGCGTGAGCGAGAACTGCGCACGGCTCTCGACAGGCGGCAGTTCGCCTTTCGCTATCAACCCATCTACCGGCTGACCAACGGCAAGCTCGAAGGATTCGAGGCGCAGATTTGCCTGCGCCGCGACGATGGAACCGTGGAGGATTTCGATGGCGCGTTGATGGTC
>JAJYFA010000250.1 GCA_021790995.1 Acidobacteriota bacterium
GCGGCGGAACGCCGAGGTCCAGTGCACGGCGGTGCTCAAAGATTTGATGGTGCCCGAGGTCGGAGTCGAAATACCGCCGCAACTAGTTGACTTGCAATGCCCCGCGGCGGGTCTGCGGCTAAAGGTACCCCCAGGTCATACCCCCGCCGGTCTCCGACATGCCTGCGCTATACCCCCAGCCCAGATGGTGAGCGCCGCGCTTGTCCATGCGACGACACCTCGCATCGCCGCGAGAGGGCCCCCTCGATCGCTTCACGGTGCGTGCGCAAGCTCTTCCCGAACGACCTCGCGCATCACTTTGGCGGTCAAGGGCCGATCATACTCGGTAAGCCCGGCGCGCAGCGCCTCGTTGATGAGGGTCTGGTAGGCGCGCCCGGCCGCTTCTGCTTTGACACGGAAAGCTTCGATGACATCGTCATCGATCCTGATCGTGATGCGTGTCTTGCCGGGGGAGGGGATTCCCGCGCCTCGCTTGCCGCGACCTGGGCGAAGGCTGCTGGGGGGGATGGACTACAAGTGGGCGGAGACAGTGCGCTTGACAGAATCCACCCAGATATATATTGTGAGTATATATTTACTAAAGACCAAGGTGCATTCGTGAAAACGGCCAAGCTCTTCAAGAACGGGGACAGCCAGGCTGTACGGCTCCCAAAGGAATTCCGCTTCGCGGGCGCAGAGGTGCTGATCAAGCGGGTCGGCAGTGCGGTCGTACTTCTGCCCAAAGCCAAATCGTGGGACACGCTGGTTCAGAGCCTGGACAAGTTTCCGTCAGATTTCATGAACGAACGCGAGCAGCCACGTGAAACCGAGCGGCGGGAGCCGCTGCAGTGAAATGGATGCTGGATACGGACACGTGCATCGCCGTCATCAAAAAGCACCCGGTTGCGCTTAAGAAGATACGCGGCAAATCGATCGGACAGGTCGGAATCTCGTCAATTACGTTGGGCGAACTCATGTTCGGCGCGGAAAAGAGTAGTCGTCCCAAGGTTGCGCATGACGCACTGAGCGAATTTCTGTTGGCGCTAGAGATTGCGGGCTTCGATGAAGGCGCGGCGATGATCTACGGGGATGTCCGTGCATCGCTCGAGCAGCAGGGGAAACCGATGGGTCCGCTTGATACGCTCATCGGCAGTCATGCGCATGCGCTGGACATCATTCTAGTTACACATAACACACGAGAGTTCTCGCGGATAGACGGCCTTCGACTCGAAGATTGGATTGCGCAATAACGGGGCATTTCACCTGCGCTCCGCCGTGCCACGCGTGCTGCGCGTCTCAAGCCGGCCAATGGCGGACCTCCATCACATGAGAACGCTTGGGAGAAAGCAGTCATTGGTGTATTCGGCGTAAACTCGGTTTCCGAGCGCTGCGGCGCGAGTCGCGCGCCACAAGCGTCAAACTGTTAACTTTATCGGCTTAATGAAAACATGGTGTGGTTCCTGGAAGTGGTCGGCGCCAAAAGCAAAGTCGCTGATTGCGTTTCTAATACTAGCGAGCATGTTCCCGCTGTTCGCTTTGCTTGAACGAGTCATCCCGATCCAATGGGCGAGCCTGAGGGAAGCGCCATTAGTGCTGATGGGCGTCGCATTTCTTCTTGCAGGCCGCATTCGGTGCCCGCGTTGCGGCAGGAAGGTCAATCCGCCGGGAATTAGAGGCAACCCAGGTCCGCTGGTATTCCTCTGGATGGTGAGGCAGAAATGTTCCAACTGCGGTGAACTATTGGATTGGTAGTACCGCAAAGAGCAAGCCACGTTGGTCAAAATTTCAGATTCCCGTGAGCGGACTCTCGTCGCCGGCAGCAAAGGGGTCGGAAGCGGAAGTCGCCTCTGTTGAGCCGGCGGATGCGTGACTGTGAGTTTGGCGTCCCGGGCATCGCACAAAACAGGGCAACACGAAAAGACGTCTGGGTCGCTGCCACCCGCGTTGGAGGTCGGTTTGGCGTGTGCCACATTCGGTCTGTCGCGACCGACCGGCTTCGGCAGCGCAGCACTGTGGGTGGCTCGCCGGGCGCCCCCGCGACGGAGAGTGGGACGCTGAGGTCTAACAGGCTGATGAAAAACCCGGTGATCGAGGCGTCTGACACCCTGTGAACGCTCGTCGCGCAATCCTTCGGAGGTCGATATCGACCGTCCCGGCCTTGCGATCCTTGCCTGGGGAGGCTCCGTTGCCTGGTGGGGTGGACATTTCGATCACCTTGTCGCTCAAGATGGCGTCCGCACTACGTGAACCCCGGTGCGAGAAGGTTGCGCATGCGCACCAGATTGTAGCCTGTGAAGGTCAGGAGTGTGGCGAACTCGATCTTCCTGCGGCCTCGCATCTTCGGTCGCCTCAACAGCCCGATGTCCTTCGCCCAACCGAAGGACTCCTCGATGAGCTTGCGTGCCTTGATGCTCAGGGCGTATCCGGCGTGGCGGGTCGTGCGGGCATTGATAGCCGAGCCGCCGCGTCGCTCCACGTTCTGCGCAACGTGCGGGGTGACGTTCAGCTCGCGAGTTTGTCGGACGAACTCACGCGTGTCATAGCCCTTATCCGCTGCGAGGGTGCAGCGCCGCGGACCGGACAGCTCACCGAGCATGTCGATTGCGGCGCTGCGCTCGGCAGTTCCGCTCGCCTGCGTCACCTGCGCGGCAACGATCAGACCATGGCGGTTCTCGCTCACGGCATGACCGAGGTAGGCGAGCTTGGCGGTCGTCCCGGCACTCTTCCTATACAGCTTGGCCTCAGGGTCGGTCGTGGAAGCATGCGTATCGTTCGTGCGCTGCTCGCCGTGAAAGTCGCGCGCCTCATTGCGGCCACCGCTTCCGCCAGGACCGCCGGAGCCGTCCTTGGGCCGGAAGCTCTTGTGCGATGCCCACGCCTCGATCATCGTGCCGTCGACGCTGAAATGCTCATCGCTCAGCAGGTCTGCCATACGAGCCTGCTCGACGATCGCTTCGAAGAGCTCACGCGCGATATCCGCCTCGAGCAGCCGATCACGGTTCTTGCTGAAGGTCGAGTGATCCCACACCGGCTCATCGACCGACAGCCCGACGAACCAACGGAACAGAAGGTTGTACTCAAGCTGCTCAATCAGCAGCCGCTCGCTGCGAATCGAATAGAGCACCTGCAGCAGCAGTGCCCGAATGAGCCGCTCCGGCGCAATGGAAGGTCTGCCCGTCTGGGAGTAGAGCTTCTCGAACCGCCCATCCATCTGCGCCAGCGCCTCGAAGATCATCGCGCGGATCGGCCGCAGCGGATGCTTCGCCGGAACCCGCTCTTCCGGGGAAACGTAGCTGAACATCGCTTCCTGCTTCGAGTCCGCTCCACGCATCGGAGAACCTCAATCGTGCGCCAGATAACGTCTACTTTGCCGGAAACGCCGGGTTTTTCAACAGCCTGCTAGTGCACGGCAATGCTTGAAGGGTTGATGGTGCCCGAGGTCGGAGTCGAAACAGGCGCAAAAGCGCCGGCAAGTACTGCATTTCCATAACTGCGTGGACAGAAGTACCCCCAGGTATACCCCCCACTGCCGTGGGGGTATTTTGCGCCTC
>JAJYFA010000087.1 GCA_021790995.1 Acidobacteriota bacterium
CACCTGTGTCGCTGTGGTTCCCGGCATGGTCAAGGGCGCCTTTATCTTCGGTGCGCAGTACGGCCAGGGCGTGGTGACGTGCCGCACCGGGCATGGATGGAGCGCGCCGGTGTTTATTCGCATGGCGGGCGGCTCCTTCGGGTTCCAGATTGGCGGTCAGGCGACTGACCTGATTCTGATTGCCGTGAATGACCGTGGCATGCAGGACCTGCTGAAGAGCAAGTTCAAGATTGGCGCGGATGCCTCGGCTGCTGCCGGGCCGGTGGGCCGCGCAGGGCAGGCTTCAACCGATTGGAAGATGAATGCCGAACTGCTGAGCTACTCTCGCGCCAAAGGTCTCTTTGCCGGCATCTCCCTGGACGGCACGAGCGTAAGCCAGAACAAGGACGACACGGAGGTTTACTACGGAGCGCCTGAGGACTTCGGCAAGGTTCTGCGGGGCCAAGTGGCTGTGCCGGCTGGCGCAGTGCCGTTTGTTCGCGATGTGGCGCACAACTTTGCCAAGGCAAAGGCCGCCAAATAACCGTCTGTAGATCTCTACGCATTCAGGTCTTTGACCGCGTGCATCTGTTCCATGGGCTTTGAGTTTTCCATCTCTCAAAATCGAGACATGGGGATCTCCGGTGGAACAATAACAGGCGGTCAGGGACCTTGCTTCTTTTTGCCGCTGCTGAAGGCATGCCTGTTCAAATCCAGATCTTCACCAGAGGCAGCAGCGGGCTGTGTGCCCGGTGAGCTGTGGCTACGGCAGTTTTTGAGGCCTGGAGACAGGCCTTGAGTCCGGCTGGATTGCAGCGTCTACACTGGTTCTTGCGCTCATCGATGCGGGAGAATCTGGAGTACGGGGTGGTTCGCGCCGTCGCCGGCTGTCTGGGCCTGATGCCACGGAGGCTGGCGCGTCTGGCGGCGCACTGCCTGGCCGTTTGCGTCTATTGGTGCTTCGGCCGGCTGCGGCGCGTGGGCGCGCGCAACCTCGAGATGGCTCTGCCGGAACTCGCGCCCAAGGCCAGAGAAGAGATTCTGCGCGGGGTTTATGTGCATCTTGGCTGGCAGCTCGTCGAGTTCTGCCGGATGCCGCGCTGGACGGTCGAGAATACGCACGACTGGCTGCGCACGGAGGGACTGGAGCACTATCTTGCGGCGCAGTCTCGCGGCAAGGGCGTGCTGATCGTCACCGGGCACCTTGGCGCGTGGGAGCTTTCGGCCTTTTACCACTCGCTCATGGGCCATCCCATGGGAATGATCGCGCGCAAACTCGACAACCGTCAGCTTGACGCCTACGTGAACGGCATTCGCTGTTTGCACGGCAACTTCACGATCTCGAAGGACGAGTTTGGGCGGGGTCTGCTGAAGGCGATTCACGCGGGGAAGACGGTGGGGATTCTGATGGACACGAACATGACGCCGCCCCAGGGCGAGTTCGTGAAGTTCTTCGGGATCGAAGCGTGTACGGGGACGGGGCTTGCGCACATTGCGCGACAAACCGGCGCGGCGGTGCTGCCGGGATTCATGTTGTGGGAGCCGGACGAGCGGCGCTATGTGCTGCACTTCGGCGAGGAGATCGAGATCCCGCGCACGGCGGATCGCGCTGCGGACATTCTGGAAGGAACGCAGCGGTGCACTACCGCAATCGAGGCGTGGGTTCGGCGCTATCCTGACCAGTGGTTGTGGATTCACCGGCGGTGGAAGACGCGGCCGGCGGGCGAGGCGGGCTTGTATGGGAAGTGAACAGCGTCGAATTGTGGGTGATTCGTGAGCGGCGAGCGATGAAGATTTGCGAACTCATTGAGAAATTAGGCGGCGAGCTGGCGCAGGGTGACGCGGAGACCCGGATTCGCGCCGTGAACGGGCTAGCGCAGGCAGGGGCGGGCGATCTGGTGTTTGCCGAGGATGCGGCCACCGTGGCCGAGGCGCTCAGGAGCGCGGCGAGCGCGGTGGTGCTGAGGGCTGGACTGATTGCGCCGGATGCCGCGCCTGCGCCGGCCATTGCGATGGTTGAAGACAGGCAGCCGAAGCTCTGGTTTGCGCGTGCGGGGAAGCTGCTTGCGCCAAAGCTGCCCTCGGTGGGCGTGCATCCTTCGGCGGTGATTGGGGCCGGCGTCAAGCTGGGCGCGGACGTGTCGGTTGCGGCCTGCGCGGTCGTCGGAGACGGAGCGGAGATCGGCGCGGGAACGCGCATCGAGGCAGGCGCGGTGATTGGCGCAGGCGTGCGCATCGGCGACGAGTGCCGCATCTATCCGCGCGTGGTGGTTTATCCGGGGACAACGATCGGCAACCGTGTGATGCTGCACGCCGGCGTGGTGCTGGGCGCGGACGGCTTCGGCTACGTGCGCGATCCGGCGACCGGCGCGTACACGCAGTTCCCCCAGCAGGGAACGCTTGTAATTGAAGACGACGTGGAGATCGGCGCCAATTGCACGATCGACCGCGGGGCGCTCGAAGAGACGCGGGTGCGGCGGGGCGCGAAGTTCGACAATCTGATTCACGTGGGCCACAACTGCGACATTGGCGAGGACGCGATCCTGGTGGCGCTGACAGGAATTTCGGGGTCAAGCACGATCGGCAAGGGTGCGGTACTCGCCGGCCAGGTGGGTATTGGCGATCACGTGACCGTGGGTGAAGGCGTGATTCTGGGCGGGCAGGCGGGTGTCTTCAGCGGCAAGACGGTGACGAACGATGGCCTGAAGCCGGGAACGGTGCACTGGGGCACGCCGGCGCGGCCTTTGCAGCAGGTGCTGCGCGAGCAGGCGACGCTGGCAAGGCTGGCGAAGCGACGCGAAAGGTCAGGAAGCTAGTGTCCTGTAACTGTTGTTCGCATCACAACTACCTGAGCTTCACGCATTCCGCAGATAGCGATTGTCTTGACTTTAGGCCCCCGCGGCGGTAACGTGAGCGCACATCCCTAGATCTGCGTTGGCTTTCAAATGATGAAAGCAGGGGTGTGCGGATTTTGAGTTTTCAACAACTTTCTCCCGATGCGGCGGCTGAGCTTGCGGCAGCGCCGAAGCAGCGCGAGGGCGAGCCTTCGGCACAGATCGAAGGCGCGCGCGCGCAACAACTCGACGAGGAGCGGCTGGCCTGGCTGGCGATGGCCATGACGCCGGGGCTGGGGCCGAAGCGGATTCTCGATGCCGTTCAGGAGACCGGAGGGGCAAGCCGGATTCTGGCGCTGCCGCTGACGGCGCTCGAAGGGCTGCGCTTTCCGGCCGCGGCTGCACAGTTTCTCTTTGACGGTAAAGGCAGGCGCGCAGCCGAAGAGGAATGGGCGCGCGTGGTGGCGCAGGGAGCGACGGTGGTGAGCTACGCGTGTCGGGATTACCCGGAGCGGCTGCGCGAGATTTACGATCCGCCGCCGGTGCTTTGGGTGCGCGGCGACGTAAAGCAATTGAGCCGGCCGTCCATTGCCGTTGTGGGCACGCGGCATCCCACGCCTTACGGATCGGGCGTGGCGGAGATGCTTTCGCGGGATCTGGCGGCGCGGCGGCTGCTGATCGTGAGCGGGATGGCGCGCGGTATCGACTCCTGCGCGCACAGGGGGGCGCTGGCGGCGCGCATGCCCACGGTTGCCGTGTGGGGCACGGGAATCGACGTCGTGTACCCCAAGGAGAACCGGAAACTGGCTGAGGAGATTCTGGCTACGGGCGGGGCGATTGTGAGCGAGGTGCCGATGGGAACGTTCCCGGCGCCGCAGAACTTTCCGCGGCGGAATCGCATCCTGAGCGGATTGAGCGTGGCGGTTCTGGTAGTTGAAGCGAGCGAGAACTCAGGCACGCGCGTTACGGCGCGCTGCGCAATAGAGCAAAACCGCGATCTCTATGCCGTTCCGGGCAATGTGACCAACAAAGGCTCCTGGACGCCGAACACGTTGATTAAACAGGGCGCCAAGCTCGTAGCCACGTGGGAGGATGTGTGGGAGGATCTGCCCTCGCAGGTGCGTCAGGAGCTGGAAGCAGAGACTACGGCTGCATCCAAAGCGGAGCCGGGTGCATCATTATTGCCTGATCCGGTGCTGCGGCCTCAGGAGGCCATGGTGCTGGAGGTTCTGCGCGCGGATGAGAGCTTGCAGATTGATGAAGTTCTTGAATTGCTGGAGATGCAACTGACTTCCTCAGAGGTGTTTACGGCGCTGTTCGAGCTGGAGATGGCGGGCCGGGTGCGGCAGTTGCCGGGGAAGAACTACGTGAGAACGATGTAAAGGCAGGGGATGAGAGATCTTTGCTGCGAGATCCCTGCGGATGTAGCTTTGCCTTTCCGCAAGTTCAGACGGCGGCGAAACTCGTGCCTTTGGAAAGCTGGCCTACTTTTCTGAATGCCCAAACGAAAGAAGTGTAAATTTTCGATTTGGATTCGGGCGCGCCGGAAGTAAACGCAACGATATGTGCGGGTTTGCGTGATTGCGTAGGGTCTCTCGTTTCTCGAAAAGGTGAGACCGATAACAGATATTTCGGGCGCGCAGGTGGAAATGAGAGGGTATTCCGTGGTAGGGTGCTGATCTTACGGTCTATTTTTCTGGAATGCCCGGAGCTGGGCGAGCATCAATATACGGTATCGAGCCGCGCAGGAACGAAACCGAGGGACTTGAGACGAGTCCAAGGTTCAGTTAGAGGAGATGTGCGCGGCGTGTCCGGAGGAGAATCTTCGGCCGTGCTGAGAGAATAAGAGGGAATCGGGTCAGGAATGGCAACGAGCAAAGCATTGGTGATCGTGGAGTCGCCGGCGAAGGCGAAGACGATCGAGAAGTATCTGGGCAAAGGGTTCGATGTGCGCGCATCGGTGGGGCACATTATGGATCTGCCCAAGAACGACCTCGGCGTGGAACTGAAGAAGCGGACGTTTGAGCCGCATCTGATCGTCACGCCGGGCAAAGAGAAGGTTGTCGAGCAGTTGAAGAAGGCCGCGGCTAAGGCCGATGAGGTGTATCTGGCGCCTGACCCGGACCGTGAAGGCGAGGCGATTGCGTACCACCTTGCGTTGCAGCTTGGGACCAACTCCAAAGAGAAGAAGAAAATTCGCCGGGTTACGTTCAACGAGATCACGAAGAAGGCAGTGCAGGAGGCATTCCAGCACGCGCGCGACATCGATCAGCATCTTGTGGACGCGCAGCAGACGCGCCGGGTGCTGGACCGGCTGGTGGGCTACCAGATTTCTCCGCTGCTCTGGGATAAGGTGCGGCGCGGGCTTTCAGCCGGACGCGTGCAGACCGTAGCGGTGCGGCTGGTTGTGGAGCGCGAGCGTGAGATTAGCGGATTTCAGCCAGTGGAGTATTGGACGCTCGAAGCGGTGCTTCATCCGGAAAAGCGTGCCGAGCAGAAGTTCAAGGCGAAGTTCATAGGTATCGAGGGCGAGCCGGCGCGGGTGGCAAACGGCAAGGACAAGGACGGAAAAGAGCAGTTCATCGCCAATGCGCTCGCTGACAAAAAGTCGATGGACGCGGTTGTTGCGGCGCTGGAAAAGGCCGCATGGACCGTGACGAACGTGCAGGCGCGCGAGCAGCAGCGCCGGCCACTGGCGCCGTTCATCACCAGCCAGTTGCAGCGCGATGCGGCCAACAAGCTGGGCTTCAACGTGCGCCGCACCATGGGCGTGGCGCAGCGGCTCTACGAAGGCGTAGACATTGGCGCCGAGGGCACGCAGGGTTTGATCACGTATATGCGTACCGATTCGCCGCGCGTTTCGCCTGAAGCGGTGACGGGAGCGCGGGCGTGGATTGAGAAGAATCTGGGAGCGAAGTATCTGCCTGGTTCGCCCAATGTTTACAAAGGCAAGAAGGATGCGCAGGACGCGCACGAAGCGATTCGGCCCACCGATGCGGCGCGTACACCGGAGTCGCTGGCGCGCTTCCTGACGGACGAGCAGCTCAAGCTCTACACGCTCATCTGGCGGCGTTTCGTGGCGTCGCAGATGGTTCCGGCAGTCTACGACGTGACGACAGCGAACATCGCCGCAAACTCAACCAAAACCGGGAAAATATACGATTTTCGCGTGAGCGGATCGGTGCTGCGGTTTGACGGCTTCCTGAAGCTGTACGAGTCGTCGGAAGACAACAAGGACGAAGACGAATCGGCAAACCGGTTGCCCAGCCTGGACGGCGTGAAGACGCTGGGCCTGGACGAGCTGCTCCCCGAAGAGCATGCCACGCAGCCGCCGCCGCGCTATAACGAAGCCTCGCTTGTGAAGGAGCTCGAAGAGCGGGGAATCGGGCGGCCGTCGACGTACGCGTCGATTATCAATACGATTCAGGATCGCGAATATGTGGTCAAGCACGGCGGCTCGCGCGGGCGCTTCTATCCCACCGAGATTGGGATGGTGGTGTGCGACCTGCTGGTGAAGAACTTCCCTTACATCTTCGACACCGCGTACACGGCGAAGCTTGAGACCGAACTCGACGACATCGAAGAAGGCACGGAAAAGTGGACCGATCTGCTGAACGGCTTCTACGGCTACTTTGAGCAGGAGCTGAAAGACGCAGGCAAGAAGATGGAAAACATCAAGCGGATGGAGAAGCAGACGGACGAGAAGTGCGACGTCTGCGGATCGCCGCTGCTGTTGAAGTGGGGCAAGTTCGGGACCTTCTATGCCTGCTCGGCATACAACAAAAAGGACCCGGCAAGCTGCACGTTCACGAAGGAAAATATCGCCGCCAAGCCGGATCTGAATACGCCGGAGGCGCAGGAAGCGGGCGATACTGAGGAATATTGCGAGAACTGCGGCAAAGTGATGGTGATGCGGCGCGGGATCTTTGGTCCGTTCATGGCGTGTCCGGACTATAACGCCGACCCGCCGTGCAGAACCTTCCGCAAACTGAGCTCGAAACAGCAGCAGAAGCCGCCGGAGCCGACCGGAGAAGCCTGTCCTGAGTGCGGCAAGCCGCTGGTGCTGCGGCAGGGCGCGTACGGAGAGTTTGTTTCCTGCTCGGGCTATCCGAAGTGCAAGTACGTGAAGCAGAACCTGATCGAGGGGATGAAGTGCCCGAAGTGCGGCGAGGGCGACATTGCCGAGCGCCGCGCGCGGCGAGGCAACGTCTTCTGGGGCTGCACCAATTATCCGAAATGCGACTTTACGTCGAACCTGAAGCCGGTCGCGAAGAAGTGTCCCCAGTGCGGCAGCCCCTACCTGGTCGAAAAGACGCTGCGTTCGGGCGTATACCTCGAATGCCCAAACAAGAAGAAGTCTACAGAAGAAGAAGCGGCCGCGCCGAAGAAGCGCGGCAAGAAGGCTGCTCCCGCCGCCGAGGAGAAGACCGTCGTCTGCGCCTACTCGAAGCGCATCGGCGATGCGCCGCCTCCGCCCACGGCTGAGACTCATGGGCCTGTGGTGGAAAAGAAGGATGAGAAGCCAGAGTTGCAGTTGGCGTAGAAGCAGCGAGCCGGCAAGTTGGCCAGTGAGCGCTGGAGATGGATGCTGCGCGACACGCCTCTGCCGATTCCTGTAGTATGGGCTGCGGAGACGCCATTCATGGAACGAATGCTGGCCACACCGGCCGACGCTGAAATTATTCTGAAACTCTACGAACTGCGCAGAGAAGACGTGATGCGCCAGGCGCGTGCCTGGATGCTGGGTGAGTTCTGGCCCGAGACCGCCGAAGAGTTCTTTGCTGTCGCCAACAACTACGCCCATCCGCGCAATGCTTGGTGCCGGCAGGTGATCAGCTATTGGGAGATGGCGGCGGCTCTGGTTCTGCATGGCGCCGTCTCGGCGGAGTTGTTTGTCGATTGCAATGGCGAGGGATTCTACTTCCTGGCCAAGTTCGCGCACATTCTTGAGGCGATTCGCCAGCAGAACCCCGCATTTCTCACCAAAACGCAGGAACTGACCAACCGCTTTTCGACCGCGGCGCAGCGATATGAGACGATTCTCAAGCGCGTGGAGGCTTTGCGGAACTCCGGCAAGCCGCAATCGCCGGAGAGCGTCGGCGCTACCGGCGGGCGGTGAAGCAAGGCTGCTGCCTTCTTTGCCGGCGGGCATTACTTCGCGAGCCTGCAGGGATGGAGGCGATGGGATGGCCCAGTGCTACGGTACAAATATCGGCCAGATTCCCTTGTGGAAACCCAGTGGCTGGGGCATGATGGAAACAGGTGAGCAATCACCAATCCCCGGAGGTTTTCGATGAAGCGAAATGTTTTCCTGTTTGCGGCGCTGTTTGCGGCCGCTGTCGTGGCACAGGCTGCCAGTACAACCAACACCGGCTGGATCTCCGATTCGATGTGTGGGGCAAAGCACATGGGGACCGGAGCCGCATGTGTAAAAAAGTGCATTCAAAACGGAATGAAACCGGTGTTTGTCGATGGCAGCAAGCAGGTTTGGGCAATTGACAATCCAGACGCGGTGAATTCCTCGTATTACGGCACCCACGTGACGGTGAAGGCCACCGAGGACGCCGCGCAGAAGACCATGCACATTGAGTCGATTGCCGCGGCAAAGTAGTTCATTTTGGGAGAGGAACCCGATTAGGACTCGCCACGCCGCCCAAAGTCTGCTAGTGTCGTATCGGTTCCCTTTGTCCTGCCGGAGGATGATCCGGCAGGGCAGGGGCTGAACGATTGAATACGACCGGGAAATCCATGGCGCGAGCAATTTGGAACGGCAGAGTCGTTGCCGAAAGCGACAAGACGCGGGAACTGGACGGGATCGTCTATTTTCCTGAAGCCAGCCTCAAGCGCGAATATTTTCGCCCCAGTAGCACCACATCTACCGAGCCTGCAAATGGTCAGAAGCGGTACATGACCATTGTGATCGACGGGCAGGACAACCAGGACGCTGCATGGTACTACCCTGATCCCAAGCCCCTGGCGCGCAAGGTGAAGGGGCATGTGGCTTTCTGGCGCGGAGTGGAAGTGGAGAAATAGCAGGAATATCCTGCTGATTTTATAGGCACGACTAGAGTCGTGCCTTTTCGCTTTTCAGACTCGCATGCAAAATGTGGTGGCGTAAACGCCGCCAGTAGCGCCCGTAGGGAGACCGCGTTTCTGGGAAATGTGCAGCGGGGCTGGATGAAGCTGCGAGAGATGCGGGTTATGGTTCCTCAACAGGGGCGTCGAGCACGGATTTGGTCTTGCCGGCTAAGGTCCTGCCGGGTGCGCCGTCGAGATCGAAGACGATGACATCGTTGGCTCCCGGATGGAGCCAGGGGCCGGGCAGGTAAAGCGTCTTCTGCGGCCCGATCTTCCAGGCGCGGCCGAGGGGATGGCCGTTCACCCAGACAAAACCCTTGGCGATGCTGCTGGTGTCGAGGAAGGTATCGTCGGGGCGATCCACCTGCAAGGCGC
This sequence comes from Acidobacteriota bacterium, assembly GCA_021790995.1. GTDB lineage: Bacteria > Acidobacteriota > Terriglobia > Terriglobales > Acidobacteriaceae > Telmatobacter. Next base: position 9,267 of record JAJYFA010000087.1, read on the forward strand.
CGCGATAGAAACAGGGGCCGGTGCAATCGGCTGCGCTGAAGTTGAGACTCTCGGGATGGCTCATGGGGAGCGAATAGATCTGCCAGCCGGTGAGCGGTTTGCCGCTGAGCGTGACCTGCCTGGTGATGCCCTGGCGTTCGCCGCGAATGGCGGGACCGAAGTTCACGCGGCCTGTGTTCTCAACCAGAATATCGAGCTGCGATTTCGCGGCCGTGAGATCGACGGCAAGATGGTTCTGCTGGAGACGGCGGTCGAGCGTTCCCGCGAGTTTGCCGTCCACGTAGATTTGCGCGTAGTCGTGGATCTGGTCGAGCAGCAGATCGCCTTTGACCGGGCCGGGAACAGTGGTGCGGTAGAGGATGTAGCCGTAAGCCTGATCGAGATCCTCCATGGGGAGAACCTGTTCGGAATCGACGGGCTGCGGCAGCGTCTGCCAGAGTGAGACCGACTGATTGAGCTGGACTAGAGGTGTGGAGATGGGCTGATCGACCGCGGGGACCGGCGGCGGTGTAATGCCGGTGGCTTTGGCGATGGCGTCGCGGAAGAGGAAGTATTTCGCAGTTGGGCGGCCGCTCTCGTCGATCGCCGAGTCGTAGTCGTAGCTGGTGACGTCGGGCTCGTAATGTCCGTTGTCCACGTTGGCGCCGTTCATCCAGCCGAAGCTGGTGCCCCCGTGCTCCATGTAGATGCTGATCGAGTAGCCCTGCCGGAGGATCCACTCAAGCTCCTGAGCCTGTGCCTTGGCGTCGGAGGTGTTGTGCCTGGCGCCCCAGTGATCGAACCAGCCGTCCCACCATTCGGTGGCCATGAAGGGGCCTTCAGGACGCAGCTTGCGCAGCGTGGCGAAGGCATTGGGCGCGTTGCCTGGCGGAAAGTTGATTCCGGCGGGCAGGCCGGGCAGCGAGCCGTTGGGAATCTGCTCGGGACCGTCTGCGGTATAGAGCAGGGAAGGGTCAAAGCCGGCGTCTACCATGTCGCGGCGAATCTGCTCCATGTAGTTGTGGTCGTGGCCGAAGGAGCCGTACTCATTTTCGACCTGCACGCGAATGATGGGGCCGCCGTTCTCGATCTGAAGGGGCGCCAGCTCCTTGCCGAGACGCAGCAGCCAGCGCCGCGCCGGCTCCATGAACTTGGGATCCGTGCTGCGCACGACGATGCCGTGGTCTTTGAGAAGCCATGCGGGGAAGCCGCCCCACTCCCATTCCGCACAGGAATAAGGGCCGGGACGCAGATTGACCCAGAGTCCCAGGCCTTGCGCTTCGCGAATAAACTCGGCTACGTCGTGCTGGCCGGTGAAGTCATAGACACCGGGCTGCGGCTCGTGATAGTTCCAGAAGACGTAGGTCGTGATGGTGTTCAGGCCCATCGCCTTGGCCATGCGCAGGCGCGCTCGCCAGTATGCACGGGGGATGCGCGCATAGTGCATCTCGCCGGCGATGATCTGGAAGGGCTTGCCGTCGAGGTAATACTGGCCGTTTTCGACACGAAAGGTGTGATGCGGACTGGACTCGCTTTGTGAACTGGCTGAAACTGCTGCCTGTACTGTGCGGGCGCCTGCAATAGATGATGCCAAAGCAATCACGACGAGGGCGGAAAGGATTCTGGATCTGGTATTCATCGGAGCTTTTCCTGGGTGCAAGCTGGAGATGTCCGAGTGGCGCGGCCAATCTCCCGCACATGGATTTCACGCGAATGTCCCTGTTGCGTGACCACCCCATCATATTTCACGCGGGATGGTGTTGTACTGCGCAGGACGACAGCGGGGTGGAGTTGCGCCCTCTGTCGACTGCGGCTCAGCAGGCTGTCAGGGCGTTTGCAAGCGTAAAGCAATGCGGTCTCGTTCGGTGGCGAGAACCTGGGCGGCGGGTCCGAGAGCGTCCTGCCGGCCGTCGCGCAGCAACAGAACCTGGGCGCTGGTGGCGAGCGCATCGGTGACGTCGTGTGTGGCCATGACAGCCTGGACGTGATTTTCGCGCAGCCAAAGTTGCAGGCGGTCGAGAAGCGCATCGCTGGCCTTGCCGTCGAGCGCGGAAAGCGGCTCGTCGAGAAGCAGAAGCCGCGGCGCCGGAGCAAGGGCGCGGGCGAGCGCGACGCGTTGTGATTCGCCTCCGGAGAGAGCCTGCGGACGGCGCGCGGCGAGATCGGTCGCGCCGACAAGTGCGAGCATCTCTACGACACGCGCGGCGCGTGCTGTGCGGTCGAGGTTGCGCAGTCCGTAGGCCACGTTGGCCGCGACAGTCAGGTGAGGGAAGAGCGCGGGCTGCTGCGCGACAAGCGCGGTCGAGCGGCGGCCGGGGGCACAATGCAGACCGGTTGCGGTTTCGGTCAGCGGGCGCTGGTCGAGGGCGATATGGCCTCGTAGGGGGCGGTCGAGACCGGCGAGCAGACGGAGCAGCGTGCTCTTGCCAGAGCCTGAATGCCCGAAGACGACGGTCCAGTCGGAGGCGAAGGCGCACTCCACCTGGAGATGGAAGCTGCCGCGGCGCGCGTCGAGTGCAAACTCAAGCACCGCGCACGCTCCCGCGCTTTTGCGCTTTGGAGTAGACAAGCGTCAGTGCGAGGACGCTCATGCCGAGCAGGATGGCGGCAGTGTGGTTGGCCGCGGCGTAGTCGAAGTTCTCCACCTGGTCGTAGAGGGCGATGGAGAGCGTGCGCGTAGAACCGGGAATATCGCCGCCAAGCATTAGCACTACGCCGAATTCGCCGATGGTGTGGAGAAAGCTGAGCACGGCGGCCGAGAGAAGCGATCGGCGAGCCAGCGGCACGAGAATGCTGCTGACGAGACGCATGGGGCCGGCACCGAGCAAGCGCGCGGCATCGACGAGGGCGGTGTCGACGGAGGAGAAACCGGCGACCAGCGGCTGCACGGCGAAGGGAAGGCTGTAAATCACTGAGCCAACAACGAGGCCGTTGAAGGAAAAGGCGAGAGGATGGCCGAGGAGGGTTGCGATGCCGCGGCCGAAGGCGGTGCGAGGCCCAAGCAAAACGAGAAGGAAGAATCCAAGCACCGTGGGTGGCAGAACCATGGGTAGCGTGGTCATGGCTTCAAGCGCGGCGAGCCAGCGGCCGCGGCCCAGCACGAGCAAGGCGGCAAGCGGCACGGCGAGGACGAGAAGAATCGCCGCGGTCGCCGTGGCCAGTCGGAGCGAAAGTGCGAAGGCTTGCCAGTCCATGAGGCTCACTCATCAGAGTAGCGTTCGAAGGTGTGGATTCCCAACTTGATTCTCTTGCAGCGTGCGATCCAGCCTCGCGCACCCCACTATTTCGGCGGGTTCGCCGGTGTGAGGCCGCTTTTGGCGAGTTGCGCCTGAATCGGCGGGGAGAGAAGAAAATCGAGCAGCTTGTGAGCGGCGGCGCGGTTCTTTGCGCTCTTGAGGATGACCGCGCCCTGCTCGATGGGTGGATAGAGAGAGCGCGGCACGATGAAGTAAGCGCCGTCGGCGCGGAGGCGCGGTGTGAGCGCGGAGGTGAGCGAGATGAGGCCGGCGTCAGCGTTGGCCGAGTCAGCGTACTGCGCGGCCTGGGCGATGTTTTCCGCAGTCACGATGCGCGGCTTGAGCGCGTCGTAGAGTCCAAGGCTTTTGAGCGTTGCAATGGCGGCGCGACCGTAGGGCGCGCGGCCGGGATTGGCGATGGCGAGACGCCGAAGGGCCGCCGAGCGCAAGAGATCGAGCGACGGTGGAGGAATCTTTGAACCCTTGCGCTCCCAGAGGACCAGCGTGCCTTTGGCGTAGGTAATGGGTGTGGCCGTGCCGGTGGTCTCGGCCAGGCCTTCGCGGATCAGCCGCTTTGGATAGCTGAGGTCGGCTGATAGAAACAGGTCGAAAGGCGCGCCGTTTTCCATCTCCGCAGTGAGCATGGCCGAAGCCTGGTAGGTGGCTTCGGCGTGAATGCCGGTTGCTTGCTGGAATTGGGCAAGGATCGGTGGAAGGAGGGGTTCGAGATCGGCGGCGGCGGCGACGCGGAGAGTGCCTTGCGCTCGGAGTGGCGCGGCGAGCAGGCAAATGGAAATTGCGAAAAGGAATGCGTTTGGCATGGGCGGCAAAAGTTCTATCCACAGCGGGAATCGCCGTACACTGGTAGGCTAACACCAGGGAATTATGAGCGAGAATTTGCATCGGTTACGCTGTTTCGGTTGCGGGAGCCGGATTGCGGGCGCGGAGGCTCGGCCCGATTTCCGCTGCGCCCAGTGTGGAGAGCTGTTTGAGGTCGAGTATCCCGGCTGGAGCGAGCGCCGCGGACACGACCGGCCAAACCCCGGCGCCTTGAAGTGGCTTTGGCGGGAGCGCCGCTGCTCGGACGAGTCGCTCGACGAGTCGGGCGTGTGGCGTTTCCGTGAGCTGCTGCCGATTCTGGAGAACTTCGGTAACGCGGTGACGCTGCGCGAGGGCAACACGCCGCTCTATCGCCTGCCGCGCGCGGAGAAGGCGCTGGGGATCGATCGCATCTTTGCCAAGCACCAGGGCATGAATCCCTCGGGATCGTTCAAGGATACGGGCATGACGGCGGCGCTGAGCGTGGCGCGGGAGCGCGGATTCGAGTGGGTTGCGTGCGCTTCGACCGGGAACACGTCGGCGGCGATGGCGGCCTATGCGGCGCGGGCTGGGTTGCGCAGCCTGGTGCTGATTCCCGAAGGCAAGATCGCCTGGGGCAAGCTGTCGCAGGCCATGGATTACGGCGCGGTGACCTGCCAGTTGAAGACCGACTTCGACGGCTGCCTGAAGGTGCTGACCGAGATCGTGAATCGGGAGCCGATTTACCTGCTGAACAGCGTGAATCCGTACCGGATCGAGGGCCAGAAGACACCGGCCTTCGAGATCGCCGAGGCGATGGACTGGAATGTGCCGGACCACCTGATTGTGCCCGGCGGCAACCTGGGCAACAGTTCGGCGCTGGGCAAGGGCTTCCGCGAGATGCGCGATCTGGGAATGATTCAGCGGTTGCCGAAGATCTCCGTGATTCAGGCGGCAGGGGCGAATCCGCTGGTGCGGAGCCTGGCGGCGAATCACGGCGCGAGTCTGGAGCCGGTGGAGGCCCACACGCGCGCCACGGCGATTCGCATCGGCAACCCGGCGTCATGGCGCAAGGCTGCGAGGGTGATTGAGGAGAGTGGTGGTTCCTGCCTGGACGTGAGCGAGGCGGAGATTGCGATGGCCAAGGCGGAGATCGGCGCCGAGGGCCTGGGCTGCGAACCGGCCTCGGCCGTGACGCTGGCCGGACTGAAGAAATTGCGCGCGCAGGGCGTGGTGCGCGCCGACGAGACGGTGGTGCTGTTGTTGACAGGGCACACGCTCAAAGACGCCGATTACACGATCGACTTCCATCGCGGAACCTTGCTGACCGACGATGAGAAGAAGGGACTCGATGCCGGGATCGAAGCCTTGCGGCGAGACGCCATCTCGCTCGCTGCGACACCGGCGGCAGTGCTGTCAGTGCTGAAGGGCAAAGTGGGATGAACGACACGAGAAAGACGGGTGGAATCCGGCTTCGTCTGCCCGCAACCTCAGCCAATCTTGGCCCCGGGTTCGATGCCGTCGCGGTGGCTCTCGATTTTGCCCTGGAGATAGAAGCAGAGGCGGCAGCGGAGTTTTCGATTGCGGCCACGGGACGCGATGCGGAACGCTGCGGGCGGCTCCAGGACAATCTGATCCTTGAAACCTACAAGAACCTGCTCACGGCCAGCGGGCGGACGATTGTGCCCCTGGCTCTCAGGTTGACGAACGGAATTCCGCTGGGAATGGGATGCGGTTCGTCGGCGGCTGCGCGGCTTGCGGCCATACAGCTTGCGGTGCACTTTGGGCAGTTGGAGTGGGATGCAGAGCGCGTGCTGGAAGAGGCGTATGCGCTCGAAGGGCATCCGGACAACGTGGCGGCGTGCTGGCTGGGTGGATTTGTCAGCGCGGTATGCGAGGGAACAAAGGTGCACGTGGCGCGCGTCGAGCCGCCCGATGCGTGGCGGGCGATTGTGGCGCTGCCTGCCGAGCCGCTTGCAACAAGCAAAGCCCGCGCGGTGCTGCCTGCGAGCTACCCGCTGGAAGACGTGGTGACGAACCTGCAATCGGCTTCGGTTCTGGGGCTGGCCTTTGCCCAGGCGCGGGGCGATCTGCTGCGGATGGCGATGAATGATCGGATACATCAGCCATATCGCGCACCCTATTGCCCGTTGCTGCCGATTCTTCAGCCGCTGGCGGGCGAAAACGGAGTTCTGGGAGTTGCGTTGAGCGGCGCGGGGCCGGCGGTTCTGCTGGTGGTGGACGGTGACGAAAACGCAGGGCGGGCTGCTGCGGCAATTCAGCAGGCGACAGGGAAGCAGGCAGCAGCAGAGCTCATCATTTGCCGGTTTTCCCGCGCCGGATCCAGATAAGACTCTGATCTGGAAAGAGTTAATCCACTATCCATCGAGGATATTATGCGTAGCTTCCGCGTTATCAATAAGTTAAGGTAGTTAACGAGCTGGATAGTCACATCCGGAAAGTTACTTTAGTGCTTACCGAAGTTTCCTTGCTATTTATAGATCAAACAACTACATTCTCACCGTGAGCAGTTCTGGGGGAGGGCTGCTCTAGCGCCCGTGATTCCTTTGGGATCCGGGCGCTTCTATTTGGGTTGAATTGGAGTTTACTCTTCACGCAAGAACTGGCGGCTGCACAACAGAAGCAGTGTTTTTGCGAGGTCGAGCGTGGCGATGGGTCGCATCCTTTTGCGACTTCAGGCGGTCTTAGCGCATCGGATGAATGGAAGGGTTCTAGTACAATATGAACCGTAGGAATCTGCAAGGAGGAACATGGCTGGGCAAGGTATTTTGGAAGTGACCGATGCAAGTTTTGACCAGGAGGTGCTCAAGAGCGAGCAACCGGTTCTGGTGGACTTTTGGGCAGTATGGTGTGGTCCCTGCAAGGCGATTGGGCCGATCGTGGAGAGTGTAGCCGCGGCCTATGCGGGAAAGCTGAAGGTGGCCAAGGTCAACGTGGACCAGAACGGCGCGACGCCGTCACGTTATGGAATCCGCGGCATTCCGACGCTGCTGTTTTTCAAGGGCGGCAAGGTGGCAGACCAGGTTGTTGGCTACGTGCCGCAAAACGTGATTGAAGACAAGGTTCAGCGTCTGCTTGTGTAAGCAGTGCTTCAGAATCCGGAGTTTGGTAGCGATGAAGGCTCGGGCTTAGCGCCTGGGCCTTTTCGTTTGCGCGTCTAGGCGCGGCCGCGAAACTGGATGATGCGGCGCCGGTCGCGTTTGCTGGGCCGCTGCGCGGGCAGGGGTACGAACTGTTGCATGGCTTTGCGCTCTTCAGCGGCGCGGAGACGGGCTTCGCGGCTGGCCTCGGTTTCTCTGTAAAGAGCCTGGGCGACTGGAGCCGGGCCGCGGACGTGGCTCAGGGCAAGCACCTCGATCTCAAAGCGGCCGGCATCGTTTTCGACCAGGAGACGGTCGCCTGCGTGAACTTCGTGAGCAGGCTTGGTGCGAAGACCATTCGACACGATGCGGCCCAGGTCGCAGGCTCGGGAGGCCAGGGCGCGTGTTTTGAAGAAGCGAGCCGCCCAGAGCCATTTGTCAATGCGCACGGCGTCCATGGTTCGATTGTACGTAAGAAGCCATCACCTATCAGCCATCAATTCTTTTCTTTGCACCAGAAAGTGGCAGCGTGGGATGGCCTTTCTTTCGTCGCGCCCACGGCTCATTGATTCCCATTCAATCCGTGCATGAGCGCGTTGTAGCGGTGCGCGTACTCGGCTTTGTAGGCGGCGACGGTGTGGTCGTAACTGAGTTGCGGCGTGTTGGGTCTCATGGTCCAGTGCAGGCGAATCTCACGCGCTGCTGCGGGCACGGAGATGGATCCTCCGTTGCACGGCGTCTTGCAGGCATAGGTGAGCGGCGCGCCGTCCACCGTGACGCTGTCTACGCGCATAAACCACGGCAGATGGACCTCGATGCTGCGGGGTGGGCGATTGAA
>JAJYFA010000251.1 GCA_021790995.1 Acidobacteriota bacterium
TGGCTGGCGCGCGACTCAAAGTTCGTCGCACCAAGGACACCGGTCGCCCACGCATACGGCTCTAGCGTGTTCTTGCTTGATACCTGCGTCATCTCCGAGCTGGTCAAGGCCAGGCCAGCAGCACGGGTAATAGCGTGGATCGATACCCAGCGCGAAGCCGATCTCTATCTCAGCGTCATCACTATCGGTGAAATCGAGGAGGGCGTGGCTGCCCTGCCGGATGGTGAGAAACGCACCCAACTCCTGACGTGGGTGCAACGCGCCCTTCCGGATCGGTTCGCCGGCCGGCTGCTCGCGGTGGACCTATTGGTAGCAGTTGCCTGGGGAATGCGTCGCGGAACCAGTAAACAAACCCTTCCCGTCATGGATGGGCTCATCGCCGCCACGGCCCACGTACACGGCCTGACCGTAGCAACCCGAAATGTGGCGGATTTCCGTCGGTTTGGTGTCTCTGTTATCAATCCTTGGGGATAGATGTTGGCGCTGACTTAATTCTGACCATAGACACATGACTTAAACCAAACAGCCTCCGCGAAAACCGGGGCCGTCCTGGCAGGGAGGAGTCCATCCCATCAGTTCACCATGGCACAAAAAGTCTTCAATACTCGCCGGCAAGCTTGCCGGCTACTATATTGCTCGATAACTTAGCCGTTGCCTTCAGGAAGGCATAATTGACGTTGTTTCCTAAAGCGGCTAAGAAAATTGCCTCTTGCCGCATATATCGGCAAGTAAACAGCCGCGCTATGTTGACACATATTGCATAAAAGGCTAATTCTATTAGCCTTATCGATTATCACAGTCAACAAGGCTTTACATTGCGACTTGCCGACTTTTTCGCCACCCACCCGGTCTTTACGACCGAGGAACTAACGGTCTTTTTGGCTCGCCGGGATTCACGTAGCCCATGGACCCGCAAGGCCCTGCTCGCCCACCATGAAAAGCAGGGGCGCCTGCTGCGCGTGCGCCGCGGCTTGTATTGCGTCGTACCCGCCGGCGCCAATCCGGCGACCTGCTCCGTTGATGCTTACCTGCTCGCATCGAAGATGGCTGATGACGCGGTCCTCGCCTACCACACGGCGTTGGAATTCCACGGCAAGGCCTACTCGGTGTTCGAGGAGTTGCAATACCTGACGGGCCGCGCGGCGCGGCCCGTGACATTCCGCTCCCATCGGTTTCGCCCCGTGCGGTTTCCCAAGAAGCTCAAGACCCAGGGCCAGCAGCTTTTCGGGGTGAAAGAATTGGACCGTGCCGGTATACCGGTGCGAGTCACCAGCTTGGAGCGCACGCTGGTAGACATGCTGGACCGCCCCGACCTGGGCGGCGGCTGGGAAGAGATGTGGCGATCATTAGAAGGAATCGAGTTCTTCGACTTGGACGTCATCGTGCAATACACCCTGCTGCTCGATAACGCAACCACCGCGGCGAAGGTCGGCTTCTACCTTGAGCAACACAAGGATCGGCTGATGGTCGATGAGAATCGTCTCGAGCAGCTGCGCGCGCGTCGCCCACGCAAACCACATTATCTTGAGCGCACGCGCCGCGGCGGACGGCTGGTTTCCAACTGGAACTTAGTCGTGCCCGTCTCGGTCCTCGAACGATCGTGGACGGAAGTTGCATGAAAATCTCCAAAGAAAGGCTTCGCGCCGAAGCCGAGACCACCGGATTTCGCCCCGAGGTACTCGAGAAGGTCATTCATCTGCTCAACCTCTTGGAAGGGTTTCGCAGTCATCCTTTTCTCAAGGGGCGCCTGGCGCTCAAGGGCGGCACGGCGTTGAACCTGTTCGTGTTCGACCTGCCACGGCTGTCGGTTGACATCGATCTCAACTACATCGGCGCGATCGACCGCGAGACCATGCTCGCTGAGCGGCCGAAAGTCGAGCAGGCAATTCAGGCAGTCTGCGCCCGTGAGGGCTTCGCCCTGCAGCGGCTCCCAGACGACCACGCAGGCGGCAAGTGGGTGCTGCGCTACGCAAGCACGCTCAGCCAGGGCGGCAACCTTGAGCTTGACCTGAACTTCATGTTCCGGATACCGCTGTGGCAGGTCATCGTGCAGAACTCACACGGGGTAGGCTCCTACCGTGCCCAGGAGATTCCGCTGCTCGATCTCCATGAGCTCGCGGCCGGAAAACTCGCGGCGTTGTTGGCGCGCCGAGCGAGCCGCGATCTCTTCGATGCGCACAAACTGCTGACGCAGCGCAAGCTTGATCGCGATCGCCTGCGGGCCACGTTCGTCGTCTACGGGGCGATGAACCGCAAGGATTGGCGCACTGTCTCGGTGGACGATGTGAGCTTCGAAGCTAATGAACTCAAAAACCAGTTGCTTCCGACGTTACGGAACGACTACGCACAAGTAATCGGGCAGCCCGACACCTGGGCGCGGCGCTTGGTCGATGAGTGCCGCGATGCTCTCGCCGTGGTGTTGCCGCTGTCCGACGCGGAGCGGGGGTTTTTGGATCGGCTGCTGGATCATGGTGATATTGAGCCATCGATGCTGATGGCTGATACCGCCTGGACCGAGAGAGTCAAACAGCATCCTTTGCTGGAGTGGAAAGCTTTGAACGTGCGAAAACATAAAAAACACTAAGGAACCGCTTTTTGAGGGCATTATCAAGCCATTCAATCTCAATTCAACAAGGAGAAATCCCCGTGCCTCACGAACCATGGATGGTGGACAAGGAACTCTCGCGCCTCGGTGAAGCCATCCAGGCGCAGCAGCAACGAGATCCGGATACCGGATCGGAATCCGGAAAGACGGCAGACAACACACCGCGACAACAGATCCACGGCAGCCGGAATATACAGGTGGGCGGAGACCTCACCCTGCTTACCGCAAGTCCGGTGGATCCCAATCATCCTGATGCCATCCGCTGTCCCCAGTGTCAGCACCTCACCTACCGACGCTCCGATTAGTGCACACAGTGCCATTTCAATCTGAGCGGCTACCGCATCGAGCGGGCGAAACGAGAAAAGCGGCGCCGGCTCTTGACGGTCACGGGCATATGCGGCATTCCCGGTCTGCTGCTTATGCTTGCCGGGACCAAGTATTTTGCTGGGACACTGGGGTTGTATTTGGTGTGGATCGGGGGCGTGCTGTTGGTCGCGGCGGGACTGGCGGCACTTCGAATTGGGCAGTTTTCAGGGAATGAAAAATGAGATATTGCGGGCACTCGTCTGAATTCGTGAGACCTCGCCTGGATTCTTTGCTTACTAACGGTCGCCTTGTGAGCGGCCAAGATGCCAGCGACGACGATCAACTCTCAGTGGTGCATACGCTTAAAATCTAATCAATCCTTGTTAAAGACAGACGGGAACCCAGCCATGACCGCTCGAAATAGCTGCCTCCGAATCCAGAGGAGTTATAGTTGATTCTGGTGCACAGCCCCCAGCCAGAAAGAGTTGAGGCGGTGGAGGTTTCTGTTGAGAATGTGATTGTCGAAGTCATAAACCAACAGAAGGAAACACTCCACCATGAAAGAGAAT
>JAJYFA010000252.1 GCA_021790995.1 Acidobacteriota bacterium
CAGGCTTGACGATATCGCTGGACACGAATGATGACCCAGAGGACCGCTGGGACGGGGTTCTGGATCAGCTTCTGGAGTATGTGGACGTATTGCTGCCGAATGAAGATGAAGCCTGCCGGATGGCCAGACGCGACACCGTGGAAGAAGCGCTTCTGGTACTGTCCAACCGCGTGCCTTGCATTGCCGTAAAATGCGGCTCTCGTGGCGCATTGGTACAAGCCGACGGAAAACTCTCTCGAATTCCACCCGTACTCGTACAACCTGTGGACACCATAGGGGCCGGCGACAGCTTCAATGCGGGCTTTCTTTCCTCATACTTGCAAGGTGCGGATCCAGCGGAATGTGCGTCCGCAGGGAATGTGACCGGTGCCCTCTCTACATTGCGACCGGGCGGCACTGAAGCATTTCGAGATTCCCAATTGCGCGATGCATTTCTAAGCCAACACCATGTAGCACGGTAAGACTGCTGGCCTTTCGGGGAGCCACCCGATCATGGCACATCACCGCTGTCCAGTTAAAAGCCGAATAGAATCAACTGGTTGCCTGAATCGGATAATTCAGTATCGCAGCCGGATAGCTGAAGTGCCTGTAATATGGGCGTTTTCTCGAAAAGAGTTAGGCTGAGAATCTGTAGGATTTGATAGAGGCTGGCATCCAACCCGGGCCGTTTGCGGGTGTCAAGATGTACTGCTACATGGCAATGCTGCCTTTGTCGAAATGCCCCAAAATAATGCACATTTTCCATTTCTGGCCGCTCCAGACGCCTGCCCATGAACCTCTGTTGCCAGTTTTCCGTGGAACCTCAGTTCGGTGTGCTTGTACCGGATTTACATGCTGCCGTTCAGCGGCGCGCTCCTTAGGACTGAAGGATCGGTCGAGAGTCCAGCCTGTCAAGTATCTCCATAAAACGGGGGCGATTGCGGTAACGCAGCCGGATGTCCGCCACTGACTGCTTCCACTCGTCCTCACGGTGGAGCGATTTCAGGATCGGGCGCATCTTGCGGAGGTATGCTGCAACGGCTTCATAGGCCGAGACGTGCGCGCGTGTCAGAGTATCGTTGACGCGCTGACGGTAGATTTCCAGCGCGCGGTCAGGATGCGTCTTCGCTACCGCTTCGGCCACGCGGTCCGCATAGTTGTCGAAGCCAAGCCACGGCAAAGCTCCCCGCATTTGCTTTTGGTCCGCGCGCATTTTGTCATACCAACGGAGCGCGTCCTCTTGACGCCGATCGGCAATGGCCATATCGATCAATACGTCATAATGGGGGCGGCCAAGCATCCGCGATCGGGCTTCCGTCCGCAACAAGGGCAACAGATAGTCGGGCGTTGGCAGGGGCCAGCTTGCGGAAACCGCACCTGTGCCTTTTTCTTTGCGCTCTGTCGCAACCGAGTCTGGAGACACGCCGGTCTCCAGAAAGTCGAGCGCAAAAGGGCGGATGGTGTCCTGACAGCCGGCGCTCTTGGAAGTAGCCATGAGATGTTCGAACTTCTCGCGGTTCGGGTTCTCAAAGAATTCCCACGCTGCGTGCGCAGCCACGATGTCCCACCGCCCTCGAAGGCGGGCCGCTTCTCCCATCGATTTACCGAGATTCGACGCTATGCCTGGAAACCTGTTGACAGTTTTCTCAATCCCCTCGGTCGCCCAGCATTCGGCTTCGTCATACCGTTTCCGCTCAATGAGGAGCTTCACCAGACGCTCATAGCTGTCCGTCATGCGCGCTTCGCGTTCGCAAACCGCAAGAATCTCGCCTTCGCGCCCGGCTTTTTTCAGAGCATGGACCAGCCAGTCGCTGATTCGATCGCGATGAAATCTGCGCTGAAAATCGTCCCCCGCTTTTGCTTGGGCCTTCAGCCGCAGGGTCAATTCATCTGCTGCCACCGACCATGCAGCAGGTTGGACAGTCCCATTGAGCACCACATCCGAACTGTTGCCGATGACGTCGTACTCGTCCTGAAGGTGTGCGTCGATGGCGAAGAGCAGTTTACACGTCGGCGTCAGGCTCGATTCGACCACAGCTTTGAAGATCACCGGAAAGCATTCGCCGAGCGCCGATGCCGTTTCACCTTCATCGTCCGATTGCCCAATTTGTTCCATTCCGTGCGCGATGATCTCCTGCCCCAACCGCACCACGGCGTCAGGCTGCCCCAGCTCAACCATCCTCTCCAGGCGATGTTTAAGCCGGCTGTAATCCGGCGTGTGTCCCTCGCCGGTCCAGTTGTCTCTCCAGCCGGTTTCGGACGTGACGCGCCTCAGTTCCTGCCGCGCCAGAACAACCAGGCGATCTACGTCTCCTTCTCCCAAAGCAATGCGCTCGCAAAACTCCTCGCGCAGTTCCGGGTACCGTTCCGTCAGCGACCAGACCAGGGCGACCAATTCCTCGCGGCCCTTCGCGTCAATGTGCTTCCGGATCTTTTCATCCGATACTTGCGGAGATCTCCGTCTATTTCTTGAAGAAAGCCTCCATTCAACTGCCTCTTCTTCGGGGACATCGGTCTCCTCGGCACTCGCATCCGGGTCATCGTTCGCCATCATTGCCCATCGCGGGTCTTCTGGGTCCGCCAGAGGAACTTCGGCGTTCTGTCCTAGTAACTCCAGATAAGCGGCGACCAGCGCGACAGCATGCTTACAGCCGTTTATGCCCACCGGGCAGGTGCATCGGGAATGAAGACCACCGACTTTCTTTTTGCCCGGTTCACACCAGACACAGACAGCGTAGCGATCTCCGCCGATCACGGAGGCCAACAGACGGTCGTCTTCGGATACCGCAAGGTCATGGACTCGCCCCTGGCGTTGGTAGGTTCTGCCGCGGGAGACCGAACGCTCGCCAGCCCAACCAGTCAGATCGTCCCAACTCAGAGATGCCCAGTATTTCTTCGGGGGCTGGTGTTCTGTGCCTGTTGCCGCTGCGCGCTGCCGCTTCTGGCTCATGAGGAATTCCCTGCGAAAATCCTACACGGAGATGCGGCTACCCTGGAATCATTCCGGTTGAGCGGTATGCCTGAGTTGGACTTCCCGGCGGCCGGCTGTCGGGTGCTTCCGTTAATCGTCAGCGCCATGCTGTCTTTGGGCAGGTAAACGGCGGTCGTCACAAGGTCGTAGACCGGAGCCAGGCGCGCTTCGCCGAGTACATCGTCATAGACAATCCCGAAATTCTTCAGATCACGCCGCAAATACGCACGTCTGTCGCCGCGGCGACCGAGGCGTCGAGCATCATCCAATGTTGTTCTGGACGCAAAAAATGAAATGCAGGCCACCCGTCGAAAAGTTAGTCCTTGTCATGGTTGGGGCCCGCGAAATTCGTTCGCGCTTGACCATGCGAAATAGCGCGCGCTTGCAACTGCGGCGGAATTGGCAGGTTTCCCTTCGCATCGCGCCACAAGATCACATTTAGCTTCTGAGTATCGGCCATGTCGGCGTGGCTGAAATCCATTTGCGCAGATTGTTTGGCCC
>JAJYFA010000088.1 GCA_021790995.1 Acidobacteriota bacterium
CCCGTCGTCGACGTCAACGATATCATTCAGGGCGTCGTGCCCTATCGCGACGTGATGAGCCTGAAGCACCGCATGTTTGATTGAGCGGGAGAACTGGTTCGGCCGTGCGATCTTATAGAGCCGCGAGACAGGAGATCAACAAACATGATCCGGGCGCGGTGTATGCGCTCATCCAGCAAGTGCGTGGGTTCGGAAAAACAACCGCAGTCACTCATGCCGCGATGCGGCGTCCGGGACGATGAAAGTATCGCCACTCGGCATGTGCGCTGGTCTGGAGACCCGCACGACAGCCGATCTGGAGATAAGCGGTATTTTCAGAACAGATCCTTCAACTCCCGTCCGCCGGGGCGGACGACTCGCTCTGGATGACAGTTCCTGTTCTAGCGCGCAAGCACGACGAACCTTCAAACTGTGTACGCTCCCACCCGCGACTCTTTCGCGGTCAGCGCGTCGCATTGGCGGTCCAGCTTCTCATACTCGCTGTCGTGTTCCTTGCGGAAGGCGCGAAAAGTCTCCTCGCTGGTCCAGCGGTCGATGGTGAGGTAATTGCCGGGAATATAAGCGTCGTGGAGCAGTTCCGTGCCTTTGTAGTCGGGGGAAGTGCGAAACAGTTGCGACCATGCGCCCTGGGGCCCGTAAGCAGCCTCAAAAGCGGCCACATTCTCCTCGGCAATCTCAAACTGCCAAACCACCACAAACATTCGAAACCTCAATCCTGTGTTTATGGTAGCGCAAGGACGGCAGGAGGCGTGAGGAAGCATTTTGGCGGGTTCAAAGCCGGTTCCGAATACGTACCGCATTATGATGTATCGTCTCTTTTTAGAGCGCATACTTAGGATGGATTGGGTTGGCAAGGAGTAATCTTCCCCTGTGGTCTCCTGATTGTCTGCAAGTTCTACTTCGCGGGCAATTATTTGGTAAGAGTTTTGATTGTGCCTCTTACACACGAGTATCCGCGTGCGCGACTTGTACCTTTGCACTCCGGCGTGCGCAAGACGATCGCTACAGTTTCGCAACACAATTTACCTGTGAGGAATCAATGAAGGCTCGCTATCCTGGCATCCGCATTACCGCCAACGGAAATCAACTTGTTTCGTATCACACCGAAACCCGCATCGCCGACGCCGGAGTCTTTTATCCCATCACGCCATCGACTGAAGGCGGCGAGCTCTTCCAGCAGGCCTATGCCGAGGGCCACTTGAATGTCTTCGGCGCGAACACGCTGGCCATCGAGACGGAGGGCGAACATGCGGCTCAGGGCGGAGCCATTGCCCACTCGGTGTGCGGCAAGCGCGTGGTCAATTTTACCTCCGGGCAAGGCGTGGTCTACGGCATTGAGCAGTACTATCATGCGCCGGGCAAGGGATCGACCATGGTGCTGGAGGTGGGCGCGCGCGCGTTGACCAAGCACGCGCTCAATGTGCACTGCGGACACGACGACATTTACGGCGCTCTCGATACCGGCTGGATCATGCTCTTCGGTAAAGACGCGCAGCAGGCGGCAGATCAGGCCCTTATCCTGCGCCGCGTCACCGAACTCGCGCTCACGCCGGGCATGAACATCATGGACGGCTTTCTGACGACGCACCTAGAGCGTACGTTTTACAAGCACGAGCCAGAGTTGATTCGCGAATTCCTCGGCGCTCCTGATGACATCATTGATTGCCCCACTGAGGCGCAGCGCACACTCTTCGGACCCACGCGCCGCCGCGTGCCCAAGATGCTGGATCTCGCCAATCCCGTACTGCTCGGGCCCGTGCAGAATCAGGAACACTACATGCAGGGCGTCGTGGCTCGCCGCAACAACTTCGCCGAGCCGATTCTGCAATTCCTTGAAGAGTCCTACGAGAAGTTTGCTGAGCTCACCGGCCGCCGCTACGGCCTTATCAACGAGTACAAGACCGAAGACGCGGAGACTGTCTTCGTCTCGCTCGGCTCGGCCGCCGAAAACATTGAAGCCGCGGTCGATTATCTGCGCCAGACGCGCAAGGCGAGTGTGGGATCGATCCATGTGAACGTGATTCGCCCGTTCCCGCAGACCGCGCTGGTCAACGCGCTCAAGGGCAAGAAGAATGTCATCATCCTCGAGCGTACTGACGAGGCTCTGGCCGGCGACAATCCGCTCGGCCGCGACATCCGCACCGCATTTTCAAAAGCCCTGCAGGGCACAGACGGTCTGCCCCAGATCGAGCTTGCGCAGGTGCCGCGCCTCTTCGGCGCGAGCTACGGACTTGGTTCGCGCGACTTCCGCCCCGAGCACATCATCGGCGCCTTCGAGTACGCCGCGGCGGGCCGCCCGCGCAAAGACGGCAAGACCGCGGCCGACAACGTGAACTACTTTGTTCTCGGCGTCGATCACCCATACAGCGTCATCGCCGACGAGACGCCGTCTCTGTTGCCAGCCGGCGCAGTTGCTGTGCGCTTCCATTCGATTGGCGGCTGGGGAGCCATCACCACCGGCAAGAACCTGGGTGCCATCCTCGGCGACCTCAACGACCTGCTCTTCGAGCGCGACCACGTGGTCGACGGGTTGGGAAATCCCAAGGAAATCATTCATGTCAGCGCCAATCCCAAGTACGGCTCGGAGAAGAAAGGCGCACCCACCAGCTACTTTATGGTTGCTGCCAAGGAGCGCATCCGTGTCAACTGCGATCTGCGCCACGTCAACGTCGTCCTCTGTTGTGATCCCAAGGCATTCACACACACCAATCCACTTGATGGCATGGAAGAGAGCGGCTGCCTGGTCTGGGAGTCGGACGTGGACGGTGAGCACGCCTGGCAGAACCTGCCCGTCTGGGCCCGCCAGCAGATCATCAAGAAGAAAATTCGCGTCTTTACACTGCCTGGCTTCGACATCGCGCGCAAGGCTACCGATCGCGCCGATCTGCAGTTGCGCATGCAGGGTAACGCCTTCCTCGGCGCGTTCTTTGCGGTCAGCAGCCTGCTTAAGGAGTTCGGCGTCTCGGCCGAGCAGTATCGCGATGTTGTTCTGAAGCAGTACAAGAAAAAGTTCGGAAAGCTCGGCGACTCCGTCGTTCAGTCGAACATGGAAGTGATGATGCAGGGCTTCGAGCGCGTGAAGGAGATCGTCGTCGGCGACGTTGCCGCTGCCGATCACTCCAGCCTGCGCGGTCAGGCGCTGCTGCCGATCCTCGACCAGGCGCCCGTCTTCGTTGAAGCCGTTGCAGGCGCAGTTTCTGGAATGCGGCGCAGCACTCCTGCTCCCGCGGGACAAGGCCCTCGTACTCCGATCTCGTCGATCAACGTCTTCGACGCCGAGTTCCGCGCGCGCCTTGGCTACAACCAGCCGTCTACGCCGCTGACGGCGATGGGCGTGGTTGCCGCCGCCACCGGCGACACCGGATCGAAGTACGTAGCGCGCCGCGAGACTCCGCTCTATATCCCCGAGAATTGCACGCAGTGCATGGAGTGCATCAGCGTGTGCCCGGATACGGCTCTGCCCAACTGCTCGCAGGACCTGAGCACGGTTCTCGGCACGGCCGTTGCGCACTACGTCTCCGATGCGGACGAGCGCCGCAAGTTGCTCGCGAAGCTTCCGGAGATTGAGAAACTCCTGCGCCAGCGCATGATGGCTGAGATCAAGCAGACGGGAGCCCCCGCGGACAGGTCTTCGTCCGTGGGGTCGAAGGGAACGCCGCTGCCTGCGATCATCCGCGAAGTCACGGAGAGCGTCGGCGGCTTCTCGGCAAAGGCCAGGGAGCAGTTCTTCGCGATCGTCGAAAAGGTGCCAATGGCCTACCAGAAGGTGAACGCCATCTTCTCGTCGCCGGAGCGCAAGACTCCCGGCTCGGGCGGCATCTTCTCCATCTTCGTCAGCGACCTCTGCAAGGGCTGCGCGGCCTGCGTCACGGCCTGCGGCGATCACCATGCACTGAAGATGGTGCAGGAGACTGAAGAGATCAACGCCGAGCACGAAAGCGGAACCGCTTTCCTGAACCTGCTTCCCGATACATCGCAGAAGTATCTTGGCCTGTTCAACGGAGCTAATCCGGCCGACTCCAAGACCGCGACCCTGCGCAACATGCTCATGGTGCGGTCGAACTACGACGCGCTTGTTTCCGGTGACGGCGCCTGCGCCGGTTGCGGCGAAAAGAGCGTGCTGCGCTCGATTGCCGCTGTGACCGAAGCCTACATGCGGCCCATCTTCCACGCCAAGAGCGACCGTCTGCTGGCCAAGGCCGGCGAGCTTGAGAAAGCCGGCGTTGCCAGGCTTGCCGCGTTGAAGGCGGCAAACGAAGGCGAGTACGCGCTGTTGCGCCAGACCATTCTGCACGCGGTAATGGGTCTGGGCGGCGAGGATGAGAAGGATACCAAGGCGCGCATCGCTGCTTACGAAATGGAACACGGCACAGTGACGGACGCGCAGTTGGTTGAGGCCGTCGCCGCGGTGCTGCTGACTGAAGCCTTCAATCACAAGAACCTGCAACCTGTCGACGGGCGCCTGGCCAACGGCATGAGTGTGATGGCCATGGCCGCGCACACCGGATGCAACACGGTCTACGGCTCGACCTCGCCCAACAATCCGCATCCCTATCCGTGGATGAATTCGCTCTTCCAGGACGGCGTGACAGTGGGCTGGCTGATGGGCGAGAGCTTCATCGTCGATCACGCGCGCCGCTCAGTCATTCCGGAGCGCCTGGCCGACATCGTCTTCAGCAGTAAGGGCATCTGTGAGGAGGAGTACTACCACTTCACGCACTTCACCGATGCGCTGATGACCGATCAGGAGATCAGGGAACTGCCCAAGGTCTGGGTAGTCGGCGGCGACGGCGGCATCGGCGACATCGGCTACCAGAACACCTCGAAGGTCGTTTTGCAGAACCGGCCCAATGTCAAGGTGCTGATGCTCGACACGCAGGTCTACTCGAATACCGGCGGCCAGAACTCCGACTCGACGCCAATGCCCGGCGGCAGCGACATGAACGTTTTTGGCGCAGCGACGCAAGGCAAGAACACCGAGAAGAAAACCGTGGCCGAAACCTTCCTGGCCGGGCACGGATCGCCCTTCGTGGCGCAGGTTTCGATGGCCAACGCGCCCAAGCTCTACCGCGCGATTCTCGATGGCCTTGAGTATCGCGGCACCATGTTCCTGCAGGCCTTCACGACCTGCCAGCCGGAGCACGGCGTTCCCGATGACATGGCGCTCTTCCAGGCGCAGCGCGTGCGCGACTCGCGCGGCGTACCGGAGTTCGTCTTCGATCCGCGCAAGGGCGAGAGCTATCAGGAATCGCTCGACATCAAGGGCAATCCGTCGGTCGATTTGGATTGGTACGAAACCAAGTCGAAGGCGACGGGCGATAGCTATCGCTACACCGTGGCGCACTGGTGCACGACGGAGGCGCGCTTCCGTAACCATCTTCGCAAGATTAAACCGGACCAAATCCAGGGGAAAATTCCGCTCGACAACATGCTGGTGCGCATTACGCAGCAGGATGTGGTCTATCGCTACTACCTGAACCCGGCGCACCGCAGCTTCATCCCGGACTTCGGGGTTTACATCCAGGTCGACCAGGACGGGAAGGCTGTTTACTACGCGCTCAGCCGCCAGCTTGTCATGTTCTGCGTGGAGCGGCGCAAGGCGTGGCGCATGTTGCAGTCCAAGGCTGGCATCGCGAACCGCGAGTACCAGGCGCAGAAGGCGATTCTTGCCGATCTCGACGCGGGCAAGATCTCGAAAGACGAGTTCTTCGCCCACGCCCACGAAATTATGGCGGAAAAGCTCGGCAAACCGGTGCTGGCGAAGGCGTAGGGCCGACGCGAAAGGCAATCGCGCAATTGGGCACGGCTTCTCCAGTGCCGAAACGACAACCTTGATCCTCCCGAAATGCACGCACGCGGACTGCAAAGTCCGCGTGCGTGCATTTCGGGAAGGTGAGTCCAGCGTGGATCGATCTTAGCGGGGGTTGGTGCGACGCGAAACCGGGCGATTTGCGGCGTGCAACGGATCTGATGCTGAGATAGGTGCAATTGCGGCGATAAGCAATCGCAGATCCTTCAACTCACTGCGTGCGCTCAGCGACGGCGGCGGCGTTGTGAACTGGGATACTATCTCGCCTCTGATGTTTGTGCTCGATTTTCCTCAGTGCATGAAATAACCGCGAAATCCCGGCCTCTTGCGACTTGCTCAAGCATCTAGAATCGATGCTAGCCATGACCGAATTCACCCATCTGCATCTGCATACCGAGTACTCGCTGCTCGACGGCGCCTGTGACGTTTACAAGCTTGTGGACCGCGTGGCTTCGCTGGGGCAGAAGTCCGTCGCGATCACGGACCACGGCAACATCTATGGCGCGGTGCATTTCTTCGATGCAGCGAAGGCCAAGGGCATCAAGCCGATTCTCGGCTGCGAACTCTACGTGTGCAAGACGGAGGATCACCGCGCGGAGCCGTCCAGGCAGGCCGCCGAAAGAGATCCGGCGACGGGCCGGGCGCGCGAGTCCGAGTACAACCATCTGCTTGTGCTGGCCGAGAACGAGGAGGGCTACCGCAACCTGGTGCGTATCACGTCAGAGGCAAGCCTGCATGGGTTCTATCGCAAGCCGCGCATCAGCAAGAAGTTTCTGGCGGAGAATGCGAAGGGGCTCATCTGCTGTTCCGGGTGTCTGAGCGGGGAGCTGTGCGAATCGCTCGACCTTGGCAATTACTCGCGGGCGATGGCCGTAGCCAAGGAGTACCAGGACATCTTCGGCAAGGGGAATTTCTATCTTGAGGTGCAGGACCAGGGACTCGACGCTGAGCGGAAGATTCGCGCCGACCTGTTCCGGTTGGAGCGCGAGTTGGGCATTCCCATGGTGGCGACGAACGATTCGCACTACCTGTGCGGCGAGGACTCGCACGCGCACGAGGTGATGCTTTGCGTGCAGACGGGATCGAAGATTCACGATGCCAACCGGTTCAAGTTCGACTCAAACCAGTTTTTCGTGAAGAGCGCCGACGAGATGGCCACGCTGTTTCCTGACGAGCCGGCGGTGGTGACGCGGACGATGGAGATTGCCGAGCGATGCAACCTGAAGCTCGCCAAGGTCGACAATCCTTTTCCCGAATTTGCCGTGCCGCAGGGCCACACCATCGACAGCTACTTCGAGGAGGTATGCCGCGAGGGGTACAAGAGGCGTCTCGACACCGCCATTCGCAGGCTTGAAACCCGCGGCGTGCTGCGCGCGCCGATTCACGAGTACGATGCACGCCTGGAACGCGAGATTGGCATCATCAAGCAGATGAAGTACGCCGGCTACTTCCTGATCGTGTGGGATTTCATCAAGTACGCGCGCGACCACGGCATTCCCGTGGGACCGGGGCGTGGATCGGCGGCTGGATCGCTTGTCGCCTACGCAATGGAGATCACCAACATCGATCCCCTGCAGAACAACCTGCTCTTCGAGCGATTCCTGAATCCGGAGCGCGTGTCGATGCCCGATATCGACGTGGACTTCTGCATGAACCGGCGCAGCGAGGTGATCGATTACGTAACGCGCAAGTATGGGCGCGACCAGGTGGCGCAGATTATCACCTTCAACACCATGGCAGCCAAGGCGTCCATCAAAGACTGCGGGCGAGCGCTCGACATGCCCTACGGCGATGTGGACCGCATCGCCAAGCTGGTTCCCTCCACGCTGGGCATGACCCTCGACAAGGCGCTCGAAGAATCGCCCGACCTGCGCAAGGTCTACGACAGTGACCAGCAGGTTCGCGAGCTGATCGATACGGCGAAGAAGCTTGAAGGCCTGGTGCGCGGCTCTGGCGTGCACGCCGCCGGCGTGGTAATTGCGCCGCGCCCGCTCACGGAGCTCGTGCCCGTGGTCAAGACCAAGAACGACGAAATCGTGACCGCGTACGACATGAAGGCAGTGGAAAAAATGGGCCTGCTGAAGATGGACTTTCTCGGCCTGACCACTCTGACCATCATCACCGATTGCGTGAAGCTCATTGAGCAGCATCGTGGCGAAAAGCTTGACATCGAGGCCATTCCGGTCGCCGACGTGGAGACGTTTGAGAAGGTCTTTCACTCGGCGCTGACCTCGGGCGTGTTTCAGTTTGAGTCGGGTGGCATGCGCGACGTACTGCGCCGTTACAAGCCCGGCTCGATCGAAGACCTGACAGCGCTGAACGCGCTCTACCGGCCGGGACCGATCCAGGGCGGTATGATCGACGATTTCATCGAGCGCAAGTGGGGCCGCCGCAAGGTGGAATACATGCTGCCGGAGCTCGAACAGATTTTGAAGGAGACACTGGGCGTCATCGTCTACCAGGAACAGGTGATGCAGATCGCGAACCGGCTGGCGAGCTACTCACTGGGCGAAGCCGATCTGTTGCGCCGAGCCATGGGTAAAAAGAACGCCGATGAGATGGCCAAACAGCGCGACCGCTTCATCACCGGCGCGGTGGCCAATGGATTTCCGAAAGACACGGCGGGCGAGATTTTTGACCAGATGGACAAGTTTGCCGGCTACGGCTTCAACAAGTCGCACTCGGCGGCCTATGCGTGGGTAGCCTACCAGACGGCGTATCTCAAGACGCACTATCCGGTGGAGTTCATGGCCGCGCTGCTGACGTCGGAAACCTCGAAGCCGGAGAGCGTGGTGAAGTACATCGGTGAATGCCGTGAGATGGGCATTCCCGTGGTTCCGCCTGATGTGCAGGCTTCTGGCGCGCAATTCACACCGCAGGCAACGCCCGGCGGCGAGGCGATTCGCTTTGGGCTGGCCGCGGTGAAGAATGTCGGCGGCAACGCCATTGAATCAATTCTGAAGGCGCGCGCAGAGGCTGGCGGGCGCTTCAAAAGTTTATGGGAATTCTGCGAGAAGGTCGATCTGCGCGTGATGAACAAGCGCGTGATCGAGTCGCTCATCAAGGCTGGCGCGCTCGATTCGATGGGCACACGGGGGCAACTCACCAATGCCATCGACAAGGCGATGGAACGCGCGCAGAAGGCGCAACGCGACGCCGAACAGGGACAGAGCGGATTGTTTGGCCTTTTCGACGAAGCGCCTGCGCCCGGCCGTGAAGCCGACGCGCTGCCGCCCGCGCCTGACTGGGAAGAGAGCGTGCGGCTCCAGAATGAGAAGGAAGTGCTGGGATTTTTTGTCTCCGGACACCCGCTCGACAAGTATGCCGAGAAGTTGCAGAATCTGTCGGGCGTCATCACGGTGGCCGAGGCGCTCGAACGCAAGCCACCGGAACGGCGCTGGGGCGCGCAGCAGGATCTGGCCGACGAGATCCAGGTTGCTGGAATGCTCGTTGGCGTCATTGCAAAAAAGAGCAAAAAAGACCAGCGCCTGTATGCGCAAGGGGCGCTCGAAGACGCAACGGGAAAGATCGACCTGATCTGCTTTGCACGCGATTATGAGCGGCTTGCGCAGCAGTTGAAGATGGAGGCGCCGGTGCTGGTGCGTGGAATATTGATGGGCGAGGAAGACTCGGCGCCCAAGATCGCCATCAGCCAGGTGCAGGCGCTCGAAGATGTGCAGGTGAAGCTGCCGGCGGCCGTGCGCATCCGCATCAATCTTGACCGCGCCACGGAGGAGATGTTCACCGGCCTGAAGAGCGTAGCCGACGCCGCGCCGGGCCCCGGCAAGGTAATGCTGAATCTTGAAAAGAAGGGCGAATATGCAGTGGTTCTGGAGCCGGCGGGGATGAGCGTTACCGCCGACCGCGGCTGGATGGAACGCGTGGAAGAACTGGCCGGCAAGGGATCGGTGCAGGTGGTGGGGTAGAGGCAGGCAGCAGGGAATAGAGAACAGGGATCAGAACGCGCGTGGCGAGGTTTTTTGTGCGAAGTAGAAAACTGGGCAATGGGCCGCTCATCGTTTCGGAACTCAGTTTCGGTACCTGGCTCACAGTCGCCGGAGGCGTCGCGCGCGAGCAGGCGATCCGCTGCATTCACGCTGCGCTCGACCATGGAATCACACTCTTCGACACGGCCAATCAATACGGAGCCGGCGAAGCCGAGCGAGTGCTGGGCGAGGCGTTGCGGCCGTACCCGCGCGACCGCTATCTGATCGCGACCAAACTGTATTTTCCTGTCGGTGACGAACCGGATCACGGACTTTCCGCCGCGCAGATAGAAAAGCAACTGGATCGGTCGCTTCAGCGCCTGGGTGTCGACTTTGTCGATCTTTACCAGTGCCATCGTTACGACAAGGAAACACCACTCGAAGAAACCATGACAGCGCTCGATCGCGCGGTGCGTTCGGGCAAAGTACGCGCCATCGGCGTCAGCGAGTGGACCGGCGATCAGATTTCCGCAGCCGCTGCCATTGCAGGCACAGACGGCCTGGTTCCGTTCTCCGCGAGCCAACCGCAGTACTCCATGTTGTGGCGCAAACCGGAGGCTGCTGTCTTTCCCGCCTGTGTGCGTTACGGCATCGGCAATCTGGCCTTCTCACCGCTGGCCCACGGCGTTCTCACAGGCAAGTACGCGCCAGGCGAACCGCCTCCGCAGGGAACGCGTGCTGCCAGCGCCGAGATGAATCAGTTTATGGAGACGGCCGGCCGGCATTACCGGTCAGACAATTTGCTGGAGGCCATTGCGCGGCTCAAGCCCATCGCGGCTGACCTGGGACTCACGATGGTGCAGATGGCGCTGGCGTGGGTGCTGCGGCGAAGTGAAATCTCTTCGGCCATCATTGGGGCTTCGCGACCGGAGCAGATTGCCGACAACGTGCGCGCCGTGGGCGTGGCGCTGACCGCCGAGGCATTGAAACGTATCGATCGAGCACTCGATGGCGTAGTGACGCGCTAGATTTCGCCGCGTCCTATCGGCGTGCCTTCGCATGGATGTTTGCCGCATTGATTTTTACGTATTGTTCACGTTCCCAGTGCATTCTGGGTGCCCGCACCGGCAAACGACCTCGTTTCGGTCGCCGATGCCCTCGCAGTGGGCGCTGCAATACTTTGATCCGTCGGTGATGATGCAGCTACAGGCGGAATTTGCGCATTTCCTGGGCTTGGCCATAATCGCGCCTCCTTCACCCGCATTGCATCCAAGCTTACCACCGTTTTCGGTGGATTGCGTGCGCGATCAATCCGCCGCCTTATCCCATTTCTCTCCTGTTGTTTCAACTCGTCCATTGGTATACTTAAAGGTGTGACGACAACTGTGCTTGCATCCATTCCCCATCACGGTTCTACCGACGCTTCCCCCCGCAAGAAGAGAGTGTTGTTACTCAAGCCTCGCGGTTTTTGCGCCGGCGTAGTGCGCGCCATCGACGTTGTAAGGATCGCGCTTGAAACCTTCGGCGCGCCGATCTATGTGCGTCGCGAGATTGTCCATAACCGCTATGTTGTGAACGAACTGGCGGAGAAGGGTGCTATCTTCGTTCACGATATCGACGACGTGCCCGATGGCCAGCGTGTAATTTACTCGGCGCACGGCGTTTCGCCGGCAGTGCGCGAGCACAGCAAGAATCGTCATCTGAAGGTCATCGACGCCACCTGCCCGCTTGTCATGAAGGTGCACTTCGAGGCTATCAAGTTTGCCAAGCAGGGTTATTCGCTGGTGCTGATCGGCCACCGCGACCACGACGAAATCGAGGGTACGCTGGGCGAGGCTCCAGACGTAACCCACGTGGTCTCGAACGTTGCCGAGGTCGAGGCGCTAGAAGTGCCCAATCCCGACCGCGTTGCTTATCTCACTCAGACCACGCTCAGCCTTGACGAGGCCCGCGACATCATTCACGCGCTCAAGGTAAAGTTTCCCAACATCGTCGGGCCAAGCTCGCAGGACATCTGTTACGCAACGGAGAACCGCCAGGTCGCAGTGCGCAACGTGGCCCACAATGCAGACGTGGTTCTGGTCGTCGGCTCGACAAACAGCTCCAACTCCAACCGCCTGGTTGAGGTCTCGCGGAATCTCGGCACTATAGGGTATCTCATTGATAACTCCCAGGCCATCGATCCTGCCTGGCTTAACGGCGTCGATACTGTCGCCGTCACCGCCGGCGCTTCGGCCCCCGAGGTGCTCGTGGAGGACGTGGTGAATTACCTGCGCCAGAACGGCTTTGAAGACGTCGAGGAGGTTGAGGTGATGCCCGAAAATGTGCGCTTCGGTCTGCCTCCCGAGATCGTGCAAGCCATCGGCGGCGCCAGCGGATCGGAATCCGTCTCCGTTCGCTAAACATCAAATGCACTAGTTGGCGCGCGGCATGGAAGCGCGCCATGGGTGAAAGATTGAACTCGGCATGACACGCTTTCCCGGAAACACTGAGGCGTTCGAGACTGCATGATTCCAGACGAGCAAAAGACACAAGCTGCAGCGTCCGGCTTCGGACATCCCCGATTCGGCAGGATTGACGCCGACATGGCCGACGTCGACTCGGCCATCGAGGGCGCGCGTGACTTCCTGCTCGGGTTGCAGCACCCTGAGGGCTTCTGGTGCGGTGAACTCGAAGCCGACTCGATGCTTGAGGCCGACTATATCTTTGTGCACACTCTGCTCGAGAGCGGCGATCCCGGCCGGCTCCAGCGCGCGCTCGCCGAGATGATGCGCTACCAGAATGAAGACGGAAGCTGGAGCATCTATCCTGGCGGCCCCGGCAATATCTCGCTCTCGGTCAAGTGCTACTCATCGGCCAAACTGATGGGCATTCCGGCAGACGATCCACGTCTGGCGAAGTGCCGCGAGTGGGTGCTGGCGCATGGCGGCGTCACTGCCTGCAACACCTTTACAAAGATGTACCTCTGCGCGCTGGGCGAGTACGACTACGACGCCGTCCCTGCAATTCCGCCGGAGATTGTTCTCTTTCCCAAGTGGTTCTACTTCAATATCTACGAAATCTCCTCATGGTCGCGGTCGATCCTCGTTCCGCTGGCCATCATGTACGCCAAGAAGCCCTTCAAGAAAATTCAGCCGGAGCAAGGAATTGACGAGTTGTTTGAGGGCGGCCGCGCCAACTCCGTTCTGCGCCTGCGCGTGGATCGCAAGAATCTGTTTTCGTGGCGCAACTTTTTTTTGGCCCTCGACCGCATCACGCACTGGTTCGAGGCGGTGCATATTCGCCCGCTGCGCAAGCTGGCTCTGAAGCGTGCTGAGAAGTGGATGCTGGAACGTCTGGAAATGACCGACGGCCTGGGCGCCATCTATCCCGCCATGCTCAACGCCATTGTTGCGCTGCGCTGCCTGGGCTACTCCGAAGACGACCCGCAGGTGATCCGCGCGCGCGACGAGTTTGAGAAGCTTGGCATCGAGCAGGAGGCCACGCCCGAGTTTCCCGAGCCGACCTTCCGCATGACGCCCTGCGTCTCACCCGTATGGGATACGGCGCAGGCAGTCTTTGCTCTAGGCGAAGCCGGCGTGCCGCGCAACGATCCTCGCATGTTGAAGGCCGTCGACTGGATGCTCTCGAAGGAGGTTCGCTACAAGGGGGACTGGGCCGTCAAAGTGCGTAACACTGAGCCGGGCGGCTGGTACTTCGAGTTCAACAATGAGTTTTATCCGGATACCGATGATACGGCGCAGGTTCTGCTGGCCCTGAGCAAGGTCGACAACCCCCGCGAACGCTACCAGCATGAGGTGGCGCAGCGCGCCATCGCGTGGGAGTTTGCCATGCAGTGCAGGAACGGCGGCTGGGCCAGCTTCGACAAAGACAACACCAAGATGATCTTCCAGTACATCCCCTTTGCCGATCACAATGCGATGCTCGATCCGCCGACGGTGGACATTACAGGGCGCATGCTGGAGATGCTCGCCGTCTACGGTTACACGCGCGAAGATAGGCGCGTCCAGAAGGCCATCGACTTCATCTTTAAAGAGCAGGAGCCTGACGGAAGCTGGTTCGGGCGCTGGGGTGTCAACTACATCTACGGTACGTTCCTGGTTCTGCGTGGGCTCGATGCGATTGGTGTTGATCATCTGGAGCCGCAGGTGCAGCAGGCCGCCGAGTGGATTCGCATGGTGCAGAACTCCGACGGCGGCTGGGGCGAAACATGCGGCAGCTACGACGATCCGAATCTGCGCGGAGTGGGCGTGAGCACGCCATCGCAGACGGCGTGGGCCCTGCTGGCTTTGCTTGCCGCTGGCGACGACCGCTCGGACTCAATTGCAAAGGGCGTGCGTTGGCTGCTCGAACAGCAGCGCGATGACGGAAGCTGGGATGAGTCGATGGGCGAGGGTTCCACGCACCAGTCCATCATCACCGGCACAGGTTTTCCAAAGGTCTTTTATTTGGCGTACACGTACTATCGCCAGTACTTCCCGCTGATGGCGCTCACGGCGTACAAGCGGGCGATGGAGAAGACAGCTTCCAGCCTCTAGCTTCTAGCTTTTTGTCTGGCTGCTCAATCTTACGTTTTCTGTTCTTGGCTTGTGGCTGGAAGCTAGGAGCCAGGAGCTAGAAGCTGAATCGGAGGATTCACCTCAACATGGCAATTCCCATCTCGCAGATGTGGACGGTAGCGTCCTACGTCCTTAAAAATCGCATCAAGGGCAACAAGCGATATCCGCTGGTACTCATGCTGGAGCCGCTCTTCCGTTGCAGCCTGGCCTGTGCGGGCTGCGGCAAGGTGCAGTATCCACCGCACGTCCTCAAGCGGCAGCTTACACCCGAGGAGTGCTTCCGCGCAGTCGAGGAGTGCGGCGCACCCATGGTCTCGATCCCCGGCGGCGAACCGCTGCTGCATCCGCAGATTGTCGAGATCGTCAACGGCCTCATCGCGCGCAAAAAGTACATCTACCTGTGTACCAACGCGCTCGAACTCAAGCGCCGTTTGCCCGAGTTCACGCCGTCCAAGTATCTTACCTTCTCGGTTCACCTCGACGGCCTGCGTGAGCATCACGACTTCTCCGTCTGCCGCGAAGGCACCTACGACATCGCCATTGAAGGCATCAAGGAGGCCGTCAGGCGCGGCTTCCGAGTAACTCCGAACTCCACCTTCTTCGACGGCACCGATCCCAACCAGGTTCGCGCCTTTTTCGATGAGGTGATGGCGATCGGCGTCGAGGGTGTCGTCCTCTCGCCCGGCTACAGCTACGACAAGGCGCCCGACCAGAATCGCTTCCTCGGCCGCGCCCGTGTGCGCCGCCTGTTCCGCGCAATCTTGTCGAACCGCAAAAAATCATGGAAGTTCAACATGTCGCCGCTCTTCCTTGAATTCCTGATGGGCGATCGCAACTACGATTGCACGCCCTGGGGTTCGCCCGCTTACAACATCTTTGGCTGGCAGCGCCCCTGCTATCTGCTCCAGGACGGCTACGCGGAGACCTTCAAGGAACTGATGGAAACCACGAGGTGGGAGGAGTACGGCATCGGTTCCGGCAATCCCAAGTGCGCCAACTGCATGGTCAGTTGCGGTTATGAGCCATCGGCCGTTCTTGAAGGCTTCGGTTCGCTCAAGGGCTTCATTGCCATGGTTAAGGGAAGCTTCTCGCTCTATCCTGACAAGCACGCTCTCGACCTGCTCAACGAGCCCATGCCCGCAGGCCAGCCGTCTCTGGTACAGATCGAGCAACCCGAGCGCAAATACGAGGAGACGCGCGCATGACCGCCGAGGTCCAGAAATATACACGCGAGCAGATCGAATCCCTCGAACTGGCCCCCGGATTTGAACGCGAAATGCTCGAAGGCTGGGTTCCAGCGGTTGCCAGCGAAGATGAACTCAAGACCGCCCTGGAAAAGGCGTTTGACTACCGCGGAGACGTCACGCTCACGCTCAAGTCCGGTGAGAAGATTGAGGCCTACATCTTCAACCGCACGACCGGCGACACGCTCGCCGAGTCCTTCGTGCAGTACTTCACGCCCAAAGCGGAAGAAAAGCGCGCAGTCTCCTACGCTGACATCGCCCGCATCGAGTTCACCGGAAAAGACCGCGCCGCCGGCAAGCACTGGGAAGATTGGGTGAAGGCGTACTACGAGAAAAAGGCCGCCGGAGAGCAGCACATTGGACTGCAGCCAGACGCGCTGGAGTGAGCCGTCAAGCCGCGAGATTCACAGAGATGTCTGTTGCATCCACGTGACCGCGTCATTCATTCCACGCTCATCCTGCCGAATGTTCCTCGTGAAACCCGGCGAGTGACCACGCCCCCTCGCTTTTGGGGACCGGGGAGGGAGAACCTACGTCATCCCTACGTCATCGCGAGGGACCGGGGGCACCCTCAGTTGAATCATTCCTGCCATAGGATCGTGGCCACCCGCCGGGGGTGCGGTGAATTTTAGTTGGGAATCTCTGCTTTAATCTGGTACGGGATCTTATCACTCGTTAGTCTTACTAAATTGCCATTTGCAGTCTGGCTGAAAATGAAATATTTATTACTCACCCACGAAGTCTGCTTTCCATTAGCTGTACCAACGACTGCAAAATCTGAGACACCATCTCCGTTGAAATCCGCGCGGGCGACAATAGTGAGAATGTAATAGTTTTCTTTATCCTCCGCTATGAGTTGATCATTTTTAATTGAGGTGATCTTCAACTCTGGATTGTACTGCTGCCAACTCGTTCCGTTCTGCTCAGCCTTCTCGGCGGCCTTTTCGACGTCCTTTGCTCCCACGACAAGAATTGGCGGGAGCTGAGATAAGGAATTGTCCGACCACTTAAACGGAATACCGGAGGTCGCTGGCTTAGCACTCTGAAGGTCGCGAAGAACATAACATCGGAACACAAACGAGCCTGCCAGCCGCGTCTCCAGATTGTCCTTAGGGTAAAAGCCGGCTCTTACGGAATTTAAGTAGTCCTGGCAAGTCTTGATAGCACGATCTGCGACGCCATTTGTGTACGTAACTCCCGTCGAAATATCGGGCAGAGGCGTCGAGATTGCATTAGGGATATCAGCCTGACTGTTTAGCCGAAGGTCCGGTGACCATGTGACTTGGGCCACACCAGTCTGCATAAACATAGGGCTGAACCACATCAAGCTAGCTGCGGCCGTCAGGGTCATGTGAATCAAACGGTTTTTCATGATCTTTGCTGCTCCCTCTTGGGGCATTCGTGAAATCAGCCAAATTGGCAGACGGGCAGGTGGCCCTCAGG
>JAJYFA010000089.1 GCA_021790995.1 Acidobacteriota bacterium
GTTCACCAAGGAAGGCTCTCCGGCCTCCGGCCGCGAGATCGTCTTCCTCGACACGCCGGGCCACGAAGCTTTCACGCGCATGCGCGCCCGCGGCGCCAAGGTCACCGATATCGTTGTGATCGTCGTCGCCGCCGACGACGGCGTGATGCCGCAGACCCTCGAAGCCATCGACCACGCCAAGGCCGCCGAGGTTCCGATCATTGTCGCCGTCAACAAGATCGACAAACCTGAAGCCAATCCCGATCGCGTGAAAAAACAGCTTGCCGACCGCGGCCTCATTCCCGAAGAGTGGGCGGGCGCGGGCCAGGAAGGCACGGTGTTCGTCGAGGTCTCCGCCAAAAAGCGGTTAAAGCTCGACCTGCTGCTCGAAATGATTTGCCTGGTGAGCGATATCAAGGCGCCCAAGGCCACGCCTGGCCGCAAGGCTGTGGGCTCGGTGCTTGAAGCCAAGCTCGACCGCGGCCGCGGCGCTGTGGCCACCGTCCTGGTGCAGGATGGAACCCTGCGCCTCAACGAGAGCTACATCGTCGGCAACACCTACGGCAAAGTGCGGGCCATGTTCGACGATCGCGGCCGCGCGCTCGAAGAGGCCGGGCCATCCACCCCGGTTGAAGTCCTGGGCCTGGAATCCATGCCCGACGCCGGCGACACTTTCCTTGCCGTCGCCGACCGTGACAAGGCCAAATCCATCGCGCAATACCGCAAGATGAAGGAGCGCGAAGCCCAGCTCGCCAAGAGTTCGCGCATGTCGCTCGAAGGCCTGTCGGAACAGATCAAGCAATCGGGCGTCAAGGACCTGCCGCTCATCATCAAGGGCGACGTCACGGGCTCGGTCGAAGTGCTCGCCGACTCGCTCATGCGCATGTCCACGGAAAAAGTGCGCGTCAAGGTAATTCACTCCGGCGTCGGCTCCATCACCGAAAGCGACGTGCTCCTGGCCACGGCCTCGAACACCATCATCATCGGCTTCAACGTGCGCCCCGAACGCAAAGCCGCCGATCTGGCAGCGCAGGAGAACGTGGAGATCCGCCTGCACTCGATCATCTACGAGTTGCAGGACGAGATTCGCCTGGCCATGATGGGACTGCTCGAACCCGTCTTCAAGGAGAACTTCATGGGCCGCGCCGAGGTTCTGAACATCTTCAAGATTCCGAAGGTGGGCACGATCGCCGGCTGCTCGGTGCGCGACGGCGTCATCCGCCGCGATGCCGACGTGCGGGTCATGCGCGACGGCGCGCAGGTCTTCAAGGGCAAGATAGGTTCGCTCAAGCGATTCAAGGACGATGCCCGCGAGGTTACCAGCGGCATGGAGTGCGGCATCGGCATCGCCAACTACGGCGATCTGAAGCAGGGCGACATGATCGAAGCCTTCTCGACGGAGAAGATGGCCGCCGATCTGGGCGCGCTGACCTCGGCCAAAGCATAGCAACAGGCTGAACTTCAATCGGCGTGCTTTGAAGGTCTCGGAAGAGATCTGCAAAGCACGCCGATTGCTTCTCAGTTCCACGGCGTCATCGGCTTTTCGTGAATCGGGAGATCCTTTTCAAAGATGATTGCCCTGGACTAAGCGGGCTTGGCTTGCCTGATTCAGCGGCTGACGAGTACACTGGGTTCTCCTCCGCGCGCAGTCACCATGCTCGATTTCGTCCGTGCCTATCTCGACGAATTGCTGACTGGGCTCTTTCTGCTTTTGTCCGCGGTCTTCACCCTTCTCCATCCTCCGGTGTTTGCGACGCACGGCGGTCTGTTGCTGGCGCGTGCTGTCCTCTGGTCGGCGAGTATTTTTGTCGCGGTGGTTTTGGCTGCGTCGCGCTTCAGCTCGCGCGCTGACGGCATTCGCGCGTATATTTTTGACTTTGGACCGATCGTGGTTGCGGTTGTGGGCTACGTCGGGCTGCACCTGCTGGACGCATCCGCCGTTACGGCGAAGCTCGGCATTCCGCCTTTCGACCGGGAAATGATGGCCGCCGACGTGGCGCTTTTCGGAAAGACTCCCTATCTCTGGTTCAGCCATTGGGGACTCGTGAACGGCCTGTTTGCAAGCATCATGTCGGGCTTCTATGCGTTCTATCCGCTCACTCCCTTGCTGGCTGTGGGCTGGTTTCTGTTGCGCGGCGAGAGAAAGCAGTTCCGTCTGCTGCGGCGCGGGCTGATTCTTTCGCTCTATACCGGCTACGTGTGCTACCTGCTGATTCCAGTCTCGGGACCTCTGGCGCTGGCTCGTGCGCCGTCGCCGAGCTTCCTTGAGTCGACACGCATTTACTCATTTCTGGCGTCGAACTTCCGCTACCATTTCGACTGCTTCCCCAGCCTGCACACAGCCAATCCGTGGCTGATTGTCTGGCTGAGCCGGGGCAAGGCGCCGTGGTGGCTGATGGCGGCAGCGATCATCGCTGCTTTGGGCATTACCGTCTCTACGATTGTGTTAGAGGTGCACTACGGAATCGACGTTCTTGCCGGTTTGGCGTGGGTCTTTCCCATGGCGGCTATCGCCAAAGCGTCACTCCCCGGCGAGCAGCCGGCCTGACGGCTTTTGCCGCTCTCAGGCTGTTGGTGTGTGGCGCCAGACGGCCGCGTCGAAGCTGTGGGCGCGCTGGTAGCCTTCGTCGTAGTAGAGGCGGATCGCGCCGGCATTGGCTTCAGTGACGGTGAGCGAGATCTCGGCCGCCCCCATGCGCAAAAAGCTGGAGACCGCCTGCGCGAGCATCATGCGGGCCAGCCCCCGGCGGCGAAATGCCGGATGGACGCAAACCTGGGTCAGATGCCCGCTCCGCTCGCTGACGCGCGAGCCCAACACCAGTGCAGCTAGCTCGCGGCTGACGCGGTCCGCAACGACATAGGACCCCTGCGCGGCAAAGGCACCGCAGCCGGCGTAGCGCACGATGTTGTTCAGGAAGCGCAGGGAGCCGTGTACCGAGCGGTACTGATCGTTGATCGAACTGTCTGGATGGTTGCGGTAAGCCTCGCAGATGAG
This sequence comes from Acidobacteriota bacterium, assembly GCA_021790995.1. Taxonomy (GTDB): domain Bacteria; phylum Acidobacteriota; class Terriglobia; order Terriglobales; family Acidobacteriaceae; genus Telmatobacter. The sequence continues at coordinate 2,975 of JAJYFA010000089.1, forward strand.
CCGGGCGGCCGGGGCCAGGTCGGTGTCTCGCCAGGCGCGGAACTCGAGATGCGGGGGCAGTTCCACCAGGGGCTGGCTCCGGCGGCCCTCCAGCGGCTGCACGAGAAAAAGGCGCCGGTAGACTTCAAATCCGGCCTCGCGAAAGACCGGAGCAAAGAGGCCGGAGGGATGAAGAAGCAACTGCGACTCGATGCGCTCAACGTGCGGCGAGTTCAGCAGCAGCTCGAAGAGGTGGCGCAGCAGCGTTACTTCGCGGCTGTAGGCGGTGCTTGCAAGCCCAGTGTCATTTTCCTGAGCGCCAGGCAATGCGAAGACGTCGCCAATGACCGCCTTTGTGTCCTCATAGACACAAAACACGTAGCCGATCACTCGTCCGCTTTCTATGAGGGCGTAGCCGGGCAACATGCGGTTGTCGAGATACTGCATCAGCAGGCGGACGGAGGAGCGATAGTCCCAGTGCAGGCGTTCGGCCCAGATCGAGGCCTCGGCATCGAGAAGAGGGCGCAGTACGGGAGCAGCGAAGTGCCGCAGGTCGAGAATCTCGATGTCCGCGTCCGATGCCTGCATCTTTCTCCAATCGACTGCGATCCGGGTTGCTGCGAATGGCCAATGTAGCATGACTGCGCCGCCGGGTTTTGCCCTTCCGGTCACTTTGCCACGAGTGCACGGCGCCCTGCAAGTCGAGAGGCAGATCAGCGGGCGCCAACCAGGTACACTTCCAGCCCCTGCTCAGGCCAACTGAAGAGTTGCTGATACGGGCGGCCATCAAGGAGTTCCTGGAGCGCCAGTTGCGTGCCCAGGTCCGCGCCATGACGGCCCTGGACGCGCGCCACCAGCAGATGCTGCCCGTCGGGCACGCCGCTTTCGTCGTAGTTCACCACCTCGTGATTACGGTAGAACGAGAGGCCATATTCGATGTCACGGCGTACGCGAAACACGGCTACTGTTTCATTGGCAGGCGCCACTTCAGTGAGTTTTTCAGCGAGCGGCCGCGCCGAATAGGCACGGTCGAGCAGGTGAATGACGCGCTTGGTTGCGGGAACCGCGGGAATCCCGAAGAAAGGACCTGCGCCGCAGACAAAGAGAATCAGGATCACCATAATCCAGCAGGTGGCGGGGCGCAGCCATGCGACGCCAAAGCCCTTCACCACGACTGGAATCAGAAGACCGGCTCCGATCGCCGCCAGCGCCGCGGCAGCCACCGCGTGGGTTGGCGGCATGGTTCTGTCGTGCGCAACAAACCAGGGCAGCAGCAGAACTGCCATGGTCAATACGGAGCAAACCGCGGCGTGGCCGAGCAGAATCCAACGGCTCAGGCCCGTCGTGCGGCGGCGGAACAGGTAATCGCCGGTGAGGATGGTGATGGGAGGAATTGCGGGCAGGATGTAGCCGGGCAGCTTGGAGCGGGAGAGCGAGAAAAATACCACTGGGATCAGCGCCCACAAAACCAGGAACTCCGGGAAGGCGTCGCCCGGCCGGGTCGGCAGAGGCTTTCCGGCGCGAGAGTGGCGCAGTCTCCACTCCGCCACCGAGGTAAGAACACCGTCGATGAGCGCGCGCATTGAGAGCACCGTCCACGGCATCAGCGCCAGCACCATCACGACCAGGTAGTACCAGATTGGCTGCACGTGCTGATAGCGGTCGGTGGCGAAGCGTTCGAGATTGTGTTCGAGAAAGAACTCGCGGAAGAACGTCGGATTTTGATGCTGCACGGCGATGAACCACGGCAGCACCATGGCGAAATAGAGCAGGATCCCGGGCCACCATAACGAGCGGCGCACAATGCTCCACTCTTTGCGCAGTAAAGCAAAGGCGGCGACGATGAGCAACGCGAGGAACGGAGCGACGGGCCCTTTGGCCAGTGTGGCGAGGCCGGTAAAGAAGTAAATGTCGTAGAGCCAGAACTTGGAGCCGGTCTCATACCAGGCATACCAGCCCAGCAGGCCGATCGCCAGCGGAGCTGCCAGTTGCATGTCAGTGGAGGCGCCGCGCGCAAAGCCGATTATTCCCGTGCAGGCGACAGTAATGAGCGCGGCGTCCAGGTGTCCGCCAGGCCGGAATCGCCGCATGTGCAGGTAGATGAGCGCCGCCATGATGAAGGCAAATGTGGCCGAGGGCAGGCGGGCGCTCCAGTCGTGTACGCCGAAGTCCTTAAAGAGAAACATGGCGCGCCAGTAGTAGAGCGCCGGCTTCTCCAGCCACGGGCGGCCGTAGAGATAAGGCGTGACGCAGGCGCTGAGATGGGCTTTGAGGGTGTGCGCCGAATCGAAGCGCACCAGCATCTCATGCGCGATCTGGGCGTAACGCGGTTCGTCGGCGCCCACCAGGCCCATGCCGTCACCGCCCAGTATCGGGGTCAGTCCGTAAAGCAGGAAGAAGACGGTGAAGACGAGAAAGACGGCAACTTCAACTACCGTCGACCAGCGCGGAAGGCGATTTTGCCAGCCCGCCGATCGATCGGGTGCCGACAGTTCCACGGGATTTCCCATCGATGCCATTTCTCCACGAGCGCGGGGGTGCGCTCCTTTGCAATGTGGTCTCCGAATGCACGCAGGACGGATGGGGAATCGGCCCGGGCCCGCACATCTCCCACGCCGCTTCGGGCGCGAGCACTTTCGACTTTTGCGACAGGGACAAGGCTAACAGATTCCCCCCGATTCGCAAGATCCTGTTGCAACCAGTGTCTCATTTCAATCGAGATCGATGGGCAGGACCTGGATTCCATTCAGCGATGGCGCCGCGCAGCTCTGTCAGTACCTCCTTGAGCGCCTGTGGAATTGCTCCCTGGAGGGTGCAGCCGGCGGCGTTCTGATGTCCGCCGCCGCCCAGCCGCTGGGCAATCGCCGCCACATCGAAATCGCCTTTGCTGCGCAGGCTCATGCGGACACGTCCGTCAGATAATTCGCTCAGGAAGACCACGGCATCAACCTGGGCCATGCTGAGCGCCACGTTCACGATGCCTTCGCAATCTTCTTCGGTGGAGCAGGTGCGCTGCATGTCCTGGTGCGTCACCCAGAGCCAGGCTACGCGGCCTTCGCGCTTGAGCCGGCGAAGCGCCGTGCCCAGCAACAGCAGCTTTGAGATGGGCGAGGAGAAATAGATTGCGTGGGCAATCGCGGTGGGATCGGCGCCGGCCTCGACCATCTCGCGCGCCATCGCAAAGGTTGAAGCGCGGACGTTGCCGTAGCAGAATCCTCCCGTGTCGGTAAGCACCGTGGTGTATAGACACTCCGCGATCTCTGGCGTGATGCGAGCGCCGGCAGCCTGTGCCAGCCGGTAGACCATCTCGCCCACACTCGCCGCTTCGTAGTCGATCCAGTTCAGGTGCGCAAATGGCCGGCCCGTAAGGTGGTGGTCCACATTGACCAGAAAAAGATCGGAGAGCCCTTGCAGATGTGTGCGTTTGATGCTGTCGCACTCCAGAATCACCGCCGCATCGTAGGCGCCCTGGATGTGCGAGGCTGTACGGATGGAGTCGCTGCCGGGCAGGTGCCGGTACTGCAGCGGAATCCGATTCGCTGACACCAGATCGGCGTGTTTGCCCATCTGCTGGATCACCATGCCCAGCGCCAGCATGGAACCCAGGGAATCACCATCGGGCCGCACATGAGAGCACACCAGAAATCGCTCGCCGTGTTTGAGCACATCGAGGATTGCGGCAAAAGGACCGCTGGCGGAGAAGACGGGAGCCCGCACAACTTCACCCTGAGGCGGGAGCGCGGGCGGGCAGCTTTCAGCTTTCTGCGGAAGAGAACTCATAGGTCTAGCGGAGCGACGCTTCCTGCTTCGGGGATGATGGGCCGCTTGAGGATCGCGTCAGCGAATCGCCCAGATGCGTCGCGCCCTCTGCGGCTTCGGCGCTGCGGCGGGCCGGCGAGCCGCCCTTGCGCGACCGGCTCATCAGCTCTTCAATGCGCGCCTGGAAGCGGCCCGAGCGATCCGCAAAAAAGCTCAGATCGGGCACGTGGCGCATGCCCAGGCGCTCCGCCAGTTCATGGCGGATGTAGCCTTTCGCAGCCTCGAGACCAGCAATGGTTTCCGCTTCAGCCCTGGCCGGGTCTTTTGCGTTGCTGTCCAGAGCCACATAAACCCGGGCCGACTTTCCTCCCGGGTTGAGCACAACCTCGCTCACGTGGCAGAAATCGATGCGCGGATCGGAGAGCTCACCCTCGATGAGCACGCTGATCTCTTCGCGCAATGCCACTGCCACGCGGTCCTGATGATGCTTGCGCGCTCTTTGCTCCGGCATGTTTCCCTCCATCCTGTCAGCCGGAATAGGTCGAACTCCGAACCGGCATTGCACAGGTAAACCATTCAGCATAGCAGAAGGCGGGCAAAGCGCCATTCTTTCTGCGAGAACACCTTCAACATCCGATCTCTCGAAGCAGGCGGCTAAGCTGGCGCAACCTCCCGGTTCACAGATGCGTGGCCTGGGGCGCTGTTTGCCGTTTCAGCGATACGCTTTGTCATCGATGCGCGCGAGGTCCGTGCCGTTCATCACGCCGACGGTGACAATCGCGTACGTGTACACTTCGTTGCTAGGCTCCACGTGTCCGGCCATCACGTGGTCCGGAGTCGCCAGCGTCATGTGCGCGTGGATGCGCCCATCGATGATGTAGCCGTTCATGTTGACGAGATCGCAGGGCTGCGTCGGGTTCTCCTCGATCGTGTCCTGCGTGGGTAGATAGCGGTTTGTCACCTGATGCACCGCCCAGCCGCGTAGCGATCCGATCGCCGACAGGATCACGCCGTTCTCGATGTGCTGCTCCTTTACCACGCGATTCATGCCGGTGAGCAGGTCGGCGCCATTCTTCAGCCGGATGAGCACGATGCGGTCGAAATGGCCGGTGAGTGCGTAGGTCTCGGGAACCAGCTTGCTGTTCGGTTTGCTATCGTCGGCCGGATTGGGCGCGGGATGAGTGACCGTGTGCCGCGTCTCCTGTGCGCACACGGCGCCTGCCATCATCGCCACTACGATTGCCACATGCAACCTGCGTAATCCTTTCATCTTTCGCTCCTTTCGTTGTGCGACGGCATTCTGTTACTCCGCTCAGGTATGCCGGGCGTTCAGATTGGTCCTTAGCCATCAACTCGCCGGCGGCAGGAGCGCGCTCCCGATCTCATCGCGTGGATCATCGAGCCTGCTGGCCAAGGTGATTGCCGACGCTTTCTTCCACCGCCGAAGCCACAGTACCGAAGAACTCACCGGGCGATGGATCAGTGCGGCTTGCCGGGCAGAATAAAGTGTTCGGCGCAGCGCGGCTCGTAGGCGTCGCCCGGTACCTTAATGGGGCTGTCGTAGGGCGCGGGCTTGCCGTCGATGAGCCTCTGCGAATAGAGCGCGCGGGCGCCGCAGGAACAGTAGGCCATGCACTCTGTGATGCTGCCGCCGTAGGCGTTCACCAGCCAGCTAAGATTGAGCATCTCCCCGAAGGGCAGGGCTCGAAAGTCCAGATCGAGGCCGGCCACCAGCACATCGTGGTCCGCGTCGAGCAGGTATCGAGTAAAGACAAAGAGTTCGTCGACAAACTGGCCTTCGTCGATGGCGATGCACTCGACGCGCTTGCCAATTTGCTGTTCCGTGTCGCGGATGGCGTCGAGAACCTCCCAGGGATTGGCGGAGTTAAATGCCAGAGCGCTCATTTTGCCGCCGCCGTTGGGATTGCGGCTCTCGACCACGCCGGCTCCGCCCTTGGTGTCGTCGCTGGGCTTGAGAATCATGACGTATTGCTTGGCGTACTGGCGGCGCATATCGGCGCGGCGCAGCAGTTCCGCGGTTTTGTTGCTGCGCATGGGTCCCATCATGAGTTCGAGTTTGCCTTGCACGTGCGCATCTCCTGAATCGGTCTCAGGATTCTCATGATAGCGGCGTGGGGAGGTGCGTGGAGGAGATTTTTCCACCAGTTCACGAGAAAGGCAGGTGTGAAGTCGAGCGGTGAGTTTGGGTTGGTGGTGTCCCACCCATTCGCAAAGAGCGCGAAAAGATGGGGCACTAGGTGCGGAGTGAAGATGGGACTCGGCGAGCCTGGGCTCTTGACGTGGTTCTCGTACCTCTGTCAAACACTTCCACGGAAGCACTTCGATGGTGCTGATCTCTTCGGTCCTTCAGCTACTTTTCGATCGCCCTGCGCTCCGCGTCGATCACGGCCTTGGTTACGCCGGCTTCGGCGAAGAACTGGACAAGGTCGGCTGTGAGCGTGCTGCCTTGCGGACCGGATGGAACGACGGGCGCGGCAGGTGTGGACGGAGCTTGAGCCATACGAGTGGGACCAACGCCCTGGGCGTCGAGAAGGAGCGTGGCCAGCTTGCGCGCTATCGACAGCGGGAAGCTTTCCGCGACGAAGGCCATCTTGCCGCGCGTGACGATGAGAACCGGGCCCTCGTTGGTGGTGAAAAGCCGCTCCATGGAGCCGCCACCGATGGCGGACGTGCCGGAGGAAATCTCACTGACGCGGGTGTACTTGCGGCCCAGATTATTCGCGTAGATCTTGGCGAAGAAGTCTGCCGAGATGGCGTTCTTCCACACCGACAGATAAAGGAGCGAGATGGAAGCGGTGTCGGCCTGTTGGGCCGGCGTGGTGGCGCTGCGCAACTGTCCGGCCCAATAAAGACCGCCGTTCCAGGCTGGCGTCAGATCGCGGGATGCGTTGTCGCCCCCCAAAAGCTCGGTAAGGATGCGCACGTCGAGCTGGCCGACCTGGCCGATGTCGTAGGGCTTATACGCGGCGTCGACCAAAGGATGAATGTCGGGCATGATCGGAATGGCTGGAATGAGTTTGTTCTCGTAGGCGCGGGGGTTCAGAATCTCCCAGCTCGATGTGGGCGGGCGATCGAGCGCGCCTGCGAAGGCCGCGGTCTGGCCCTGGTCCATCCAGACGTCCTGCTCGAAGCTCAGGCCCTCGCGGTAGGGAAAGAGCATGGATTCTGAGATCAGCAGCGGTGCGCGCGCCATCACGGGCGAATCCTGTTCTTTACTCATCTGCGATTCGAGCAGCTCGATTACTGCGGGATCCTTGATGAGGCTCCTGCCCATCGGTTTCAGAACGCAATCCCACATGACGGCGGTGGCCTGGCCTTCGGCGACAGCATCGCGCGCGGTGTCCATCTCGTCGCGGGCCAGATGAACCTTATCGCCGGCTGCGTCGGTGGAGACGTCGTCGGGAGTCTGGTTGTCCCATTTTTCCAGGTCGGAGTGCTGGTCCTGGAGCGCGTGCGTCAACTCGTGCGCAAGCACCGGCTGCTCGTCGTCGGGACCAACCCAGTCGAGAAGGTTCACGGTCTTGGTCTTTGAATCGTAATACGCTTCAATCTGCTCCTTGAGGAGCGCGAGCAGAAACGGCTTGAGTTCGAAATCATGGTCGATGAGGCCGAATTTCTTGAGCACGATTTCGTCGCGCTCGAGGCGCTTGGTGCCCTGATCCTCGTTGAATTTCTCTTCGAGGTACTTCACGACGGCGTCGCGCGTGATGAGCTGGCGCTTGACGGTGCTCTTGATGGGCAGGCCGGATTCGCCGGAGGAGAACTTCATCAGCACATCCACCAGGGCAAAGAGCTGGCGCGCCTGCTCCGGCGTGATGTGGGTCTGGGCCTTGTCGCTGGTTTTGGATGAGTCCGGGGGAAGCGTGCAGCCGAATTGAGCGGCCGTGGCGCCGGGAGCAGGATGTGAAGCGATTTGCTGGGCGACGGCCCGCGATGGGGCAGCGGCGGCCAGAGCGACGCAAAACGCCAGAGAATAAGCGAGACCGCGTCCGGTGGAGGGCAATTTCTTGTGGTGCAGGTTCATTCCGTTTCCTCAGTGACTAAGTGCCTGTGGCGAAAATCGAAAATATTGCAGAAGCATCCCTAAAGCCCCACTCATTTTGCGGGCTTTAGCGGCACGCGACCCACGCACTGCGTGGGTACCCCGGCCGTGCCCCTTCAAAACCGGTTTTCATCATGGACTGCCATGCCTCACACGGTTGGAGGGCGATTCCGTTCCTTACTCCAAGGCTATAATCAGAGAGCGGTTCTGCACCAGGAGTTCCCGGACAACCGTGCAGAACCATGGAAGAGTCCCCATGGCCGAGTCCGATCTTGTCGCAAATCCGCAGGCCACTGCGCTGGCCATCATTCTTGAATCTTCACATACACCGCATACACTGTCGGCTTACCGCGGCGCGTTGACCCCACAAGAGTTGGACGCGCCGGAGGTGGAAACAGAGGCATTGGCCTTCGGCGCCGCACTCCACGACCTGGGCTGGATGCGGCGCGTGGAAGTGCGCGGATCTGACCGTTTCCGCTGGCTGAGCGGCATGGTTACCAATACGGTTAACGATCTCTTTCCCAACACCGGCGCCTGGAACCTTGTGCTCGATGCACAGGGCCACATCCAGGGCGATCTGACGGTGTGGCGCGGGGGCGAGGAACAATCACCGCAGCGCCGCAGTCCTGTGAGCCCGCCAAGGGACGACAACGGCGGGCAGGACAAGCTGCGGGGAACGCCGTTTGCCGGCGAATCGGGGCTGCAGTTGGAGATTGCCTCCGACCAGTTCGACAAGCTGCTGGCCCACCTGAACAAGTTCATCGTGATGGACGATGTGGAACTGGTCCCTCTGGACACAGATCAGGTGGGGGAGACAGGTTCGGAGACGGCGATTGGGCTGACAGGCCCGCTGGTGCCGGAGGTGCTGGAACGCGTTGGGCTGCCGGTGATGACCATCCCGATGGCGGGGACCAGTGTTGAGTGGAACGGCATGGATGTAAGAATCTTGCGCGGCTACGGGGTTCTGGCGCCACAGTACGAGTTCTGGCTGCCGTCGGCGGGCCTGTCCAAACTGTGGTCGTTCCTGCGTACCGGCGGGGCCGTACCGGTGGGCTGCGCGGCGGTCGAGGCGTTTCGCATTGCCGAGGGGATTCCGGCCTACGGCATCGACATGGTGGAGCGCGACCTGCCGCAGGAGACGGCGCAGATGCGGGCGCTGCACTTCAGTAAAGGCTGTTACCTGGGTCAGGAGATTGTGGAGCGCATTCGTGCGCGGGGCGCCGTGCACAGGCATCTGCGGCCGCTGGAACTTGCCGGAGCCGTGCCGCCGGCGGGTACGGAGTTGACGCTCGACGATGGGACAGTTGCAGGGACGATGACCAGCGCGGCGGAGTTGCCGCTCCGCGGCGGGGCGCGGCAGTTTGCGCTGGGAATGATCCGCGCCGAGGCCGAGGCGAAAAGTCAGAGCTTCCGGTATAAGTTCGGAGCCGCGGAGGGAATGGCGAGCATCCTGGAGACGCCGCCGAGGCTCGGCAAGGGGCGGGCATAACGGGTCATGGCGAGTACCGCGCCACAAATGAGAAACTTATCGTATGAGCGATACGCCAAAATTCGAAGTCATCGACCGCCGCAAGATCAAGGCGGAAGAAGAGAAGGAAAGCGGTCCTGCCGCGGCGCAGCCCGCGCAACCGGAAAAGCCTGCCGCAACTGCTCCAGACCAGCCGGCTCCCGGGCCGCGACTGGTGGTGAACGAGTCCAGGCCCGCGCAGGAAGCCGAGGAGCCTCAAAAAACTGCCGGGCAGCAACTGGCGGAGGAACTGCCTCCGGCGCCGACGGCCGAAGAGAGCAAGCGGCAAAAGGCGGCCTATGAGGCTTCGGCGGAGAGGATTGAGGATCTCATTCGCGCACAGAATCCCGCGGTGGGTCCGCAGCCGCCTGTGGGTTTCGAGCATCTGGTGCAGCAGTTCTATCTGAGCGCGCTGTTGCAGATGGGCGCAGGCGCGCAGGAGGGTCAGCGTCCGCGTGTGGACATCATGGGTGCGCGCGCCACGATCGATTTGCTGGCCGTGCTGGCGGAAAAGACCAAAGGTAACCTGACGCCGGCCGAAGACAGTATGTTGCAGTCGGTACTGTTCGAGTTGCGCATGGCGTTTCTGGAACTGAGCAGCATGGTGACTGCACCCAGCGTTCCGCCACCGCCTCCGCCGAAGAAGTGAAAGGCAGCTTCCAGCTTCTGGTTTCTGGCTGGAATTCACGCAGATTGAACTGCCGCTCGTCTCTTTACATCGATCATGAACCGGCAACGCCGAACCTGGATCTCCTGTGTGTGCCGGGGCAATCCAGCTCAAGATGGAAGCCGGGAACTGGAAGTTGGAAGCCTTCGAATGGACGCAACCCTCACATTTCTGGGCACGGGAACCTCGATGGGCGTTCCTACGCTGGCTTGCGAGTGCGCGGTGTGCGCTTCCACCGATCCGCACGACCGCAGGCTGCGGCCCTCGGCGTTGTTGCGCTGGCGTGAGCCAGGAACCGAAGTCGAGCGCGCGGTGGTGATCGATACCGGCCCGGATTTTCGCGAGCAGGCGTTGAACGCAAAGCTCGCGCATGTCGACGCGGTTTTTTATACGCACGCCCACGCCGACCACATTCTCGGCATGGACGATCTGCGGCCATTGAGTTTTATCGCCGAGCGGCGCGGCGGATCGATTCCGCTCTACGCCGATCGCAAGACGACAGCGGTTCTGGAGCAGGTGTTTTCCTACACCTTCTCGCCGCACGCTACCTATCCCACGCGCGCGCGCGTCAAGTTGCAGCCGCTCGGAGAGCGCAACACGGTGCACGGCGTGGAGTTTCTACGCATTCCGCTCATGCACGGCCAACTGCCGATCGCCGGCTTTCGCTTCGGCAATGCAGCGTACATGACGGACGTGAGCGCGATTCCCGAGGAGAGCTTTGGGCTGCTCGAAGGCGTGGAAGTACTGGTGCTTTCGGCTTTGCGGCACGCGCCGCATCCGAGCCACTCCACGCTGGAGCAGTCGCTTGCCTGGGCGCGGCGCATCGGCGCCCGGCAAACGTGGTTCACGCACATAGCGCACGACCTGGGCCACGAAGAGACCAACCGCAATCTCCCAGCCAACGCGCAGTTAGCCTACGACGGGTTGAGCGTGCCCGTAACGCTATGAGCATGATGCGCAGCGAAGGGCCAGGCGAAACCGCGGCGATGCAGGTCTTTCATTCTCTCGCGGAGATTCCTGCCGGGTTCGGGCCCACGGTGGCTGCGGTGGGTAACTTCGATGGCGTGCATTGCGGGCACCGCGAGATTCTCGACAGCGCAAAGGCCGAGGCGCGAGCGATCGGCGCGCGGGCCGTGGCGATCACCTTCGATCCGCACCCGGAGCACGTATTGCATCGTGCGCAAGCGCCGCTGCTCATCACGCCGGTTGCCGAAAGGCTGCGCCTGCTCTCTGAAACCGGAATCGACGCGGCGCTTGTGCTCAAATTCGATGCGGCACTCAAGAATCTCGCGCCGCGTGCGTTTGTCGAGCAGATTCTTGTGGGCGCGCTCCGGTTGCGGAGCCTTCACGAAGGCAGCAACTTCCGCTTTGGGCGCAAAGCCGCGGCCGGCATCGAGGAACTGGCTGCGATGGGGGTGGAACTGGGCTTCGTGGTGCATGTGCATGAAGCGGTGCGTGTGCGCGGGATGGAGGTTTCAAGCTCCGCCATCCGCGCGCTGGTCGCGGCAGGCGACGTGCGCCGCGCGCGATGGATGCTGGGCCGGCCGTTTACCGTGCTTTCCACGCAGGCGCGCGGGCGCGGCATCGGCACGCGGCTGCTGGTGCCCACGGTGAATCTTGCCCCATATAACGGACTGCTGCCGGGGTTCGGCGTTTACGTGACACGGCTCAAGATCGACGGGCTCGCCTTCCAGGCGGTGACGAATGTGGGCAACCGGCCGACCTTCGGCGAGGCGTCATTCGCGGTCGAGTCGTACATTCTGGACTTTGAGCCGGTGGAGATCGGCGAGAAAACGCCGCTGGAGCTCGAATTTCTGCTGCGTTTGCGCGGCGAGCGCGAGTGGCCTTCGCCCGAGGCGCTGAAGTCGCAAATCTTTAAGGATGTCGCGCGCGCGAAGCGGTATTTCCGGCTGGCAAAGTAGTTCGTCGATCTCATTCCTCCGTGTGCCATCCTTTCGCTGCGCTTTGGCGAAAGGATGGCACACGGTATGGTCGATGAAGCGCAAAGCTATTCGTCGCCGGGGAATTGCTCGTCGTCCTTGCCGGCGATTGCAGCTTTCATGAATGTCGTCCAGATGGGGAGCGCGACGGCGGCGCCGGTTTGTTTATTGCCAAGTGATTCGCGGCTGTCGTAGCCGACCCAGACGCCGCATGTAACCGACGGCGAGAAACCGATGAACCACGCGTCGGTGAAGTTCGAGGTGGTTCCAGTCTTGCCGCCGAGGGGATGGTCCAACTGCCCGGCGGTAAAACCGGTGCCGTGTTGAACGACATTGCGCAGCAGCGTCATCATGGTGCGCGCCGTCTGCCGGTCGATCACTTCTTTCACGTCAGGCGTCTCCTGCCAGAGGACAATGCCGTCGGCATTCGAGACCTTGCGGATCAGATGCGGCGCTACGCGAATGCCGTCGTTGGGAAACACCGCGTAAGAGGCCACCTGCTCCTCAAGCGTAATCTCGGACGCGCCGAGCGCCACGGGAAGATAGGGCGGAATGGACTCGGTGACGCCGAAGCGATGCGCCAGGTCGATGACGTTGCGAATGCCAACGCGCGCGGCCAGCTTGAGCGCGGGAATGTTGCGCGACTCGGCGAAGGCGTTGGCCACGGTCATCGCGCCCTTGTAATTATTTTCGTAGTCGTGTGGAACGTAGCCGCCGAAGTTGACCGGTCCGTCGACGATGATGTCAGTGGGCTTGATGCCATCTTCGATGGCAGCGGTGTAGACGTAGGGCTTGAAGCTGGAGCCGACCTGCCTTTCCGCTTGCGTGGCGCGGTTGAAGACTGAAAGCGCGTAGTCGCGTCCGCCGACCATGGCGAGTACGTCGCCGCTCGTGTTGTCCATGGCGAGCAACGCGCCCTGGGTGCCGGAGTCCTGTTCGAGCGTGGCGCGGTGCGCGCCGTTCATCGTGCCCGCGGTCAGATGGACGTAGATGATGTCGCCCGGCTTGACGAGCGCGTTGCCGTAGGGCTCGCCTGTCCATTGCCAGTCGGGAGCAAGCAGAACGATCTCAGATCCGGGTTGATCCGCAGGCCCGATGCGGGCATCGATTTCGAACGGCAGCGCGCGCACGACCAGCGCATGAACGTAGTCGCCCGGACCAGAGACAACTGCCCAGTCGGGATGACGATAGCTCGCGAGCGTCAGGCCTTCGGCGAGCACGTTTTCGAGCTTTCCCTTCCAGCCGTGGTGGCGTTCGTAGGCGGCCAGGCCGTCGGCTACGGCGCGGTTGGCCGTCTCCTGCAGGTCGAGATCGAGTGTTGTATCGACACGCAGGCCGTCTTCGTGCACCTCTTCGGCGCCGAAGCGATCGTCGAGCTCATGCCGCACCTCGTCCTGGAACCACGGCGCCACGGCGCCCACCGGCCGGGCAATGTGCAGGCCAAGTGGCATTACGCGAGCCTCCTCCGCTTCGGCGTGCGAGATCTTCCCGTCGGACTCCATCTCGCTCAGCACCAGGTTGCGGCGGTTGAGGGCGCGCTCTGGATGGAGAACGGGCGAGTAGTCCACCGGTCCCTTGGGCAAACCGGCGAGCAGCGCCGCCTCGGTGAGCGTAAGGTCTTTGGCGTGCTTTGAGAAGTAGTACTCCGATGCGGCCTCGAAGCCATACATGCCGCTGCCGAGATAGATCTGATTGCCGTAGAGCGTGAAGATCTGCTGCTTGGTGAAGGTGCGCTCGATCTGGATGGCGAGATATGCCTCCTGCATCTTGCGCATGAAGGTGCGATCGGAAGAAAGAAAGAGATTGCGCGCCAGTTGCATCGTGAGTGTTGACGCGCCCTGCGAGCGGCTCTTCGATCGGAAGTCGTGAAAGGCTGCGCCGAGCACGCGGAGGACGTTGACACCCCAGTGAGATTCGAAATTTTTGTCCTCGATGGAGATCACCGCCTGGCGCAGCACGGGCGCAAAGCCGTCGTAGTCCACCACCAGGCGGCGCTGCAACGCGAAAGATCCGATGACGCGGCCCTTGCAATCGTAGAGATCG
>JAJYFA010000090.1 GCA_021790995.1 Acidobacteriota bacterium
GATCGTAGCCGCGCAGTCGTTTGAAGTCCTCAATCATGCCGGCCGTCCAGTTCTGCGATCCAGCCTCCCAACTGTCGTTGACGATATAACGGATGCCGTGTTTTCCCATTTGCTGGACTCCAACAGCCCGCTTATAACTATCGAGGTAGTTCTCCATGTATCGCCGCACGGCCCTGCCGTCGAGTTTATCCACCTCGAGCCCGGTGGCCTCGGCGGTGGCAGGGTGATTCGTGGTGCCCAGCAAACTCCAGCCAAAACGCAGCACAACCCAGCGGCCGGGAGGCGGCGTCCAGTGAAGCGTGCCGTCGGGGAGCATTTTGGATGTAAGGTCGACGACATCGGAGCGGCGAACAGCATCGCCCGGAGCGGCGGGAGGCGTGGCGAACCCGTCCAGACCGAGCGCGGGTACAAATGCGGCCTTCTCCTCGAAGTGGTTGACACGCACTCCGGGATGGAAAACCAGTTCGGCAATCTCGTAATTCTTCGGAGTGAAGCGATCTTGTTCTTTGGAAGATTGCGGCGCAAGCCCTTCAGCCCATACCGGAAGCGGCGGCGGGGGGGTGCTCAGGAAGCTGACACGGAAGAGCTTTGCCGTGACGGGCGGAAACGAGATGGTGATCTCCAGGCTGCCGCTGGAAGGAATCTGCGCGACCGTGCGCCATGTGTGGCCGTCCTCGCTGGCCTCAACGGCTTTCTGCGGGATGGCAACGCGGTGGATGGCCGCGACGTAACCCTTCTCTTCCCTGTCGGCCAGCGTAACCGCACGGATGGTGACTGGCTGCGCAAATGCGTACTGAATCCAGGCCTTCTGCCCCGGAGGCGGAATGGGCAGCTTGACGGTTCGCGCCAGATCGCCGTCCGCGAGCAGCGCCGCATCGAGCGAGCCGCCGCTGGCAGTGATGACGGGATGGTAGGACTCGACAGGCAGATCGGTCGCGGGCTGGCGGTAGGCGACCACCACCGTGTCGGCATAGTCCTGCGGCGCAGGTTTACTCCCGGGAGACGAGTCGAGCGGAAGATTTTGAATCGGTCCAGTAACAGCTGGCGGAGGCGCGAGCTTGCCTGCGAAGGATTTTCCGCCTTCGATCATGGTCTCACTCCAGACGTATTTCTTCATGCCGTCGGCAGGCGCAACCCAGGGACCACCGGATTCGCTCCACCCGGGCGAGCCGGCAATCGCCATCTCCATCCCGTAGCGGCCGCCAAGATCGATGGCGTAGCGGAATGCGTCCTGCCATGCGGGGGTCATATAGATCAGACGCGTTTTGACGACCTGAGGCGTCGCAAGGGCCGCATCGAAGGTCTGAAAGCCGCCGATGCCTGCGCGATGCATCCAGTCCAGGTCGAGCTTGATTCCCTCTTTGCTGATGTTACCGTCCATCCAGTGCCACCACACCCGCGGACGCGCGCTCTGCGGCGGATTCAGAAAGCCGCTGAGCAAGGGATCGGCAGGCTTCTGCGCCGCAGCCGATATGAGTGAAAGGATCGAGATGAAACCGATAGAAAATGCGTTTGCCAACCACGACTTCACTTGATTCATACTCCATTTCCAGACCCAGCGCTCCAGACAGGCCCCAGCGAGTAGCATAACCATCTCCCACGGGGAGGCATCCTCGCCCAGCCCGGATGTTCGATGCCGGTCTCTCACTGCTTCGATCGGGGGAGCGGCGCTACATTCCGGCTGATTTCACACAAGGATTGCTGTAAGGATATCTTTACGTAAACCGCGAGAGCGTGGGAATCAGCGGCGATTCCCAGGCTCTCGCAACTACTACAGGGATAGCTCCATTGCCGCGCATGTGCGGCACGGGACGAAGACTGCTGTGCCCTGCCCAACGGGTTCTAGAACTCAAGTCTCCCCATCACCTGCAGAATGCGCGCCTGGTTGGCGCTTTGCGACACACCCAATCCATTCGTACTGACGGTGTTCAGGTCTGTCGATGCCGGACCACCAAGGTTCACCCGATTAATTACGTTGCTTCCCTCGAGGCCGAACGTCATGGTGCTTGTGTGATTACCAAACCAGGGAAGATACACTTTCTTATGCACTGCGCTATCGACCTCAAGATATCCAGGTCCATAGAACGAGTTATATCCCTGGTTACTGTAGACAGGGTTCGCCGCATATCCAAGAGGGTTCGTAAATCCAGGGCCGCCGGCAGCAACAGCGTAAGTCGGAGTAGATGCAAATGTGTATCCAAGATTGGAAAAGACACCGTACTTCCACTGAGCCCGGCTGTACCCTTTCCTCTTCAGACCAGCGGGAACGTTGACCAGAGAATTCGCGTTTCCGTTGGCCAGGTAGGTTCCAGCGACCGAGGGGTTCGTGATATCTTTGCCGCAAGTCGTGGCGGTGCCGGTCGGTGTGCATGTTCCACCCTCCGAAGGCATTGCGGCTGACAAGGGCACAAATGGCGCTGTCGTTTCGAGCGAGAATGGCGTGCCCGACTGTGCCGTTACCAGAGAGCTGAGTTCCCAGCCCCCCAGAAGAGCGCGCTCCACGAGGTTCTGCAGCCCTCGGCCCGGAAGCTCATAGGCTACAGTTCCGTTGAAACTCTTGGGAACCGACCCCGATGCAGGGCCATAATAATGGCTAGCATCATAGATGTCGTTAATGAGACCACCGTAAGTGAGGGTCTTTGCCCACGTATACGACGCCTGCCAGCTCAGGTTGTGATAGTTCTGACGAGCAGTGAGGAGCAGAGCATTATAGTTGCTGCTCAGCCGATTCGTATTGAAACTGACGCCGGCCCACTCCTGAGATAGACGCAGCTCTTTTCCGTTATTCTTAATCTGGTCGCCGGGATATGAGTTGTAATCTCCATTTGCGAACTGATCCCAGGAACGCGATCCCGAATACCCTACCCCAACAACCAGATTGTTGAAGAGCTCCTTTTCCACCTGAAGGCTGTAAAGGGCCGTCTTTTGCGGCTTCAGTTTGGGATCGACCCCGGAGAGCGAACTGGTCAGCGTAGTGGGCACACCGCCTTCATTGAGGATGATTTCTCCGTGGCTGTCCACGCCCTGCGGCGTGAGGGCCGGGAAGGAATACGTATTGCCATACGGAGGCGGACCATTGGGGCTGGTGCCATAGAAGTTCCGCGGGTCCATGATGTTCAGAGGGGACACGCAGGTCGCGCAGAAGTACGTATTTAGGTAACTCGGCGAGTTGATTGAGAGCCCGGTTACGGAACCGCCAACGTTAAAGGCATCCTCATAGAATCCGGCGCCGCCGTGCACTGTAAGCTTCTCATTCGGGAACGGCGACCAGGCAAAGCCGACACGGGGCAGTATGTTCTTGTTCTCGCTCTGGGAAAATGCATTGGGCGTCTGTTGCGTGGAGATATTGTTGTTGATAATGTTCTGCCGCAATGAAGATCCCGCAGGTGAATTGAGATTAAGGAACGGCAGCACCGCATCCCCGTACGGCTGGGGATTGCCGTAATCGTCCCAGCGCACGCCTAACGTCACTAACAGGTTGGGCCTGATCTTCCAGTCGTCCTGACCGTAGAGTCCAAACTGTGTCACCTTGTCGCCCTGGATATTCCCCAGGAACTTACCGGTCGTCCCCGATAAGGTATCGAGGCTGTAGCCCCAGGGATGGTCATCGAGCATGTCGCTCCACCCAAAATAGATTGGAACTTCAGCCTTGGACATCCAGCCGGCCGCGTTATCGTATGTGTCCTCGTGGCTCGCCGAGAAACCCGCCTTGACGTTATGTCTCCCGTGAGTCCATATCACGTTGTCAAGAAATTGATAGTCGTGCTGTTTGGTATTGCTGGGAGCCCCGGGCGTGCCGAAGTAGTCAGTGGCGTCATTTCCGCTTCCGATCATGAGGGAGAGGAAGGGGATGTCGTTGGCGGGACTCGATGTGAAGGCAAAGTATTCACGCGAGTAGCTGAAGATCGCCTGATTCATCAGGTTCGACGTGAAAATGTGGGTGTAGTTGAAATTCAGATATCGGGTTCCGGCCGGCGTGGTCGAGTTGAACCCGGGACGCGGCTTGATGAAGTCGGAGACTTCGGGCTCGAGCAGGTAGGCGCCGTAAACGCGGTCGTTGCCTCCGCGGAAAAATTGATCGATACGCCCGTTGATTTGGAAGCCATTGACGCGCGGAGTCTGATTGAAGAGGCCATTGTCCACAATTTCCATGGTGCAATCGATCGGGTTGGAGCCGATCTGATGGCCAAGATAGAACGGCGCGTTCTTGATCGGCACCGCGCACACGCCCGGCGTGCTCGTCGAAAACAGATTGGAGGCGTAATCTGTTACGCCGGTTTTAATGATGGTGGCTGTTTGTCCTCCCGTAGCGGGGCCGACGGGAAACGATGCCAGCAGGTTTTGCACGTTCGCACCTTGCGATTGTCCGACCGGCGCTGAAGCAAGATAGGGATAGTGCGCCGGCGCCCATGTCCCGGTAAACTCATTCGTGGCATAGTGAATCACGCCCGACATCGCGGAGAGTTGGGTCTGGTGCAGGAAGGAGAAGAAGAAGAAGGTTTTATCCTTCCAGATCGGGCCGCCAACCGCGCCTTCGTACCATCGGCGAGAGTTCGGAAGTTCGGGAGCACTGAAGTCGGCGATGGCGTTCAGGCCACGCCCGCTATACCGGTCGGTGAAGCTGCCGTGAAAATTGTTAGTGCCGCCCTTGGTTGTGATGTTGATTCTCATCGAGGAGGAGGCACCGTAGTCGACGGCATACGAGTTCACTTCGATCGCCGCTTCTTGCACCATGTCATCCGCGGGGACAAAGTAGAGGCTCGATGCATTGCCTTTGGAGTTGCTTTCGATGCTTACACCGTCAAGCTGGTAGGTGCTGGATCCTGAAGGCCTTCCATTGGCCTGGGCGTTCATTGCGCTGTTTCCGATGCTAATTGCCCATAGATTTCGATCCTCGTCGATACCCGTGACCCCAGGTGCAACCTGCACCACCTGAAGCACGCTTCCATTCTGAAGCGGAAGGTTTTCGATCTGGTCGGACTCTAGAGTGGTTTGGAGGCGCGTTTCATCCGGATTGAGCGTGTCGACCCGGCCGCCTACCACCCTTACCGTCGTTGTGGCGCCGCCAGGCGAAAGAGTCACGTTCACGGCAGCAGCCTGATCCTGTGCGACATGAATCGATACCACTGTTTTCTTGAAGCCTCGTGCCTCAACAATGACCTCATAGCCGCCAGGACCCACGGCGTTGAACCTGTATAGGCCCGCGTTCTCCGTAGCGGTTTTGAGCTCAATTCCAGTTTGGTTGCTATGCAAAACCACCACGGCGTTTGCCACAGCGGCACCACTTTGATCTGTAACTGTGCCTTCCACGCTACTGTTAAATTGCGCGTAGCACGATGGCAATAGAACAACAAGCAGGAATCCCAGTGCGCTCCACCGGGCAATTGCAATCAACTTCGCTGACATTGACATTCTGGTCCTCCATCCTGAAATTGTGATTCTCGTTCGCTGCAAAAACCGAGTGCTCACTATGATCGATGGGACGCTATGCAGCCGGGCTGTTGCATGCAAGTAAGAAACGGTAAGATACCTGACCGGATCTCCGCAGCGTAGATTAACGGCTTCCGTTACAAAGACTTCACCGAATTGGCTCGGGCCAATTTCGCACCGTACTTTGCTCTCGCCTCCCTTCTCGACAAAGGGCGGCGCCGCCGCAGACGGGTGCGTTGGAAATGAATTATTCCTTGGAACCAAGTGCGAAGAGCGCCTCCACGACGGCGTCCATCAGACCGCGGCTAACGGCAAAACCAGAGTTCCTGTATTCTATCCTGCTTCAATGCAAGGCCACCGCTCCCCGTGGCCGCATCGACTTAAGAACAGTGGTTTCGGAAGACACCAACTCTGGCTTTGAGGTAGTCTACCGCCAGCCCGCCAAGGTGGTTTGTTTCTTCCTAGGCCATTGCAATCGAATCGCTGCGCTTGCGGACTCGGCTGCGAGTGGCGGCGATTGCGGCAAACAGCCCCGGGATCTTCCGAACTCCCCAAAGCTGGTCTGTCGATGGCGATTTGCTTCGGTCAATACTAAGTTTCAAAGGCCGGAGCAGGTATCTTACGGTGACGCAGCTAAATCGATTACTTTATGCAAGTCATTGATCATGATTGAGTTATTAAGTCACCTTTCGTAATCGCTGCTAACTTACCGTTTCGTACTTGCCTTGCGAGATTGGCTTTTTTAATTTGGTGGCGACGAGGAGCAAGAAGATCATTTTGACCGAATTCAAATCGCGTCACCGTTACCTCCGCATTGCGATCGGGTCAGCCGTGTCGGGAACTCCGACCCGCCTGATCCAGTCCGCCGGGGGGCGCGTCCACGATGTTGCCTGTAATTCGCTCACGGCGCCCGTCGGGTGACAATGATGACTCAAGATCTGAATCGACGCAGCTTTCTGGGAATGACCGGAGCAGGCCTGCTGGGCGGGATCGCCAACTCAGTGCCATGCGCACAGCCGGCGGCAGCGAGCGAGCAAGCCAACTCCGCTGCATCCGGAACACAGCCGCTCTGCAGCGCACGGCCCAACCTTGTGATCTTTTTGCCGGACGAAACGCGGGCAGACAGCCTGGCCTGTTATGGGAACCCCGTTACGAGAACGCCGAACTTCGACCGGCTGGCAAAAGAAGGAACTCGATTCGCCAACTGCCATGTGCAGTTTCCGGTCTGTGGCGCGTCACGATGCAGCCTGCTAACGGGATGGCCTACGAGCGTGCGCGGTCATCGCAGCCTGTACTACTATTTGCGCCCCGAGGAGCCGAATCTCTTCCGCTACCTGCGGCGAGCCGGATACGACGTGTTCTGGTATGGCAAGAACGATGCTCTCGCCGCGCAGTGCTTCTACGACAGCGCGACCGAATGGAGCGACACGCTTTATCAGCGGACAAACAACACGGACCCGCCCGTACATCTTACGCCGGGCGCGCTGACCATGCTCTATTCGCCGATGGGTGGCCGGCGCGAGACCCATGACTATGCCTGTGTTCAAAAGGCGATTGAAATCCTTGAACAGAAGGAGCACGATCGGCCGTTTTGCATCTTTCTTCCGCTGATCGGGGATCATCCTCCATATACGGCTCCCAAGGATTTTTACAATATGTACTCGCCCTCTGAGGTTCCGTCGCCAATTCCACCTGAGCTGAAGAACAAGCCCAGCTTCCACGCTGGAATCCGCGAGATGTACGGGCTGGGAAAACTGAATGACGCGACGCTGCGCAAAATTCGCGCCGTGTACTACGGACGGGTGAGCTATACCGACTGGCTGCTGGGCGAGGTGATGGAAGCACTGGAGCGCACGAATCGCAAGAAGGATACAGCGCTCTTTCTATTGTCTGATCACGGCGACTACGCCGGTGACTTCGGGCTGGTGGAGAAGTGGCCCAACGGGCTGGAAGACTGCCTGACGCACGTGCCGCTGATTGCGCGCGTACCGGGAGGAGCGCCGGGCGCGGTCGCGGAAGATATGGTCGAACTTTACGACTTGATGCAGACGGTGCTCGATCTGGCGGGAACCACGGCGACGCACACTCATTTCGCGCGCAGCCTGCTGCCGCAGATGGCAGGCTTGGCGGGCGATCCCGGCCGCGCCGCATACTGCGAGGGCGGATACAACGTATACGAACCGCAGTGCTTCGAACCCCTCGGATCCGGCGGCAAGGACTACGTGGGCAAGATACGGCTCCAGAACGAGCGGCCGCTGACGGTTTCAAGAAGCGCCATGATCCGCACGCGGACACATAAGCTCATCCTGCGCCCACAGGACCAGAGTGAATTGTACAGCTATCGCGACGACCCGCAGGAACGCAACAACTTATTTGGTACGCCCGGCGCCGGCGCCATTCAGACCGAACTGCAGGCGGCCCTGCTGACGCACTTCCTCGAAACCAGCGGCATCGCGCCTTACGATAAGGACTCGCGTGATTGCCCTCCGTACTATCCGACGCGCAAGGATATGGCGCCGGCCAACTGGCAGGAGAAGATTCTCGACAGGACATGAGCCTGCGTCCGTTGCGGACGTCCCCAATCGCCTGTGCTGCACGTGCCGCACACCGGAAGCGCCTTCTTCGATGCGAAGGCGCATTCCGCATAGCGGCCGTGCACTGCTATGTGAAGTCGACTTCGAGGCGATGGATGCCCACGCCGGTCTGCGGTAAAACGAGATACGTCGAGGCTTCGATGGTGCGTTGATGCGGTTCGACGGGCTGGCCATCCAGGCGCACGGCCTTTGCCTTGCGATCGCGTGGGAGTAGAATCTGTGGCTCGAAGGATTGAGCGTTGCCGGTAAACTCCATCTCCAGTCCGCGCTCGTGGGTTCGGTATTGATAGGTGCAGTAGCCGGCTGAGGAGGGATAGCGTACCGTCACCTCTGCCGATGGCACGCCGGCGGCGAGCCATCGCGGTGAGAGCCGGACCGTACGCAGTCCGGCTCCGGTATCTTCCACGCCGGCAAGCCCTTCTATGAGAGCCGCAGTTACGCATCCTGCGCCCCAGTTGTTCGGCATACCTGTGGAGACGTCGTTCCACGGCGGCAGGAATGGCGGCATATCGGAGAGAGTTACGCCAACCACCAGCCATTTGGAGCCGTCGGCCGCGCTCTCCATCTCCAGCGACGCGATCGGCACATCGACCCTGCGGGGGACAAAGCTCGTGATCCATACGCCCACATTTTCGATGAGTGGCGAACTGCCGCGCCACGCAATCTGCATTCTGTCCAGCTTTAATGTCCCATTCCGGATGTCGAATTCGTCGGCTTCCTCCGGCATCCAGAAAGCGCCAACATTCATGCCGCGCTCGATGTACTGGGCCTCCCTGTTTCCGTCCGCATAATGAATGGTGAGCTTGCCCATGGTGAGCGCGTCGCCGGCACAGGCATGAAGCATGTAAAAGCACTGGCAGGGTTGATGCACGGGCACGTCGACTTTCGTTGCGTAACGCGGCGCGGAGGACAACCCGATGCAGACGCGATGGCCGTTCCGCTGGCTGGAAGCGATATGAAACGGCACTCCCCGGAACTCCTGCTGTCCGGAAGGAAAGTCAATGAGGTAAAGTCTTGGGTCGTCAACCCACCCCGGAACTCCCTCCGCACCTTTGCCCGTATCGCAATTCGCCTGGGCGCTGAGATGGAGCGGGGTGAACTGCGTGGGCGGGCGCTCGGGCTGCTTGCCGCGCAGGATTCCAGGAAGAAAGTCGCGATGGCGTTTGGTGATCTCGTGCAGGCGCTTCAGAATGCCGGCGCCGTACTCTTCGTATCCATGCTGCAGACAACCGCGCGCCAGTTCGCCGGCAGTGCAGGCCAGCACGCCCCCATTGACGTAGTTCCACATACTCTGCTCGGGACCGAATCCTTTGGAGAACGGCGGATAGATCGAGTAGAACTCGCCGGGCGAGGTCGAAGGCATCTCGTTGCGGATCGTCTGGTAGGTCTCGATGATGGCTTTGATCTGTTGCGGAGCGATGCCGCGGTTGAGCGAATACGCGTTTGAAAGAGAGACCTGGCGCGACATGTCGACGCCGAGATCGGGCTTGAACTCAGGATCTTCAGCGACCCAATGCGTATAGAAGTGGCCGTTCCATGCGATTCGGTTTAACCGCTCCTCCATCTCGGTGGCGAGCTTGCGCATGGCGGCGGCGTCCTCAGCGCGGTCGACGTGATCGAGCATCTCGGCCAGATAGCGGCATCCGGCGATAAAAGCCGTATTGTCTCCGTAGAAGATGCCAAAGTGGGTCTTTTTGAGATCAATGACCATCGCATCGCCGGACAGGGCGGCTTCGCTCTCGCAGAGGAAGTCCCACGTGTCGATGGTGAGTCCGCGTTTGAGCAGGCCGTACTGCGAGGACCAGCGATAGGGATCGGTGGTGCTGTAATGGACGGCGCGCAGAGCGCGATCCAGATGCTGGCGCATCCAGGCATCATCGCCGGTGGTCTTCCAGACCAGATAGAAGGCTTCGAGAAAATATGCTTCGACATGGTTTTCTACAGGGGCGCGGCGAAGACCAACATGCCCGCCATCGACGGCGCGGGAGAAATCGCCGTATTTGAAGCGCCAATCCCAATAGTTCTCGGGCGGCGTGCGTTCGAGGTGATTTTCCCAGATCATTCCGTCTTCGCGCTGTGTCACGGCAAAGATTTCGAAGCCCTGGCGGACCTCGGGCCAAAAGTAGCGCATGCCCTTCAGGGTATTGGTGTTGTCCAGCACCCAATTATCCCAGTAGGTGTAGACCTTTCCGTTGTGACGGCGCGCGCCAACCGGACCGTCCGAGGCCATGGTCCAGTAGAGCGTATGGAGCAGGCGTTCGAACTCGCCGGTTGGTTCTTGAATCGCGGTCGCTGCATCGAGCAAAAAGCTGGCCCTGGAGTTAAGTTTGCCGTTCTCGTCGAACAGTAGCACCGTATGAGTGCCCAGAGCGCCACCGGCAAGAAATCTATCCGGGAGCGTCACGCGTCGATCGACATATGAACGGCCCTGCCCGTCGAGCACAAGAAGATGGCCGCTTCCGCTTCCAGCGACATTGACTTCATCGAGAGGGCGATAAACGCTCTGAGCAGGGGTAAGGGATAATGGCTTGCCGTCCGCGTGCGCTTGCATCTCGCCTTCGATTCCAGGAAGACACCCGGTGCCGAGAAGGCTCGCCGACAATGTACCGAGAAACGTTCTTCGTGATGGCACTGCTGATTCTCCTCAAAACAATTTACGTCGACAAAGGCGTCCATGTGAGGCACACAAAAGCGGGACCTGCCAGAAGACAGGCCCCAAGTAGTTCCCAGGAGGCATCGCTTTTTCGCTGGGAGTTGCGTTTGAGATTCTCCGCGGCAGTACCGCATCCGTGGTTAGAACTCGAAGCGCGCTCCCAACTGCAGATAGCGTTTGTTATATGCTGAGGTCGAGAAGCCGAAATTCACTCCCGAACCGATGTCATTGACGATCGGGCCCCAGTTGGTGCGGTTGAGCGCGTTGATAAAGTCGCCGCGCAGCGTCACGGTGGAGGCTTCCCCGAGGATGGCCGGCAGCGTGAATTGCTTGGCCACTTCTGCATTGACGTTGAAGTATCCGGGATTGCGGAAGGTATTGGCACCCTGCTGGCTCAGCACTGGACTGCTTCCGGCGCCTGTCGGGTCGGTGAAATCGGCAGCGGCAAAGACACCACTGCTCGATACGGCCTGGCGGTCGAAGTTCTTCCGACGCAGGCCAGCCTTGTAGGTTGGAAACGCAGGCGTACCACCGCTGCTGGAGTCAATAGCCCAGCTATCGTCGAACGCATAGGACGGGCCTTTGGTATTGCCCACGCTGAAGGGCGTTCCGGTCTGCGCCACGGCGATGCCACCGATGCGCCAGCCGGAGAGCACTTCGTTGATGACGAGGTTATTGGCCGAGATCTTGGGAATAACGTAGTCCCCGCCGAGAGAGAAAGATTGGGCGACATCAAGAGCGGTGGGGCCATAGTAGGTGTGCGACTGGTAGATGCCCGGCCAGAATGCGATGTTGCCGGCGGCTGTATCGGTGAACGTCGGCGACCACTGCAACGACCGCTCCCAGTTGTAGTTCGCCTGGTAGCTGAGCCCCTTGTAGCGCTGCGTGAGCGTCAGGACCATGGCGTTAAAGTTGCTCGTGTTGTTAGTGTTGACAGTCATTTGGATATCGGCCCACTCAGATGAAGGACGCACATTTGTCAGTTTTCCCGTGCTGCTCGGCGTCAGGTTCCAGTCAGAGTTGCTGACAGAGCTGGCGCCAGCTGCCGCAGATCCCATGATGAGGTTATAGCCATGGCTTCCGGTCCAGGAAACACCGGCAACCATGTTGTCGGGAAGCTGTTTCTCGACACCTAACGAATACATGACAAACTTCTCTGGCTTGGTGTTGGGTGCGAAGGCGTTGAGGTTGACCGAGTAGATGGAGGTTTGAGCGGCATTCGAGTAGACGTTGCCATGGGGGTCCAAACCATAGACCGGAAAAGGAACCTGCTGATCGTAGGTGTGTCCCCACGGAGCGGCAGTTGTTGTAAAGTCGCCGAAGTCCAGCGGAGCACTCATGGCCAGACTGATGCGCGACGGCGGCTGCGTCGGTAGATTGTTAGCGATCTGTGCGGGAGTGAGCGCATTTTCGTAGAGGCCGATGCCGCCGTGAATCGTGAACTGCTGGCTCTTAAACGGCGAATAGGCGAAACCGACACGGGGCTGCCACTGATTGTTCTGGGGCTGCGAGAATGCGTTGTTTGAGATTCGCACTGAAGAGTCCCACACCTGTTGCTGGAAGGTGGAACCAGAGCCCGGGAAAACTGGCGCGAAGGGGCTGGAACTGGAGTAGCGGGTCGGATTGCCAAAGTCGTCGTACCGGAGTCCGGCGGTGATGGTCAGATTGGGCAGAACCCTCCAGGTATCGTCGGCCCAGACGCCGTTGAAGATCGAAGTCGCGCCGTAGATCTGTGGCGAGTACTTTCCGGTGGTGCCGCTGATCGACCAGAGATAGGATGTGTAGTCCGCTTCGTTGGCCATCAACTGAAAGGCGTTATAGAAGTTAAACCCAAAACCGGTGCGGCCATATATCTGCTCGTCGATCAGATAGTCTTCGCGGGAGAGCTGGTAGCCGCCGCGGATCACATGATTGCGCCATGTGTAGCTGAGCGTGTCGCGAAGGTTGTAGGTGTGCTCGAGTTCACTATCCGGCCCAAAGGCTTGTTGGCCAAACAGGAAGAAGAACTGGTAGTGATCGGTTGTATCGAGTCCGAGTTCGCTGTAAGGGATCGAGCCCGCGATGGCGGGATCGGTCAGAATGAGCCCTCCGTGCATGCGAATGTAGCCGCCATGGACTTCATTGAGCAGGTGGGGCGAGAAGACGTGGATCCAGTTGAGAGAGGCGTCCTTGTTGGTGCTGGGCGTGGTAGCGCCGAGCGCAGGCCGTTCCGTCAGATCGCCGAGCGTCTGATGAATGCGTTCGTAGAAAGCATAGATGCGATCATAGCCGCCACGGAAGACTTGATCGACGCGGCCGGCGAACTGCAATCCGTCGAAGGGCTGCGACTGATTGAACTGCAGGCCGTGATCGTACATCGGCAAATTACACGAGATGCTGTATGGTTCTCCGCCCTGGACCTGCCCGGCGTTGGGTCCGCTGACCGCGTGGTTCGTAAAGATTGGCAGTGTATTGGTGTAGGTCGAGGTCGGGCTTGGGCAGGCAGTCGAACCCAGCAGGTCGGCAACCGTATAAACGGTATAGTTCGGACCTTGGACGTCGGCCGTGTTCGGAGCCTGGGTCATCCCCTTGGCTACGCCCGAGTTCGGAAACGTCTGCAAGCCCCACTGCACAAATGCCGGGTCCCAATCATCCGAAGCGTTTGCGAACGGAGCGCCGATTCCGGCGTTCTGCTTCTGGAATGAAAAGAAGAAGAATGTTTTGTCCTTGAAGATCGGGCCGCCCACCGATCCCAGCAGCTCGTTCTGATGGAAGTCTCCCAAAGGAGTCGTGTAAGGCGAGCCGCGCGAGGGAGCGCCGCCACTTCCCGCAGTGACCGTGTTCAGTGTCTGCTCTGCGGCCCCGATGTGCGCACCCGCGTACGTGTAGTCCATATCGCCGTGGAATTTGTTGCCGCCCGACTTGGTGGTGAAGGCCGTCTCGAGCGATGCCGCCGAACCGTTTTCGACCGAGTAGGTCTGCGTCTGCATCGTCACCTGGTCGATCATGTCTGCGTTGGGCATCATGATCGCCGCGCCCTGGTTGATGTCGTCATTCACCGGCAGGTCATCGAG
The DNA here is from genome assembly GCA_021790995.1 of Acidobacteriota bacterium. Taxonomy (GTDB): domain Bacteria; phylum Acidobacteriota; class Terriglobia; order Terriglobales; family Acidobacteriaceae; genus Telmatobacter. The sequence continues at coordinate 13,731 of JAJYFA010000090.1, forward strand.
AAGGTAAAGGTTGCTGTTGGTGCCCTGACCGTTACCGCGCATGGGGGGCGCCCAGCTATTGGCAAACAGCGTTGCACCGTATCCGCCAGCAGGATTGGTCGGTTCAAATCCGGTCGCGCCGGGGGTGAGAGCAAGAAGCTGCTGGACATCGTGTCCGGCAAGCGGCAGCTTCGTAACCTCGCTGGAAGCCAGCGTCGTCTGGACGCGGGTCTCTTCGGGGTTCATGATGGGCGCTACGGCCGTTACGGTCAGGTTGACCGAGGCTGTACCCACCTGCAGGGTGATGTTTACGCCGCGTGTTTCGCTGGGCGTAACGGTTACCGCAATCGTCGTCTTTTGAAAACGCGGCGCCTCTGCGCTTACCGTGTAGTCGCCCGGCGCAACGGCGTCGAATCGGTAGAACCCGCTCGCATTGCTGGTCTGTTTCAGGTCCACACCGGTGCTCACGCTGTGCAGCGTCACGGCCGCCTTGGCTACAACCGCGCCGCTGGCATCGGCAATAGTCCCCTGTACATTGGCGCTGTATTGTGCCCTGCACAGAGTAACTGCTCCCACAAGCACGATCAGGGGCAGGACATTCCTCTCTAATACTTGCACGATTCGATACATCGACTGGCCCTCCTTTGGCCCTCCAGCGGACTTGCCCGGCTCATCGACCATCTGCCATCTGTTTCCCTTCAGTACGGCACTGGAACCCGGTCCAGAGACACATTCTTCCGAGCCATTGCGCAGGTTGAGGCGGCCTATCACTTTGTCTCGATCTCCCGCCTGCAAGCACCCGCTGGAACGATTTCGGTCAAGCTTTCGGGGCAACAATGACGGTGTGCAAGTACGAAACAGTAAAAGACCTCGGGAAATTCTCGAATTCTCCGTTAACAAACGTATTTACTAAAGCTTACAACTTGGTTGATGCGGTGAAGTCTGGAGGTATCTTACTGCGCTTTTCGCCCTGATTCAGGTGCTGAATTTCCACCTGAAGACGCAACCAGGACAAACGACCACTTCCGAGGGAACAATTTTACGAAAGAAATATCGTGAGCGCGTATGATGGATGAGTTCCGGCAGGCTCAACCTGGGCAAGGCGCTGACTGTGACCACACACGACCCAAGACGACGGAAGACTTGGGCGCGACTCTGCATCCTGGCAAGAAACAGCGGCGCTGAATCGAATGCAGTGGACGGCCACCTTCCATGGCTGCGGGGCGCAGGTGCCGGTGAGAGACTGGAACGTCTCTCCGACTCGGGTGAACCGGGTTCTTCGCGACAGGTGAAAACAGTGCATGCCGAAGGTCACAACCGGATGGCGCAATCCGGACCACCCGGCCTCATCTAAAATGCTCGTAGCCCAATGCAGGTTTCGAGCGGGGATTCGTAAAGAGGCGCGAGCATGACCAGTGGCAAAACATCTGAAACAAGCGGAGGCCCCGCAACCGCTTCTCCGGTAACCGATTCCGAACTCGTTCTGGCTCAACTGAAAAAAATTCTTGCCAGCCAGGCTTTCAGAAACAGCAAACGCTATACGCGCTTCCTGACCTACGTCGTCGAACAGACGCTACTCGGCCATGGAGACCAATTGAAGGAACGGCTACTGGGGATCGAAGTTTTCGATCGGCCAGCCGATTACGATGTGGCAACCGATCCCATTGTGCGCGTCGCGGCCGGGGAGATCAGGAAACGGCTGGCGCAGTACTACATGGAAGACGGCCACGAAGGCGATCTTCACATCCAGATGCACCCAGGGGCGTATGTTACCGAGTTCTCTCAGCCACGGCGCAGGGGAACTCCGGCTCCAGAGCAGAAACCTGCTCCACCCGTGGCAGCCAACCTGGAGGTAACGCCGTCCCACCACTTTCTGCGGTCCCGTTTGGCAGTCGGCTTGGCTGTGGCTCTGCTGGTGGCTGGAGTGATCGGTGCAGTGTATTTCTCTCACAGTGTCAATCGGCAACTGGCCCTGGATCGTTTTTGGGATCCTTTTCTACACTCGACCGACTCTCCCGTCTTCTGCCTTGGCGATGTAACGCCTCACAGCGAAGGTACGGGCGCGTCGGAACCGACAGGACTGCAAACGGGAACCTATAGCAACGACCATCTGGCGCTTGCAGATGTGAAGGCATTCAATCGCATCTCCGATATCCTGGCGCAGCACGGCAAGCAAGCAACGGTTTTGAACTCGGGATCGGCAACTCTGGCCGATCTTCGTCAGCACCCTGCCGTATTTGTGGGAGGCAGCGACAACCAGTGGACCATGCAATCGCTCGCGTCTGTGCGATTCCGCATCGTTCAAGGCCTAAAGCTCAGCATCAACGCCATTGTCGACTCACAAAACGGCTTGCAGCCACGCTGGGTTGTGGATTTCGGCGTACCCTACAATTCCATTCAAAAAGAGTATGGAATCGTGGCGCGTTTTCACAGTCCCCTGACCGATCAGGCTACGGTGGTCATCGCCGGCATCGGCGCCAATGGCACCATTGCGGCGAGCGACTTTGTGACCACGCCCAGCTATTTCAAGGAATTCGCCGATCATGCTCCGCGCGATTGGGACCAGCGCAATATGGAGATCATTCTCGAAACCGAGATGATTCATGGCGACTACGGGCCGCCTAAGGTCGTCACTACATATTTCTGGTAGAATCCATTTACCCTTCAGTCAGGGCACGGACCGCGCCCCTTGTGGCCGGCCCTGCGAATTCGCACAAACCCTCAGATGATTGCAGCAAGCGAACAGGCTTGATAGCAAGACGGCTTTCCCCTCCGGATCGACGGCATTGCTGTTTTTCAGGAGGGTCGAGCTCTAACCAAAGCCTCGGGTGCATGGCAATGCTTCCACCTGAATAATGCACAGCGCCATTTGGCGACCCCTGAGAATCCTGTTTTACAACAGTAGGAACGCGAAGTAGCGAGCTTCGCGGCCCGATTCCCAGGAGTCACCCCCATGGTGAGCAATGCAAAACAGAGTACGCGTTCGAGGCGCGTGAATCAAGCGGTTCAGGCAGATATTCCAGAGCCTAATAAAATCGGGGCTTCGGCGCTCCTCGATCGCGACATCCAGGACGCAACCGGCGCCCAGCCGCGCTGGGATGCGGTATGGAAGGATGCCGAAGCGGCCGCTGCGCTGAAGTCGCTCGACGCCGTGCTGGCGTCGATGCACGCGGCGGAGTACGGCAAGTGGAAGGACTGGTATCGCGGCGACTGG